>NZ_DAINDI010000004.1:0-4240 GCF_036731945.1 Psychrobacter sp.
TTATAGGTCGCAAAGCGCGCTTGCGTCTCACTGATATGTGAAAGGGGCACATACATGCTGCCGTCATTGACGTTATAGATTTCACTGTGACGATGCGAAAACGTACCACGGCCCACATCTTCACCAGTAATACGTACCAAGACATTGTCATAGTCAACCAATGATGCATATGCTAGTGTTTCAGCGGCGCCCCAGTTAAGTGGCTCTTCGCCTGTTTGCATGGCTAAACGCTGTTCGACCATTTTTTGTACTTGGCGTTGTAGCTTGTAACCTTCTGGCATTTCTGCCATACGGCGACCATAGCCTTTTAGCACTTCGATATCGACGCTGGTATCCCAATCGTCAACCAAATCATGACCTAAGTAAGGTTTCCAATCAACGAATAATTCTTCGTTAGGTAGACTCACTAGAGAGCTGGCAACGTATTCACCGCGGTCTAATGACTCACGATATTCATCTTCGTACTTTTGAGCTTCACTCTCACTCAACACGCCGGCTTTGATCAGTTGCTGTGCGTAAATAGTGCGAGTGGTTGGTAATTTTTTAATCACCGCATACATGAGTGGCTGAGTCGCTGATGGCTCATCGGCTTCGTTATGACCGTTACGGCGATAGCAGAATAAGTCAATGATAATGTCTTTATCAAACTCATGACGGTAATCTAATGCCAATTGTGCCGCGAAAACCACTGATTCAGGATCGTCACCGTTTACGTGCAAGATAGGTGCGTGCACCATTTTTGCAACATCAGTACAATACTCAGTCGAGCGTGCATCTTCTTGACGGCTGGTGGTAAAACCAACTTGGTTATTGATAACAATATGTACCGTACCGCCAGTGGTGTAAGCGCGGGTTTGTGACATTTGGAAAGTTTCTTGCACCACACCTTGGCCTGCAAAAGCCGCATCGCCATGAATAACGATCGGTAGTACCGAGTTGCCTGTTTTATTATCTTGTAGGGGTTGGTCATTACGGCGAACTTGACGCGCGCGTACCGAACCTTGTAATACTGGTGCGACAATCTCAAGATGCGATGGGTTAAACGCCAATGCCAAATGCGCCTCTCCGCCCGGTGTCATCACATTCGATGAAAAACCATTGTGATATTTAACGTCACCTGAGCCTTTTTCTGGCTGCACTTTACCATCGAACTCATCAAACAAATCGGCAGGGTTTTTACCCAAGATATTAACCAACAAGTTTAAACGACCACGGTGAGCCATACCAATAACCATCTCTTTAGTACCATAACCGCCAGCACGTTGGATGATTTCATTGATAGCAGGAATAAAGCTCTCACCACCTTCTAGACCAAAACGTTTAACACCCGTATATTTACGAGCCAAATATTTTTCTAAGCCTTCGGCAGCGGTTAAACGCTCAAGAATAGATAAACGTTTTTCTTTATCAAACTCGATATAACCCAGATTGGTTTCTAGGTATTTTTCCATCCAGCGCTTTTCGGTGCTGGTGGTCACGTGCATATATTCCGTACCGATATAACGGCAGTAGACGCGCTCCATGATCTCGATGATTTCACGTAGCGTCGCTTCATCCTTACCAATAATTAAATCATTGGTTGGAAACACCGTATCAAGGTCGGCTTCAGAAAGATTGTGATAGGCAAGGGTTAAATCTTCCACTTCGGCACGTGGATGCAAATCTAACGGGTCAAGCTTAGCGCGGCGATGGCCACGGCGGCGATAGGCTGAAATCAGCTGCTGCACGCCCATTTGCTTTGGGTCAGCACAGTTTGAATCGCCAGTTTGTGAGCCAGAGGTGTCAGTATTTACTTTGTTCGCCGTTTGATTGCGCGCAAGCAACAAAAACTGATCTTTAATAGCATTGTGCTTGGCATCATTTGGCGTTTTATATTGTTCAAAATACGCTTGCCAATCGTTATCAACGCTACTAGGATCATCTAGATATTGCTCATAGAGCGCTTCGATATATTGAGCATTGTCGGCAGCCAGTTCAGTATGATCTAGGCTCGCAGTTTCTTTAGTTATACTATTCATAATAATCGTCTATTTGATAGATAAATGAATGGAATCGTGCTTATTATTGTGTTGTTCGTTATAGGTTAGCGACATCAATCGTCGCTTTTTACCATTAAAACTTGTCTTAATATTATCTTTTTATTAACCATATCTATAAGTTACCGCTCTTGGTCAATAAGAAACATCCTACCCAAGCTATCTCGTTATAAAAAAGATAATTGCAATACCATGCTTACTATTAAAATTATTTGTGAACGGTCGGTTTTCTTTAGTGGCTCGTTTGACAACATTAATTTATATATAATGCTTGCAGCTATAACCAAATTGTTAATAGCATGGTTTTACTCAAAAAATTTTGTCTTCAGTTAGCCTTTTAATTGGCTATTTTCGCTGAAGTGCCTTGCTATGGTAGAAATATAGGCGATATTACGCCAAAGATACATTGCTGTATAGGGTAACATGACTGCCTATCACGCCATAGTTTGTTTGTTCAATACTAGGTATTTACGAAATGAATATCAACTATCATTTCTCGCAACTAGTTAACTTTTATTTGAGCAAATTTAGCTAAATTTATAGCCTGCTTTTTGCATTTCTATAGATTTTGAGCGATATAAACATCTATAGTTAATCACTACCATTAAATAAATCTGCGCGAAAATATACGGTTATAATCAATTATATAGACATGCGCACGATATAGCATGCCCTCTTACATACAAGCAACGTATTGTTAATACAGCCTTACTTTCATTGACTGACGCACCACTGCCCATCAACAATACCTTCTAAAATATCAGTTTTGTGATGCTAGCTTTATACCTGACAGTTTAATGCTGATAACCTTGAATAAAAAACACCACCTAATGAGAGGTGGTGTTTTTTTAACAGCGCTATTATAAAGCTAATTACCAATAAATGGTAGACTAACCTGCTTGATCGATCAGTAAATTGCGCAGATGGCCGATGGCTTTGGTTGGATTTAGGCCTTTTGGACATACTGACACGCAGTTCATGATACCGCGGCAACGGAATAAGCTGAACGGATCTTCCAAACGTGATAGACGAGCCCGTATATCAGTATCGCGGCTGTCAGATACAAAACGGTTGGCATTCAATAGTGCTGCTGGACCTAAGAACTTATCAGGGTTCCACCAAAATGATGGGCAGCTGGTTGAACAGCACGCACATAAAATACACTCATACAAACCGTTTAATTTTTCACGCTGTTCAGGTGACTGTAAGCGCTCGGTTGCTGGTGCTGGCTGGTCATTGATTAAGAACGGATGAACTTTTTCGTATTGCTCATAAAATTGGTTCATGTCGACGACCAAATCACGAACCACTGGCAAACCTGGTAACGGACGAACCGTTACTTTTTCAGGCAAGGTGTTCATGTTAATCAGACAGGCTAGACCATTTTTACCATTGATATTCATGCCATCTGAACCGCAAATGCCTTCACGGCACGAGCGACGGAAAGTAAGGGTTTCGTCTTCTTTCTTTAGGCGTAATAACACGTCAAGCAACATACGATCTGAGTCTAACAACTCAATCGTATAAGTTTGCATGCGCGGCGCTGCGTCCACATCAGGATCGTAGCGATAGATTTCGATGGTGCGAGTACCTCGGCTCATAATGCTAAACTCCACACATTGGTGATGCGGGCTCACAAGCGTACAGTCTAAAGACTGCTATTTATCAGCGCTAGTATGACTATTTCATAGCGCTGATAAAAGCTTATCGCTGGCGCTCACCTTTTATTAAATAAGGGATAAAACGTTAATTCTATGTATATACAAAACTGTATGCTCAAAACTACAAGGGCTAGAATTAATAAACGCGAACTTTCGGCTCGACATAATCGACCGTCAATGGCACTTTACGTACAGGCTTATAGATAATACGATTGCCTTCAGAATACCATAGGGTATGCTTCATCCAATCATTATCGTTACGGCCGTTTGGTGCATAATCATCATCTTCTGGGCGATCATAGTCAGACACACTGTGCGCGCCGCGGCTTTCATGACGGTTGGCGGCCGATATCATCGTCGCTTTTGCCACTTCATACAAGTTTGCTACTTCAAATGCTTCGATACGCGCGGTATTAAAGACCTGTGATTTATCAGCCAAATGGATTTGGTCGATTTTATCAGCAAGCGCTAGAATCTGCTTAACACCTTCATCCATCATCGCCTGCGTACGGAATACACTGGCATGCTTTTGCATAATGGCGC
>NZ_DAINDI010000004.1:4250-5650 GCF_036731945.1 Psychrobacter sp.
AAGACCAATAAATCAAGTAGCGAGTTGGTACCTAAACGGTTGGCACCATGCACACTAACGCACGCACACTCACCGATTGCATAAAGACCTTTAACGACGTTGCCTTTGGCATATAGACCGTCTTCATCGGTACCCGCTTCTAGATCCGGTACAATCACTTGACCATGAATGGTGGTTGGAATACCGCCCATCATATAGTGAATGGTTGGGATAACTGGAATTGGCTCTTTAGTGATATCAACGTTGGCAAAGTTTTTACCAATCTCAAAGACTGATGGTAAACGCTTCATAATGGTGTCAACACCCAAATGGGTCATATCCATTACGATATGGTCAGCATTTGGACCACAGCCGCGACCTTCTTTGATTTCTTGGTCCATTGAACGTGATACCAAATCACGCGGTGCCAAGTCTTTTACGGTTGGCGCATAACGCTCCATGAACGCTTCGCCATCTTTATTACGTAAGATAGCGCCTTCACCGCGGCAACCTTCGGTCAATAGTACGCCGGCACCATGAACGCCCGTTGGGTGGAACTGCCAGAATTCCATATCTTGCAATGGAATGCCTGCACGAACCGCCATGCCAATACCGTCACCCGTATTGATATAAGCGTTGGTAGAAGCCGCAAAGATACGACCAGCACCGCCTGTCGCTAATACAGTAATTGGCGACTGGAATACCGCAACCGTACCAGTTTCTTGCTCAAGCGCGATAACGCCATTGATGTTACCGGCGTCATCTTTGATCAAATCAAGGGCGATCCACTCGATAAAGAACTCAGTACCTTGCTGGAGGTTTTTCTGATAAAGCGTATGCAATAGCGCGTGACCCGTACGGTCAGCAGCAGCACAAGCACGTTGTACAGCTTTTTCGCCATAGTTTGAGGTATGACCACCAAATGGACGCTGATAAATGGTGCCATCTTCGTTACGGTCAAACGGCATACCCATGTGCTCAAGCTCATATACTACTTTTGGCGCTTCGCGGCACATGTACTCAATGGCGTCTTGGTCACCTAACCAATCTGACCCTTTCACGGTATCATAAAAGTGAAAGTGCCAGTTGTCATTACTCATGTTACCCAAACTTGCGCCGATACCGCCCTGCGCTGCAACGGTGTGCGAACGGGTTGGGAATACTTTGGTCAAGACTGCAACCTTCATGCCCGCTTCGGCCAAATGCAATGAAGCACGCATACCTGAGCCGCCGCCACCAACGATGACCGCGTCATAGTTCAGGGTTTTAATATTGCTAATGGTATTATCTTGTCTAGTTGCCATTACGGTTTTCCTAATGCCTGTTAATGCTTAGAAGTAAATAAAAAGGCTGATGTCTATGTTGGTTTCTGTCTTATCATGCGGCAACGTCGGCTAATATTTGCGCTCACGCTACTGACA
>NZ_DAINDI010000004.1:5668-8885 GCF_036731945.1 Psychrobacter sp.
GGTCTAACTGTCATGCAACTGCTTAATAATGCACTGGTATCAGTGATAAGTTAAATTGAGAAATACCCAACGCTATGATTGGCTCTGTCTATTTTGGCTACTAACGGATTTTTTCATCTAAATGCTTTTAAATCAGTAAGGCTATAAATGCGGTTAGATTCATCCGTTATTATTCATCGATATATGGCTGCTAATACTACGCTTATAAATAGCCGATGAATAAATATTTACCGGTATGGTAAAAAGTTAAACAGCAACAACACCGAAGCCGTTACCCCAAAAAATCATAATGCCCCAAAATAGGAAGACTAAAATAGCGATAATCATCAATGTTTGTAAAAATAAACGCAGTTTAGGTGCGCTTTCACCCATCTTGCCAGAGGTAATATAGTCGGTAAACACCGTCCACATACCGACCCACGCGTGACCAGCCAATGCCAAGATAGCCAACAAGCTGAACAGACGCATCGGTAAACTGGTCATAAAATCAGACCATTCAATGAAGGTTATATTGCCATGGGTTAAGAAAAAGCCCAGCAATACCACACTGTAGACGGCTAGAATAACCGCACTGATACGTTGGACCATCCAATCACGGGTACCTGAGCTTGTTAGACCGGTGGCGCTTTTGATTCCTGAATCATTTTTTATCATTAGAACATCACCCATACAAATGACGCGACAATTAAAATCGCTGCAATCACTAAGCTGACAACAGACGCCATACGCGCCGATTGTAGCTCTTCATTTTGACCATTATCAGCAAATAAATGCTTCACGCCCATCACGAAGTGATAAGCAATGGCGGCGACGAAAATCCACGCTAAAAAGCGAATAAAGACATTGTCAAACACGGTTTCAAAACTCTCAGGCGATGCCAAAGAATTCTGTAATAACCACAGCATGACTGGGATAAGTAGAAATAAAACAATGCCAGAGATACGATGCAAGATAGAAGCAATTGCAATCGGTGAGCGGTTAACGCTAATCACTTGGCTTAAGGGCAGATTAATAGGTCGGTTGCTTTTCACAGCGGGCATCCTTTTTGCGGTTATACTCCTGTATCAGCTATCAACGCATTATACGAATACTATTTATCAATACTATTCTACAAGCGGCAAGCAACACATGAGATGAATAAAGTAAGGAAGGGCTAGCTGACGTCGTTTCATTTGCGCTAAATATGCAAGGTCGATAAATCTTATTTATCTGACGTTCAGATAAACTCTATAAATAAAATCTATGCCCGTAGCGACTGTTTATTTAGTTGCTATTTGGGTAGTTTCCATTTATAAAGTGGTTATAGACTTCCCTATCGCTCACTGAAGTGACAATCCCTTTTTATGACAAATCATTCATGCCCTTTATACAAAATAAAGAGGTTGCATGGAGTTCATAATATAGGATAAATCGATTAACTATTCTATTTTTACGACGTTGCATCAACAAAAAAGATAACGCCATAATATCATCTGTAGAGTATCATTTTTTATTAAGGCAAACTTCACTGTTGACTATTTAAAAATAGAACAGTTAACAAGAATATTCAAACGATAAGTCGGGTTTTGGTCTATTAACCGAACAGTCAATCCTCAAAAAGTCTCAGTAAAGCTGGGCTTTACCAGTGGTTTTATCAGAGCAGCCTATTCATTTGCGCAAAGCTAGTGCCAGTTAAATCCCTCCAATTATAAAATGACTGCGTCATAATTACAAATTTATCCCCTAAATAGTGGTTATCGGTGATTATTTAACAAAAAGCTAGCTATTGGTAAGACGAATTTATTAGTATTGGTGTATCAGAATCACTTTTTGACCCCAAATAATCTGTCGGCTACTCATACTCTGTCTAACGCATGGTCCATTGAGGCAAATAGTAAAAGCGTTTATTTTGCGATAAAGTCTTAATTTTTATAATGTTAATGATAATCATTACTTTAGAAGCAAACTGAGAACTTGTCCTTAAATTACCAAATAGACATATTTTGATACAAAGTTTACAGTCGTTTAGTACGACTAATGCATACCTATTACAGACATTACTGCTAAAAGTCTTTTCAAAACCTCAGTAATTACTGCTAATATAGCCTGCATATTAAATGGGTTAGAATTTTTTGACCGTTTAACAAGTGAAGACGCGAGGGTATGCGTCGATATAATTTTATTCCAACAAGTTAAAAACAATGGAGAGCAGTTTATGGCTGACAACAATGCCAAATTAAGCGTAAATGGTAAAGAATACGAATTTCCTATTATTGAAGGTACTTTAGGGCGTCCAGTTATCGATATTGCTGCTCTACAAGATTCAGGCTTTTGGTCTTATGACCCAGGTTTTAAAGTAACCGCTCCTGTTGAATCTAAGATTACTTACATTGATGGCGGTAAAGGTGAGTTATTACACCGTGGCTACCCTATCGACCAGTTAGCAAACAATGCTGAATACTTAGAAGTGGCGTATGCACTGATTCATGGTGATCTACCAAATGCTGAGCAAAAAGCAGATTTCTATGAAAAGGTTCGTAAACACACCGGCGTTCATGACCAATTACGTAAATTCTTTGAAGGTTTCCGCCGTGACGCGCATCCAATGGCGATTATGGTTGGTGTCGTTGGTGCCTTATCAGCGTTTTATCATGACAATTTAGACGTCAGCAACGAAGAACACCGTGAAATCACCGCTATTCGTCTAATCGCTAAAATGCCAACGCTTGCAGCGATGAGTTATAAATACTCGCAAGGCGAACCGTTCATGTATCCACGTAATGATTTCAATTACGCAGAAAACTTCTTATACATGATGTTTGCAACCCCTGCTGATGTTGACTACGAAACCAATGACGTGATTACTCGTGCGATGGACAAAATCTTTACTTTGCATGCTGACCACGAGCAAAACGCTTCAACCTCTACGGTACGTCTAGCAGGCTCTACTGGTGCTAACCCTTATGCGTGTATCGCTGCCGGTATCGCCGCCCTTTGGGGTCCATCACATGGCGGCGCTAACGAAGCTGTCCTTGAGATGTTAGATGAGATTGGTTCGGTAGAAAACGTTCCTGAATTTATGGAAAAAGTGAAAAGCCGTGAAGTAAAACTGATGGGCTTTGGTCACCGTGTTTACAAAAACTTTGACCCACGCGCACAAGTCATGAAAGAAACTTGTGACGAAGTATTGGGTGCACTCGGTATCAATGATCCTAAGCTTGAGCTTGCTATGGCACTT
>NZ_DAINDI010000004.1:8895-11496 GCF_036731945.1 Psychrobacter sp.
GATTTCTATTCAGGCATTATCCTTAAAGCCATCGGTATCCCAACATCAATGTTTACCGTCATCTTCTCACTCGCGCGTACTTCTGGTTGGATCAGCCATTGGTTAGAAATGCACAGCGCACCATTCAAAATTGGTCGCCCACGTCAATTATATACTGGCGAAACGCATCGCGACTTCGTTAAAGTTGAAGATCGCAAATAGTAAGCTGTTATTGGCAGCATAAAAAATCCCGCGACTGAGCGGGATTTTTTTATGGTCTAAATTCAATAAAATGATGACTACTTATGCTTTATTGAAATTCTTTTAAGGTCTGCTCATATTTGGCAATTTGCTCATCATAACCCTGAATGGTTTCGTTAAATTTTGCCATCAGTCTCTCAAACTCTTGCTGTTGGTCGATTTTCATTTGCTGCATATCCATGACCTGTTGAGCTTCTATTTGCTCCCAAACCTGATGCTGGATAATCAAACGTGCCAGCGCCGGACTTTTTGCACTCAGTCGACCAGCGATTTCTGCATGTTCAAATAACTGCGGCGTCAAGGTTGCAATGTTAATCAAGGTATCAACCTCTTCTGCACTAAGCGGCGTGGTCACAGGTTGATAAAGCGCGTCCATCGCTTGCTGATAACTGTCTATAATCTGCTCATCTGTCAGCATCACAGGTTTACGCGGCTCAAGGCTAATACGCTTAAGCACCGTTAAATCGCGCTCACCCACTTCGGTACTGGTATTGATATCCGCGTCCATACTCGCATCAGCGTCAACTTCAGAGTCATTGCTAACGTTCAATTCACTATTGCTATTGTCCGTAGCAGCAGCTGAATCCGTAGCAGTTGATTTTGCTATTTGCTCAGAATCGGTAGTATTTGCAACTGGATTAGCATTGTCTACTGACGCAGCAGAGGTATTATCTGGCAACAAATCATTGCCACTGTCTGAGGCATCTGCCGCTTGCAGCGATTCATATTCGGCTTGCAGACGCTGCTGTAAACTTTTCGCTTGCGCGAGATACAAGGGTTGAAATTGCTCTATGCGCGCAGCAGCGGAGTCACTTTTGCGCATCGGCTGACTGTCTTCTGCAGCGGTTTTTTCTTTGGGTTGACTACTATCGGCTACTGGCGCTTCTGCTTGCTGCTGACAGCCGCTTAACAACAAAAATCCAGTCATGGCGGCTACTAGCAAGGAGCGCGTACGCGGCGGCGTCATCGCTTTATTTAGCGACCCTGCATTTATACAGGTATGATGAGTCTTACCATCAGGCTTTACGAGCAAATTTTTAAACATCCGAGTTCTCATCCTTATTAAAAGCAGTGCGCTTATGTGCTGAGGCTACTAGCTATTTTATTTTGTCTGTATGTTTAGTAGCTTGTTATTATTATCAAAAGGTTCAGTCATCATATAAATATTATAGGGTAAAAGAAAGATTAAACTTTAAATGTGTTATGAGTTTTATGTCCGTCGCGAGTTCTATTATAGTCATGGCTTTTATCGATTTTTTGCGTCGCTAAAAATGGAATACAGCTTTCAAAACCCTGACAATCGCGACCATGCTGCCGACTGATAAAATAATCTTGTACCATGCGTGCTTGCTGCTCAATACCATAGTTAAAAAAAGGTTTGCCAGCGTCAAGGATATAATCATAGCGGCGATTAATCATAGCGCCGCGCACGACTTTAAGACCTTGCTGCAATTGCCACACATGGGTCAATTCATGGATAAGCCAGCTTTGCTTAGCCAAGGAACACTGACTAAAATCTATGACCCAGTCGGCCGGGTGAAAATAAATATTACCATTAGGACTGACAGCGTAGTTTTTTATTACCCACCAAGCGGTTTTAAGCTGAACTTGCTCAAGCTCAATACTATCGCCGAACACAGAACGTGCCAGTGCTATCTCTCCAGCAATCAGCTTACGTGAACGCTGCTTGGTAGCTTTAAGAGGCCTAGCACGAAGAGACTCAGCGCGTTTAAATAAACGCTTGAAAGCAGATAGCGACAGCATAAATGTCTTACCTCGTATTGGTTGCTCGTTTTATATTTGATAATTTGTCGTAACATGATTAGTCATCACTGATAAACCATTAATAAGGTCGAAATCGCGCAAAACAAAGCCTTTAAGACATAAGCTGTACACTTAGCTGACTTTTATTAACGTAAATCTGCGTTAGCCTAGCTATAGTCACAACAATACAAAAAAACAGCCGTTTAATTGATAATAGAGATTTTTATGCCGCCCAATTTTCATGCCGATACGCCCCTTGCTCAGCGCATGCGCCCAAAGACGCTCGACGCTATTATTGGACAAGAGCACCTGTTAGCAGCAGGCGCACCATTACGGCGCTTGGTTGAGCAAGGACACCTGCCGTCGATTATTTTGCATGGTGAAGCGGGCATAGGGAAGACCACCATCGCGATGCTATTGGCTGATGCGGTTGGCCGACCTTTTCATGCGTTATCGGCATTAAATACGGGCGTGAAGCAATTACGTGAAGTGCTAGAAACAAAAGACTCGTTAAGTTTTGAATCCCCCGTGGTATTTATCGACGAGATTCACCGTTTTAATAAAGCGCAGCAAGATGCGTTACTTGGCGCGGTAGAG
>NZ_DAINDI010000004.1:11506-36789 GCF_036731945.1 Psychrobacter sp.
GAATAACGCTCTGCTATCGCGCTGCCAAGTTTATCGTCTAGAGCCGCTGACACCTGAGCAAATCAGCGCCGTATTGCAGCGCGCGCTATTAGAAGACAATATCCTTAAAAACCTAAAAGTTGATTTGCAAGCGCAAGAGACGATTAGCCAATTGGCACACGGTGATGCCAGAAAAGCGCTCAATCTATTAGAGCTTGCCATTCAAACGGCGGATAGCAAGCAATCGCCATTAATTATCAATGATGAATTGGTCGCCCGTGTCGCCCAAACGGCGCTGGTACGCTACGATAAAGATGGCGAGCAGCATTACGATATCATCTCGGCCATGATAAAATCTGTACGCGGCTCAGACCCTGATGCGGCGCTATATTGGATGGCGCGGATGCTGGTTGGCGGCGAACCTGCTGATTTTATCGCGCGGCGCTTGGTTATTTTAGCCAGTGAAGATATCGGTAATGCCAATCCTAATGCCCTACTCCTTGCCGATGCTGCATTGCGTAGCGTACAGTCTATCGGCATGCCAGAAGCGCGCATTATCTTGGGGCAAGTGGTGGTTTATCTGGCGACCAGCGCCAAGAGTAACAGCACTTATAAAGCCATCAATGCGGCAATGGCCTTGGCAGAAAAAGACGCCTCGCCTGTGCCGCTGCATTTGCGTAATGGCGTGACCAAATTGATGCGCAATCAGGGTTATGGTGAAGGTTATGTATATCCGCACAATTATCCCAATCATTATTATCCGCAAAGCTATCTGCCGAACAATTTAGTCGGCACCAGTTTTTATGAATTTGCGGACAATCAGCGCGAGCAGCACAGCAAGCAGTTTATGGACTGGCTAAAAACCCAAGCAGCCAGTAATGAATAACAGCATATTTGCTTGCTCCATTGATAATACTTATCGCTATTTTTAAGCGATTAATGGACATATTGGTAAGATGACGCAGCACAGTAGGGTGAAAAGCGTTAAAATGGCCTCATAATGATATATACAAGTCGATTGAGCACAGCATTTTATTGCTGTTATTTATAGGGTTATTCTATTATTAAGCCACGCCATGCTTTATCACAGCGCTTGACACCCTCTGCTGCTACAATAGACAAATAATAATTTAACCTTATCATCAAACCCATCTATACATAATAAAATATTGAGACTTCCTATGAGTTTAAATACGATTCCTGAGATTATCGAAGACATTCGTGCTGGTAAAATGGTCATCTTGATGGATGACGAAGATCGCGAAAACGAAGGCGATATCATCATGGCCGCGACCCACGTGCGCCCTGATGATATCAATTTTATGATTACCCACGCTCGTGGTTTGGTTTGCTTAACCTTGTCAGAAGCACGTTGCCAACAGCTGGCATTGCCGCTAATGTCCGACCGTAACGAGGCAAAATTTAGCACCAACTTCACCGTTTCTATTGAAGCGGCTGAAGGCGTGACCACAGGTATTTCTGCCGCTGACCGCGCTCGTACCATTCAAGCAGCGGTGTCTTCTTCAGCAAAACCAGAAGATATAGTCCAGCCTGGGCATATTTTCCCGATTATGGCTCAAAACGGTGGCGTCCTGCACCGTGCCGGTCATACCGAAGCAGGTTGTGATTTGGCGCGTTTAGCTGGGTTGGAGCCAGCAGCCGTTATCGTTGAGATCATTAAAGATGATGGCACAATGGCGCGCCGTGATGACCTTGAGATATTTGCCAAAGAGCATGGTCTTAAAATCGGGACAATTGCTGATTTGATTAACTATCGCATCGCCAATGAGCAAACGGTCGAAGAAGTCGAGTCCCATCCGTTTGAGACCGAATACGGTACCTTTACCTTGCATCGTTTCCGCGAGTTTGGCGCAGACGAAACTCATTTGGCTTTGGTAAAAGGCGATGTTAGCGAAGGCGTCAGTACCGTTCGTGTGCATGGTTTTCATCCCTTACGTGACTTGTTTGCGGCGAAGAATGACACCACTGGTCGTAGCGGTTGGAGCGTACGCTCAGCCCTAGAAGAAATAAACAATTCAGAGCGCGGCGTGTTGGTTTGGATCGGCAATCATCAGCCGATTGACTTGGGAGAGGCGCTGGATAAAGCGGCTGAAAATCAGTCCATGTCTACCATCGCTCAGCAGCCTTATCGCAGCATCGGGGTTGGCGCGCAGATTTTACGTCATTTGGGCGTGCGTGATATGCGCTTACTGTCGTCACCGATGAAGTTTTATGCGCTGTCAGGTTTTGATTTAAATGTAGTAGACTTTATTCATGCGCCTAAGCAAAAATAAAGCCTAGAAATTAAAAAGCACAGCAACATAAAAAAGGCACGCTAATATCATTTAGCGTGCCTTTTTATTTTTAACGGTTTGTAGATAGCTACTTTTTTAGCATTATCATCTAATAATATTAACCGCTTAATAAATTAGCCGATTTTTTTAAATTTTCTAAGGTATTTAAAGTCTGGGCGTATGATTAAATTTTGCCTCCAGTTTCAATAAACGCTCACGCTCCTCATTGCTCCACGGCAATTTATTCTTACCATCACTGTCTAAACGGACGATAACGGCATCAGCGGTCGCGACAATCGCTTCTTGAGCGCAGCTATAATAGCTATATTCCATCACGATACTGGTATTGCCCAAGCGCTGACAACGCACGCCTAATAATAACGTATCGGGATAGGTCACCGGGCGTAAATACTGACAGCTTGATTGCGCCAATACTGTCACCATACTGCCATCAAACATACCGAGCGCTTGCAGATAGCCAATCCGTGCTGACTCCGCATAACGATAATAGACCACGTTATTTAGATGATTAAAGGCATCCATTTCGCCCCAATGGATCGGCTGCTGATGAATGATTGGATAATGCGCTAGCTCGCTAGGACGGCTGTCATCTACGCCATTATTATTTACGTTTGTGTGTTGTTCAAAAGCACTCATCACTGCATTTCTCTTATTTTTTTATAGAATTTCAAAAACGACAATTAACGCTTAGGCTTATCTAAAATTTGCGTGGTCAATAATGGCGTTGGCTGTGGCGCCGTGGCAATCAGGCGATCTAACCAGTCAACAACTTCTGCGATATTATGAGGGGCAGATTTGGTTTGACTACTATTTTGCTTAGAAACGGCGTTGTTTGTTGTTTGAGCGTTTTTATTATCGGTAGCGGATTTTGACGCAGACGTATCTACTAGAGTTTGTAGCTGTTTACGTGCTTGACGCAGATAGCCAATCAGCTGATCTTTTTCACGCATATTGCTTGCTTGACTGGCAAGGTTTAAAGTCATAATCACTTCATGAATGATAAGCTCTTTGCGGGTTACGCTGACATCGTTAGCGCTAGTATTAGGCGCGTCAGTTACACGAGCAGGACGCTGATAACTGTGTAAAAACTCTTGGATATTTTGAATGGCTAAGTTTTGTAACTGCCAAGGACTCGGCTGCGAGCTTCTTGCTTGCAAGCGTTCAATGTCTTTCATCAAACTTTGCTTGATCACCACGGTAAGCGCAGGGGCAATCTCATTACTGCTTTGAGACAGTTGCCAATGCAGACCGCGCAACAAGTCAATCGCCGCACTCTCATTATTATCCGCCAACAATCTATCGGCCGCCTGTATCTGAATGCGCAATAAGTCGAGCTGATTTTGGGCTTGGCTACTAGCAGCGACGCGCGGCTCTGGCAGCGTCTGCTGACTCATCGCAAAGATGCGATCGTCCATCTCATTTAGGCGGCTGACGACTTGCTCATTACTTTGCAAGCGCTCATTTATACTGCGCTCAAAGCGCTGCTGACTGATAAAAAACCACAGCAAAGCAGCAATAAGCAATAATATGACCAGCCATTGCAAACGCACCAAAAACATATTTGCTTGCCGGCGCTGCTGAATAGCAGAAGGTTCCTTAGCTAACGAGTCAGAATTCATGGACATAAGGCGGCACCGTTGGTGAGTAATTTTTTAAGCAAATATAAAATAAATGGCTTGAGAAAAGGAAGTGTTTTTTAACTGCAATCGACGAGCGGTGTATGGATTGCCGCAACAATGGTTTCGGGCGCCAAATCTTCTACCCGCCAATAACTTAAATCCTGACCAGCAACCATATTAACTAAGCGCTCGCCTAGTACGACATAAGCAAAATCGTTGAGTTGCAGCGGCGCATGGTTTGGCTTTTCTGCATTTGCTTCTTGCCCTAAATCCTGTGCTGCCACCTCTGTAACAATCGCTTGCCAATGCTCAAACGCCGTGCCACTACTGACAATCACGATAGGTTTTGGCTGCTCAGACTGTTGGCTAAGATACTGGGACTGCCACTCTTTATACTGCGCCATAGCATCATTGGGCATTTTGCGCTCATACCAAGCAATACTATCGATATGGACACCGCGCGCCTGTAAGGTATTGACCAATAAACGCCGCCCGCCAAGCCCGCGCCATACCAACAGCTTATCGCCTGCTTTTAAACTTTCGATTTCCGGCATCGCTAACATACCCTCGTTATTGGCAATCAGAGGCTGCAATACTTGATAATTCGTCGCATTGAGTTTGGCGTCATTTAATACCGCTGCAGTCGCCTCTCCTACCGCTATCAGATGGCTTGGTGCTGTTGAACCTTTAAGGCTAGCGTCTTTTTGCACGCTATTATTTACCTCAGCCAATTGAGCTTGGCGCTCATGCTCAAGCGCCTGCCAAACGGCTAAGCCAGAAGCTGCTGCTGTCGGACTTACAATAACCAGCGCCTGATAGTCACCGGCAAACCATTGGCGCATCAAAGCCATGTCTTGCTCGGTCGTTGGCCGCGCCTCTAAGGACAACATTGGTATATCAACCACTGAAAATCCTGCCGCTTGCAAATGATTGGTCAGCGGCGCCGCACGCTCAACTGGACGCGTATTGATGACCCCTTGTGGCAGCGATGCTTGCTTATTAATGGTTTGGTTTGAAGCAGTAGACTCAGAGGATGACCAAGACATAAACATACCGTGACAGAAGTTTTGGAAAGTAAGCTTACGCATACAGTCATTGCAGCGACTTTATGCGTAACTGGACAGCGACATTTTATTGTTATGCAACTTAAAAGTTCTTTTTTAAGCTTTATTTAGATTGATAAATGGCTGATAAAATATCACCCGCACCAATCTCTAGTAACATCTCAGCGACTTCAATACCTAACTGATTGGCTTGCGCTTCTTGCTCAGCTTGGCTGCCGGTTAAGGTCAGGCGTTTATCAGCTTTGAGTAGCTCGCTACCGTCTTCTTGACCGACGCGGCCGCGTAGCCATAATACATTACCATTGTCGTTATTACCGTTTTGGCCATTGTTTTTGCTACTGCTATCGTCGTCTGCATCAGCCATTTGTAACACAGCATAAGCGGCAATCGGTACTTGGCAACCGCCTTGTAAATGACGGTTTAATGCACGCTCAGCGATAAGACGGATACGAGCTTTGTTATCGTTTAACGGTGCCAGCAGTTTTAACACTTCGTCATCACCTTCGCGGCATTCAATCGCAAGTGCCCCTTGCCCAACGGCTGGCAAGCAAACATCAATAACCAACTCACTACGAATGCGCGCATCATGCTCGATACGCTGTAAACCACTGGTTGCTAAGATAATAGCGTCATACTCGCCGGCATCGAGCTTACCTAAGCGCGTACCAACGTTGCCGCGCAGGGTCTTGATTTGTAAATCGGGACGATAGGCTTTGATTTGACATTGACGACGTAAGCTTGCGGTACCAACCACCGCGCCTTGCGGCAACTCATCGATATTATGATAAGTATTCGATACAAAGGCATCGGTTGGCGAAGCGCGTTTACAATAAACACCAAGCGTCAAGCCTTCTGGCAACTCCATCGGCACGTCCTTTAAAGAATGTACCGCGATATCTGCCTGCTTATCATATAACGCCTGCTCAAGCTCTTTAACGAACAAACCCTTACCACCAATTTTAGCCAGCGGCGTATCCAAAATCTTATCGCCTTTGGTGACAATTTTTAGCAGGTTAATGGTCAGCTCAGGATACAGCGCCAGTAGGCGGTCACGAATGTGCTCCGCTTGCCATAATGCCAGTGGACTTTGGCGGGTGGCAATATTTAAGGTAGTCAAAGCAGGTTGCTGCATGGTGCTCATAAAAGGCCTCAATAGATTCGATATAGAATCGCGTTACTGAATAACAGTTACTTAACGAAAATTGCTCAACAACGGTCGTTCAACAACGAAGGATTCAGTATCTTTACAATAATGCGAATGTAGCATTCAATATAAACGTTAAATGTCTTTAAACTGAATGCTACAAAAAAATACCCCTATTTAAGCATAAATAAGGGTTTGATGATATGGCAGGATTATTTCAACAGATTACTGCGCTTGCTGCTTAGTGCTTTCTAGGATGGTTTACCTGTAGACAGTTTGCCGTTACATATTTTGAATTTTTTCACGTAATGCTGGTAGATGACGGCGACTGACTGCTAAAGTTTCATCAATACCTTTAAAGTGCAGCTGAAACTGTCCGGCATCGAGTGTTTCTAAAAAATCTAGATATTTAATATTAATAATGGCGTTGCGATGGACGCGAAACAATTTGCCTTCAAATTCTTGCTCAAGCTCTTTTAACGTATCATCAATAAGTACAATGCCGTCTTTGTGGCGTACTTTGACGTACTTTTGATCGGCAGTAAAATAATAGATGTCTTTGAGCTCAATCAGCTCCACACCGCGATGCGTACGCGCGACGATATGTTCGCGCACTGGGCGCGCGGTTGGATTCTCAAGTTTGCGAATCTCGTTTAATTGCGCGGCATTGAGATTGGTGGCTTTTTTTAGCGCATCGAGTAATTCATCTTTGTTGGCAGGTTTTAACAGATAACCGATGGCGTTGGCTTTGAGAGCCGCGATGGCATAATGGTCATACGCCGTGACAAAGATAATGGCGGGTGGATGGTTTAACGTTGCAAGCTCTTGCGCGCACTCGACGCCATCCATCTCTGGCATGCGAATGTCGAGCAATATAATGTCTGGTTGCTCAGATTTTACGGCGATAATGGCCTCTATACCCGTTTTTGCTTGGGCAACCACCTCATGACCTGACTCTTTGACTATTCTAACCAAACGCTCGCGAGCTAAGGGCTCATCATCACAAACAACAATCCGCATTCAAACTCCTTTATAAGTGCCTACTTATAAATCTTTTAAAGTATTAATAACCTATCAATCTTTAACACTCATCCCTTAGTAAGAATGCAACTCCCTACTTAAGTTATAAACCAACTGCCATACTTGTGCAAGCCACGAATCTAACTTTGCCGTTTAAATGCTTTAGCCCTGCATAACAGCTTAGACGGTGCAATAAATATGCCACGATAAATGCTTGGCGATAATTGGCTCATGCATAGCAACTAGAGCAACTGTTTTAAAGAACAAGAATTATAAACTGACATCTTGCAGCGGATAGCTAATATTAGTAAGAATTTGTTTATTCATAATGCTGCTTTGAATGTCGGCACTTTGACCAAAATAGGCGCGCAGACGTTGCGCTTGAATCATAAAATCCATATGTTGGCGCAAGTCATGGTTAATCAACAAGGCTTTTTTCGGCAGCTGTACGCTAATAGTAATGTCGACCCGATGCTGCAACCAACTAACTTTAATATCAATATAAATGGTTTCGGTGGTCATCCTAATGACGTTCACCAGCATTTTTTCAATCACGCTTTGTAAGGTTAAAGCGGTAATCACCATGTCATACATGACGTCTTCTTTTGGCAACTGCCAGTTTACTATCAATTTATCTGCCAAGCGGATGGATTCAATGGCCAAATAATGCTCACACAGGGCAATCTCTTCTTCAAAGCTGATCTCACGCGCGCCATTAAAACTGGCACGAAATAGCGCTGAGACGTGCTGCAATAAAACAGCGGCGCGCTGCGGCTCAGACTCAATCAGCGACATCAAAGTATTGATGGTATTAAAAAAGAAATGCGGTGCTAGGCGAGCTTTTAACACATCATTTTGGGCGCTCAATTTTTGCTCGAATGAATGCTTTAGCGCATTTAGCTCACGATAACGGCGTAAAAAAAACAACAAGGTGGCAACGGTAAATCCGGCGGCTATCACCGTATTAAACACAATGATTGAGATAAAGTCCGCCAAGTTATAGTTAAACCAGCCAGCGTTTATCATAATTAGCAAGGCCAACGCGACGGTCACCGCCGTGGCAGTAGTCAAAATGAGTAAAACATACATACTGACGGTCGTTACGCGTAAGCCTTTAAAAACTGGACGTAGATAATCGATGAGATAAAAAGATGGTATCAAGGCCAAGCTGGTTTGGATAAACCTCGCCATAAACTTGATGATAAACTGCATCTCATTAACCACGCTATGACGATCGACGATTGCCACAAATAGCGACCAAAAAAAGATTGCCAGCAGCCATTGCCAAGGCTTCATCATCTCCATGAGCTTGGGCATAAAAAACTCTAAGCGCTCCGCTAGTAAGGCAACCTCATCATTTGCTATACTTGAGTTCTTATTCTCTTGACTTGTCTTGAACTGATATGAACGCCAACTCTTCAAATAGTATTAATCCTAATTCAAATAAAAATTCATCTACTCCTGATTCTAGCATAGA
Source organism: Psychrobacter sp. (assembly GCF_036731945.1). Lineage (GTDB taxonomy): Bacteria > Pseudomonadota > Gammaproteobacteria > Pseudomonadales > Moraxellaceae > Psychrobacter. The sequence continues at coordinate 20,125 of NZ_DAINDI010000004.1, forward strand.
TGCTTCTATAACCAACACTCCTGCGCCGCAAAGTGCTACAAGTGGTCAAGGTCAGCAGATGTGGGGCGGGCGCTTTAGTGAAGCGACTGATAGCTTCGTTGCCGCCTTTACCGCATCCGTCGGCTTTGACCAACGCTTTGCTCGTCACGATATCCAAGGCTCAATCGCCCATGCAACCATGCTGAAAGAATGCGGCATTTTAAGTGCTGATGAGGTTGCAACCATTATCGATGGTTTACAGCAAGTGCTGCGCGAGATTGAAGCCGGTGAGTTTAACTGGTCGGTTGCGCTTGAAGACGTACACATGAACGTCGAATCGCGCTTGACGGATATCGTCGGTGCGGTTGGTAAGAAGCTACATACTGGACGTAGTCGTAACGATCAGGTTGCGACCGATATTCGTCTATGGTTGCGTGAAGAAACCGACAATATCATCGCGCTACTAATACGTTTGCAAAGTGGTTTATTAGATTTAGCGGAGCAGCATACCGATACCATCATGCCAGGCTTTACCCATCTGCAAACCGCGCAGCCAGTCAGCTTCGGTCATCACGTGATGGCATGGTTTGAGATGTTATATCGCGATACCGAGCGTCTGGTAGATGCACGCCGCCGTATCAATCAGATGCCGCTTGGTAGCGCTGCCCTTGCTGGCACAACCTTTCCGATTGATCGCACCATCACAGCCAAATTGCTAGGTTTTGACGGTATTTGCCAAAACTCTTTAGACGCTGTCTCAGACCGTGACTTTGCCATTGAGTTTACCTCGGCAGCTTCTATTTTGATGATGCATATGTCGCGTATGAGCGAAGAGATTATTTTATGGATGTCAGCGCAATTTAACTTTGTGCAAATACCAGATCGCTTTTGTACTGGCTCCTCTATCATGCCGCAAAAGAAAAACCCTGACGTACCAGAGTTGGTTCGCGGTAAAGCAGCACGGGTTTTTGGTCAATTGATGACATTATTAAGTCTGATGAAAAGTCAGCCGCTTGCCTATAATAAAGACAACCAAGAAGATAAAGAGCCGCTATTTGATTGCGTCGATACTTTGACAGGTTCGCTACTCGCCTTTGCCGATATGCTACCGAATATTACTCCGAATAAGAAAAACATGCGCGCCGCCACCATGAAAGGCTATGCGACGGCGACTGATTTGGCAGACTACTTGGTTCGCCGCGGCGTTGCTTTCCGTGATGCCCATGAAGTGGTCGGCAATGCCGTTGCTTTGGGTATTCGCGAGGGTGTTGATTTGAGCGATTTGTCATTGGTGCAGTTGCAGCAGTTTAGCGCTGCTATTGGCGATGATGTTTTTGACTACCTAACGCTAGAAGGCTCATTGGCCGCTCGTGACCATTTAGGCGGTACCGCGCCAAATCAAGTCAAACAGGCGGTGGTTAATGGACGTGCGCGCCTAAAAGCGTTTCCTTAAAAGCTTTTTTCAAGCTGAAGCCAGCAATAAAACTGTGCTTTAAAACCAGCGCTTTTGTCTAACACCTGCCATTGCGCGGGTGTTTTTTTGCCAGCATTAGATAGATTTGATGTTACCTTCTCTACACCTGATACGCTTTGCTAAATCGTGCAAGCGCGTTATGATAGATTACCAATATTCGACACGATAAGTTAATACCCCTAATTAATGAGGATTGCCTGATGACTGAGACTTTTAATCCACAAGCCAATACCGTATTTTGCCGCAAATATAAGCAAGAATTGCCAAAAATGCCGCATCCGCCATTTCCTAATAAAAAAGGTCAAGAGCTACAAGAAACCGTCTCTGACAAAGCTTGGAAAGAATGGCTTGAGCAGCAAACCATGCTGATTAACGAAAACCATCTCAGCATGATGGATCCTGAAGCCAAGAAGTTTTTAACTGAGCAACGCGAGAAGTTTTTGGACAACGAAGACTATGAGCGCGCTCAAGGTTGGACGCCAGAAAAATAATATGCATGATAATTTTTATTAATTAAAAAGAATGTCATTAATTGAAAAACTGTCACTGATTAAAAGACAGTGATTACATTAATGACATTAAAATTGCCTCTCTACTAACAAACGGCAAATGACTAGGCATCATCCCTATAGTTTGTTAGTATGAGACTGATTTACAACACTGACAGACTCGGGGTGCGGTGTATGACAAGCTTAGTTTATAAGCTATTTCATACATTCGCTGAGAGATCACCCGCCGAACCTGATGCGGTTAGTACCGACGCAGGGAAGTCTTAAGACGATACTCTATATACAAAGGGCGCGCAGAAATGCCTTTTTATTATTGCTGATACTTCATGTGCTAGCGTTTTTACACGGCCATGAGGCAAGCAATAAAAAGCGGCGCCTACCAATCATTTAACAACCGCATTAGATTCATTTTCAATGAAAGTTGAATTTAAGAATAGTGCACGTTTTTGATGATTGAATTTGTCTATCTTGCATCGTCTTGCCCCGCAGCTACTGGCGGTGTTGCTTTTATTCAAAAAACCAACACGCTAGGACAGCATATGACAACCTCAACCCTACCTCCAAAGACCCAACAAAACGCCTCTGTAAAAAAAACCGACGCCCTAAAAACGCCTGCCCATCGTACCGCCAATGATGCTCGCTTTGAAGAAGACGCCCGCGACTTACACCGCATCTTACCCGCTTCTAAAAAAGTCTATATCGAGGGCTCACGACCCGATATTCAAGTACCGATGCGCGAAATCACCCTTGACCCTACTCCGATACAAGGGATAAGCGAGTCCGAATGGGAACAAAACCCACCATTTTATGTTTATGATACCTCAGGCGTTTATACCGATCCCAATGTCGAGATCGATTTGACCCGTGGTTTGCCCAAATTGCGTGAAGGTTGGATAGCTGAGCGCGGTGATACCGAGCAATTAAGCGGCTTATCAAGCTCATACGGACAAGCACGCGCCCGTGATATCAGTACCGCTAATTTAAGATTTGCGCATATCGACAAACCGCGTCGCGCTTTAGCAGGAAAGAACGTCACGCAAATGCATTACGCGCGTCGCGGCATTATTACGCCTGAAATGGAATATATCGCCATTCGTGAAACGCAAAAGCAGCACGAACTGACCGATATGCGCCAACATGACGGCGAAAACTTCGGTGCCAACACGCCAAAAATCATCACCCCTGAGTTTGTCCGTGATGAAGTTGCCGCTGGACGCGCCATTATCCCCAATAATATTAATCACCCTGAATCTGAGCCAATGATTATCGGGCGTAATTTTTTAGTGAAAATTAACGCCAATATCGGCAATTCAGCGCTCGGCTCATCTATCGATGAAGAAGTGTCAAAAATGACCTGGGCAACGCGCTGGGGCGCCGATACTATTATGGATTTATCGACCGGTAACCATATCCATGAGACCCGTGAATGGTTGATTCGCAACTCACCAGTGCCCATCGGTACCGTGCCGATTTATCAAGCCTTAGAGAAAGTGGATGGCGTTGCCGAAGATTTAACGTGGGAGATATTCCGCGATACGCTTATTGAGCAAGCGGAACAAGGCGTTGATTACTTTACCATTCATGCCGGTGTACTGCTACGTTATGTACCGCTAACTGCCAATCGCTTGACGGGCATCGTCTCGCGTGGCGGATCTATCATGGCGCAGTGGTGCCTTGCCCATCATAAAGAGAGCTTTTTATATACGCATTTTGAAGATATCTGCGAAATTATGAAGCAATACGATGTGGCATTTAGCTTAGGCGATGGTTTGCGTCCCGGCTGTTTGCAAGATGCCAATGACGAAGCACAATTTGGTGAGCTGCGTACCCTTGGTGAGTTGACCAAAGTCGCTTGGAAGCATGATGTACAAGTGATGATTGAAGGTCCTGGACACGTAGCCATGAACCGCATTAAAGAAAATATGGACTTGCAGCTTGAGCTGTGTGCGGATGCGCCTTTTTATACGTTAGGGCCATTAACGACTGACATCGCACCCGGTTATGACCATATTACTAGTGCTATTGGCGCAGCGATGATTGGTTGGTTTGGCACGGCGATGCTCTGTTATGTGACGCCAAAAGAGCACTTGGGTTTGCCCAATAAAAAGGACGTCAAGGACGGCATCATCACTTATAAAATCGCCGCTCATGCTGCCGACCTTGCCAAAGGCCATCCGGGCGCACAAGCACGTGACAATGCCTTGTCCAAAGCGCGTTTTGAGTTCCGCTGGGATGATCAGTTTAATCTGGCGCTCGACCCTGATACGGCGCGTGAATATCATGACGAAACACTGCCAAAAGACGCCCACAAGTCTGCGCACTTTTGCTCGATGTGCGGACCGAAGTTTTGCTCGATGAAAATCACTCAAAACGTACGTGAGTATGCTAAAGGTTTAGATGCAAAAGAAAATCTAAGCGCAGACGTCATGAGTGCAATTGAGATTGCGCAAGGTATGGCAAAGATGACCGAAAAATATAACAATGAAGGACGTCAACTGTATAAAGAGGTTTAAGTAATTAACGTTAATCCTTAATTCACAAAAAAGCGCTACTTATAAGTAGCGCCTTTTATTGCAAACAGTTTTATCTTTATAGTAGATTAAATCTTTGACGCTTCGTAAATCTCTTTAATAGAAGTATTAATCGTATCAGCAAACTCTGCGTCACTTTGTTGCTTACTTAAGCCTTCGGTAAAAGCACGCGAGAAGCTCGCAATCATACCGGGGTTTTGTTTAAGCTTTTCACAGGCGTCATGACGACTATAACCGCCTGATAGTGCCACTACTTTTAGCACTTTTGGATGATCAATCAGCTCTTGATAAAATCCGTCTTCTTCAGGCAAAGTCAATTTTAGCATCACTTGATGATCGTCGTCTAAAAACTCAAGATTGTGCAAAATACTGGTTTTAAGGATGATCTCGCAGTCATGCTTTTTGCTACTGTTGATATCCACTTCTGGCTCAACGATTGGCATAAAACCTTTAGAGAGAATTTGTTTTGCGACATCAAACTGCTGCTGGACGACAAGCTCGATACCATCGACACTTGGCTCATAAATGACTGAGCGCATCTTGGTGCCAAATACCGGATAATTTTTTGCCTTATCCAGCAACAAGTCTAGATTGGGCATCGGACGCATCACCTGTACGCCGTTCATGTGTTCAGCCAAACCCTTATCTACCTTTAAAAACGGTACGATATTTTTATCTTCCCATAGGTAATTGGCGGTCGGTTTGCCATTAACCTCGCGCTCCATGGTATCTTCAAATAAAATCGCGCCGAGCACACGCTCATTATCAAAGGCATCACAAGTCATGATACGCGCGCGCATCTCATGCACCAAATCAAACATCGCCTCGTCATTGTCATAAGCATCGCCGCTGACGCCATAGTTCTCTAATGCCTTTGGTGTGCTGCCACCACTTTGATCAAGCGCGGCGATAAATCCTGAGCCATTTTTTATACGCTGTAGTTGTTTTTCGTATTCCATTGAATGGGTATCCTATCCTAATTAATAAGGGTCAAACGTTATTATAATAAGTCAATCAGCCCTCAACCGTGTGAGCCTGACTGTCAGTTACCTTATCATAGGACATGCCACCTGCCTATTACTGATAAGTTAAAATTTTGTCTATTTCACAGTGACAAGATTAAAGCAAAAACAATACCGCCACACAGCCAATCGCCAATAATAAACCGACCATATTGATACGATTAAGGCGCTCTTTAAATACGCCTACTCCAATTAAAGTTGCCACCGCAATCACGCCGACGTTCATGCCTGTAAAGACGATACTTGGCGACTCAGACAATACTTGATGAGCGCGCACATAAGCATAGATATTGCCCATATTGAGCGCGCCGAGTAATAATCCTGCGCTAAGGGCATTGCCCTGCCAGCGCACGCGCATGCTAAGCAGGTAAACGAGCAGCAGCAAACCTGCCAGCCCAAAGGTCACAAGCAAGGTTAAAGGAAACGCCGCGCCTTGCTTGGCAACTTGTTTAAACAAAATATCAATCACGCCGTAACCGAGCCAAACGCCGAATAGCCAGAGCGGCGTCTGCTTTGCTTGGCTATTTATAAGCCCGTGCTGCGGACGATAAACCAAAGCACCGAGCGCCAAAAACCCTAACAACAGACCAAATATGCGCGTACCCGTTAATACTTCGCCAAATAATAAAAAAGCAGCAACGATAGGAATGATCAGTGATAAACGTTGAGCGGCATCGGTGGCGACCATGCCGACCGATTCAATCGCCCGCCCAAGAATAATAAATACCGCCGGTAATAACACCCCAAGCGCAATAATGATGCCCCATGCTTTGCCAAGTGCGCCGATACTACTGACATCTGGTTTTAATAACAGCCAAGTTAATAAAAATGCCACGGGATATCCCGCCACGATGGTTTGGCGAATATCGATATTTTTTTGGCGTAATATTTTTAAAAGTACGGAAACAGCGACGCTACAGAGCACCGCTATCGTTAAATACATCATCAACTTTATCCTTGTTAAGTCGCAACTTTGCGCGTTTATTATTTGTATGAGTAAGCAAATACTCATTCATTAGCTGATTTTTCGATTATTAAAAGGGTATAGATAGAGGAAAGCAACAAACCAAAAGAAATGATGGAATGTAACAAAATATTTCATCTACAGCAATCTAATTATTGTGCGCTCTACCTGCCAGCTTACAATTAGCATGCAGGCATAAGGACGAATTTTGTTAAAATAACCAGCAATCCTAATAACAAAAGTAACGATTCACGATAGCGCTTGACGGCGTTTATCTTGGCGTACGGCTATGAATGCTCCCTGACTGCCTATGAATGCTCTATTTCGCTTTTTTGAAACTCGTCTGCCCGCCTTTCCTGAGACGCCTATGCCGCTGCCCTCGCCGCGTGATGGTATGCTCAAATTTATGTGGGCATGTACCAAAGGGCTACGCGGTTGGCTATTGCTATTTATGATTTTGTCTGCTGGTATCGGTATCTACGAAGCGATGCTATTTGCGTGGATTGGCAATATCGTCGATTGGCTTGGCGTTTATACGCCGCAAAATCTGTGGGCAGAAAAAGGCGATATGCTGCTTTTGATACTGGCCGTGATGATTTTAAGTCCGCTTTGGATTGCCCTATCGTCATTTATCCATTTTCAAACCTTGCAAGGCGTCTTCCCGATGCAGATGCGCTGGCGTTTTCATCAGCGTATGCTTGGGCAATCGATGCAGTTTTATCAAGACGAATTCTCTGGTCGCGTCTCTGCTAAAGTGATGCAAACGGCGTTGGCCGTACGCGATACCGTGATGACGGTCACCGACATGTTTATGTACGTCGCCGTTTATTTTATTACTTCTGGCATTATTTTATTTAATTTAGACAGCTTATTATTGATTCCATTTATTGTGTGGTTTGTCTTGGTGTGGCTGGCGATGTGGTATTTTATTCCCAAACTTAAACAAACGGCGATTGTACAGGCCGATGCCCGCGCGTTAATGACGGGCCGCATCACTGATGCTTATGCCAATATCATGACGGTCAAACTGTTTAGCCACTCGCGCCGCGAGCTCGATTATGCCAAAAATGCCATGGGACAGTTTTTGGGTACAGTCCATGCGCAAATGCGCTGGGTCAGCTACCTTGAGATATCAACCCACTTAATCAGTGTGATTTTGGTCAGTAGTACGGCCGGTATCGGAATTTATTTATGGCAACAAAGCGCTGTTGGTGTTGGCGCAATTGCCGCTGCCACGGCGATGGCGCTGCGATTAAATGGCCTGACGCGCTGGATTATGTGGCAAACTGCTAGCCTGTTTGAGAGTATCGGGACAGTACAAGACGGGATGCGCACCTTATCTGCGCCGCAAACCATCGTTGATAAGCCAAACGCCGCTATCCTTAAAGTCAGCGATGGTCGTATCGTTTTCGACCATGTCGATTTTAGTTATGAAGGCGAAGACGATGCCACAGGTTTAAACAAGCATAAATCAGGCCAGCCTCTAGATAACATGAATGAAGATGCTGCTATTCCTGCTGCGGATTCTGCAGCGGGAACTTCATACGCCAAGCTATTAGATAACTTTTACTTAGATATCAAACCGGGCGAGAAAATCGGTCTGGTTGGGCGTTCAGGCGCTGGTAAATCAACCTTGGTTAATCTACTCCTGCGCTTCTTTGATGTTGATAAAGGGAAAATCTATATCGATGGGCAAGCGATTGATGATGTTACCCAAGAGTCGCTGCGTCAGCAAATCGGTATGGTCACCCAAGATACCTCATTATTGCACCGTACTGTGCGCGAAAATATCGCTTACGGTCGTCCTGACGCAACCGATGAGGAAATCATTACAGCTGCTAAGCAAGCGCAAGCGTGGGACTTTATCAAAGATTTATACGATGATAAAGGCAATACCGGTCTTGATACCCAAGTCGGCGAGCGCGGCGTTAAGCTCTCTGGCGGTCAACGTCAGCGCATCGCTATCTCACGCGTGATGCTAAAAAATGCGCCGATTTTGTTACTGGACGAGGCGACCAGTGCGCTTGATTCTGAGATTGAATTTGCCATTACTGAAAGCCTAAACGATATCATGACCGGCAAAACCGTGATTGCGATTGCGCATCGATTATCGACCATTGCCGCGCTAGATAGATTGGTGGTCATGGATAAAGGCCGTATCATCGAGCAAGGCAGTCATGATGAACTACTGGCATTAAATGGCGTTTATGCGCGCTTATGGCAGCGTCAAAGTGGCGGCTTCTTAGGCGAAGACAGCTAATTGAAAGTTAACAATAAAATGTAAGATAACGGTTAATAAACCGCCACAAGGAAGTGTGATTTTTATGGAAACTTTTACCAAGCGTATTGATATCGATGGCAAGCAAGCGCGCTATTATGACTTAGAACAATTGAACCAAGCTGCAAATCAAGCAGACAAACCAAACCACCATAAACGCCCGCCTGCCCATTTTTATGGCGGTAACAGCTTTACCGTTGGTACTTACGCACCGTTGTTAAATGAGCTCGCAACAGAGTTTGATTTATCGGCATTAGCGCTACGTGGCTATTGGTATGATAAACCGCAAGCGCCGCGTCTGACCCGCGAGCAAGATGCCGATTTATTGATTGAGTTTTTGGAAAAAACTCAAGACGCCCCTATCGTGGGGATCGGGCATTCGCAAGGCGCAACAGCGACCGCCATAGCAGCAGCGAAACGCCCCGATTTATTCTCGCAGTTATATCTTATCGAGCCCGTCACCTTTACTAAAAAACAAGCGACACTTTATAACTTACTACCACGTAAAATGCTGCTAAGCCGTGAACCTTTTAAAAGCACCCTAACCAAGCAAATTACATGGGCAAGTATCGATGATTATTATGAGCATTTGCGCGCGCAACGGGCTTATAAACGTATCAGTGATGAGCACTTAAAAGTATTTGCTGAGCAAAGTTTGATAGCCAATAATAATGGCAGCTATAGCTTGATGTTTGCCCCCGAGCAAGAGCTTGCCAACTATTTTGGTGCGCCTCATATCGATGCAGCATTAAAAAAACTCAGCTGTCCTTATACCTTAATCACTGGCAAACCGACTTTATTTATCAATAATAAAGTACGCAAACAATGGCAAGGATTTGTTCCCGCAGATAGCATTATCTCTTTGCCAGATTACGGTCATCTTTTGCCAATGGAAGCACCTGAATTGTGCGCGCAAATTATTAATGAACATTATGAAAGCAATAAATAAGCCGAGCGATATGGAATGTAGGATATACGGGATATGAGTAATGAGCGACCTTTTTGCCCCTGCGCCAACCGATAATTTATTGCCTTATGATGGCAAGGTAAATGATTTAGGAATCGTGATTGATTACCCAAGCGCCCTATATTATGCCTTGTTGACGACGCTACCTTGGCAATCTGATATTGTCACTTTATTTGGTAAGACCCACGTCACAACGCGCCAAATAGTATGGATGGGCGACAGTGCTGCCAGTTATCAATATTCTGGGCACAGGCGGCAAGCCATTGCATGGACAGACTCGGTGTTTCATGTGAAACGTCACGTTGAGCACCAGTTGTTGAAAGTCGGGATCGACGTCGATTTTAATTCTTGCTTGCTGAATTATTATCCATCCGGCGACGATGGTATGGGGTATCACGCCGATGATGAGAAAGAGCTTGGCGAGCAGCCGATTATCGCCTCTTTGTCACTCGGTGCGACGCGCAAGTTTGTTTTAAAGCATAAAAAAACTCAAGATAAAGTCGAGCTTTATCTTGAGTCCGGTCAGCTTATCGTCATGCATGGGGATACGCAAAAATATTGGAAGCATACTGTCACTAAGACAAAAACAGTTTCAGAGGGACGTATTAGCTTAACCTTTAGACAAATGATATTAGATTAGGCGGGTTTGGCTTAATTTAAGCAACTCTGCCTTAGCTTGCTTTGAGCACAATCTTGCCAAAGGTATCGCCTTTTTCTAGCTCGCGGTGCGCAGTAACTACTTCAGACAATGGATAGGTTTGCTGAATTTGTAAAATTAGCTTGCCGTCAGCAACATCTTGTAAAACCTTTACCATATCTACGCCATTTGGCTTTACCGCGTAGCCGTCGACGCTCAAGTTTTTATTACTACCAGCATCTTTTAGTTTATCAACCCAAATGGTCGGTAGCACTTTAACGCGACCACCAGATTTGAGTGTGCTCAAAGCGCGCACGCCGGCATCGTCACCGACCAAATCCATCAGCACATCGGCTTGTAAATCAGGAAAATCTTGGTCTTTAGTATAATCTATCCAACCTGCCAACTTACTTTTATCTATCAAATCGTCAAGTTTGGCGTATTTTTCTGGTGAGCAAATAATCGTGACTTTGATATTATCCGACGCTACCTTTTTCAGTAAAAACTGAATCGCTAAATGTCCAACGCCGCCCGCTGGCGCGTTTATTACCACGTGTTCACCGTCTTTAATGTCGGCAAACTCGACAAACTGTAGCGCCGTTTGCCCGATACAAGGCAATGCTCCTGCTTGCTCTAATGTCACTGCCTGTGGTACTTTTGCCAGTAAATCTACGTCAACAGCCACGTATTCAGCGTAGCAGCTGCCATCAAAACTAAGGGCCGCGACGTCATCTCCAATGGTAAATTTATCGCTATTACTTTTGACCACCGTCCCTGCAACATCAAAGCCTAAAATAGCGGGCTCATCTTTATCAAAGTTATCTTTTTGAATGGCATCGGCGCCCCAGCCTTTACCTTGACGGGTTTTATAATCGACGGGATTGATACCAGCATAAGCAACTTGTATTAATACTTGGTTGTCCTTTAATGCAGGCATAGCCACGCCGTCTTGATATGTCATGACTTCAGGTTCGCCAAACTCGCGTATCTGTACGGCGTGCTGCGTCGTTGGTAGGTGTTTATCAGACATGATTTTTCATCCTTGTATTATTCTAATTTCTCTTTTTCGGTTAGTTTCTTACTTGTTATCCATTAACTGATAACAGCAATTCATAACAATGCTAACTCTGCACTTAACGGCAGATGATCTGATAGCGTTGACCACGGCTTACCCGTATGTACCCACGCGTCTTTTACCCTTAGATTGCGCACATAGATGCGGTCTAGACTGAGCACAGGCAGTTTTGCTGGAAAAGTCGGCAGCAATTTGCCATGACAATGCTTAAAAGCTTCGGTCATCCCTAAGCTTGAAGCGAGCCTGTCACAAGACATTTTTTTCCAGTCGTTAAAATCACCTGCCAAAATCAGCGGCTGATCGGCAGCAATCTCATTACGCACATAATTGGAGATGGCTTCGTACTGCTTGATACGGTCGCGCTCAAAGAGGTTTAAATGGGCGCATAACACCACCACTGGCATCTCCCACCCTAGCGGCTGCACTTCACAGTGCAAGACACCGCGCTGCTCAAGTTTATTCACCGTAATATTGACGTTATGTTTTGGGTCTAGCGGAAAGCGGCTGAGTACCGCATTGCCATGATGACCGTTTTCATACTCTGAGTTTTTGCCATAGCTGTTTTGCAGTTGCAGATATTCACCAAACCATTCGTGCTGCGATTGGTCAGGGTATTCGTTGTATTGCATATTACGTTTAAGGTTTTGCCCCTGCACTTCTTGCAGGCAAAGGATATCTGATCCAATGATATCAAGCGCTTGGGCGATACCCTGTATCTTGACTTGGCGATTCATCGGCGACATGCCTTTATGAATGTTGTAGCTGGTTAAAACAAAAGAGGTGGTATTAGTCATAAATTTATCAGTTATAAACTCAGTATGGATAGCGTAAGGGTGAACAGCGTTTTATTAAAAAATTATCAAATGACACCAGTCATTAGATAAACGTAAACCTAAGTTATTATAAAAAAGAGCATTGATTCATATCGAACCAATGCTCCCATATTATACCTAAGTCGTAACGATGGCTAACTCATTAACGAATAGCAGCCATCACTTAGTAGCGTGTTACTAGAGCAATTGGCTGATCTTCACCCATCAGCTCCTGCGGCATGAATACGGCTTTGCCACCATTATGGATGACGTGTTCAATGATTTCACCAACCGCATCATCAGTAACGCCTTGAGCAGTCGCATCATCAGCCATGCTTAGAGTCTGCGCCGCTTCATCGATCATAGCCGGTTGCATGTAACCGCGACGGACATATAAAGTCTCGCCAACACCTTGGAAGGCGCTGCGGTACACTTCCTGTAAATCCGTTTGCAGCATATTGGCACCGCGCGCTTTGTCAATTTCACCCATAGCTGCTTGATGTAATGACGAGCGATAATTTTCGACCGCCTCTTGTACGCTATCAATGATATGCTGCGCGCTACCTTCTTCTAAATTGGTAGCATTTGAAACAGTAGCAATAATATTATCTGGACGATCACAAACATCTTTATAATAACCGATATTTTTGGCATCGCCAACGATGACTAAAGGCATTTTATGCTCGCCCCATAGCTCTTGGACGCTCTTATCTACTTGGTTAAAAAATTCTTTTAGATAGCTACTCTCATTGTTTGCTGAGCGATCAGAGCCGGCATCACCCGTTGTATATAAACCATTATTTTCTACAGGAAACGGAATATTTTCCATATTGTTTTGTGCGTCAGTATCTTGGTCAAACTCTTTGACCACACGGTCGTTAGACGCTTCAATCAAGCGCGCCTTATCACGCGTCAGTACCACCGTATAATAATGCACGGCACTGGCCATATCACGCACCAAATCACGTGTTGCAAATCTATCAGAGATGATCACGCGCTCTTTGGTATCAATAGGCATACGGACGATTTGAGCATCATCAGTGCTAGCAAATATGGCTAAGGTATCTAAGTTATAGTTGTGATTCAGGTCACTGGTTTTATTCTGGATATTTTCTAAAATAGAGGTGGCGGTACTTTTGTCGTACTCGTTGTTTAGGCGCTCTTCGACGACTTTTAATTGGTTTTTTAGGGCGATAGGATCTTTTTGATTGTCAGGATGCTCACGGTGGGTTTTGACAAAAATACTGACCGCTGGATTGGCTTTGGTCTCACGTAGACTTTTAAGAGTTGCTTTCATAAATACTGCTCCTTATTTTATTATCATTGGTTGGTATCGCAAAGTTCGTCATAGAATTTGAAAATTATTTTTAATAACTGCCTTGTATTTAATTTATTATATTAAGTCCTTGTATTACTAAGATGCTAACAACTTACCCTCACTCCCTGTAGGGTTAATTTGCAAGTAAATGATGACGCTTTGTAAGTGAAACTTAGCTAACTATCAGTCATATCGATAATTGGCGCCGGGTTATTATCCAATTGGACATTTCTAAAAATCCCACTTATAAAATGAACACTCTAAAACCAACTATAACGCTAGCTTGTATTTCAATCGCATCATACCCATCTTTTAGATAACCTTTACTTTAAATTACGTCTTAAACTACGTTTTAAATAACGTTCATAGCACTTTATCTAAATCATAATAATTTATTCATTACTAACAGACCTTGACTAACAGACATTGGATACCTTTCTTTATGAACTCTATTGCTCCAGATTTACACCTTGTTGATTTTTCCAGTACCACACCTGATACCTTACAAAGCCAGGTCATCAGTGCTATCGATGCTGCCAACCGTTTTTTAGATGAGATGTCGGCAGCTAGCAAGCTTAGCGCTGAGCAGGCGTTGGCAGAGGTCATGAGCTTTGACCATATAAACCTGGCGTTGGATCGTAGTTGGGGGATTTTGTCGCATCTTAATAGCGTGATGAGCGGCGATGATATTCGTCATGTGCATCATGAATTGTTGCCGAGACTTTCCGCTTATGGCACACGTGTTGGTCAGCATCAGCCATTATTTAGTCGCTATCAAACTATCGTCAATGATACCGCGTTTTTTGCCGCCCTAGAGCCAGCACGAGCACGTGCCATCGAGCTTGCGTTGCGTAGCTTTGAGCTATCAGGTGTGGCACTGCCAAAAGCTGAACAGGAAAAGTTTGCTGCAATCCAAAGTGAGCTATCAACCTTATCGGCAACGTTCTCAGACCATATCTTGGATGCTACTCAGGCGTATGCCTTACCGCTTGAGCAAGGCCAATTAGCAGGGTTAACTGAGAGTGGTTTGGCGCTATTAGCGGACGCAGGCGAACAATATAAAGCGCGCGAAATGGCTAGCGGCGCACTGACCCAAGCCGATGTCGATGCGTTGCCGACGCCTTATTATGTGGCAAGCTTAAATATTCCCGTTTATCTTGCCGTCATGACCCATGCTGATGATCGCAATCTACGCGAGACGCTGTACCATGCTTATGTGACCCGCGCCTCTGAGTTTGATGCGCATACCAATGCCAAAGGTGAAGCGCTCAATAACGCCGATATCATGAGCCAAATTTTGCAATTGCGCGCACAAAAGGCCAAGTTATTAGGTTTTGATAATTATGCTGAAGTGTCACTGTCGACCAAAATGGCAGATAGCGTCGTAGAAGTTGAAACCTTTTTACGCGATTTAGCCACGCAAGCAACCCCAGCCGCTAAGCAAGACTTAGCTCAGCTACAAAAGTATGCGCAGGCTTATGGTATTACTGACCTACAGCCATGGGACAGCGCTTATATTGCCGAAAAAGTAAAACAGAGCAAATTTAGTTTATCGCAAGAGGAGATACGTCCTTATTTCCCACTACCGAAAGTGATTAGCGGCTTATTTACGATCGTTGAGCGCCTATACGGTATCAAAGTACAAGAGCACAGTGAGTCTGTGTCGCGCTGGCACGATGACGTGCGTTTTTATCAATTATTTGACGCCGATGATCACTTGCTTGGTGGCTTTTACTTTGATTTATTTGCCCGTAGCGGTAAACGCGGCGGCGCCTGGATGAGCGGTTTTCAATCACGTTATACCTATGCGGAGCAAGACCATCAGCAGTTACCGGTCTGCTTTATGGTCGGCAACTTCACCCCTGCCCTCGATGGTAAACCAAGCCTATTGACTCACGATGAAGTACTGACCTTGTTCCACGAATTTGGCCACGGTTTGCACCATTTACTCACCCAAGTCACCGTTAGTGATGTCGCTGGTGTGAATGGCGTTGAGTGGGATGCAGTCGAGCTACCTAGCCAGTTTATGGAAAACTGGGCGTGGGATGCCGAAGGGATTGCTTTAATAAGTAGCCATGTTGAAAGCGGCGAACCCTTGCCAAAAGACAAACTTGCCGCTCTGTTGGCGGTCAAAAACTTCCAAAGCGGCATGCAAACCTTACGTCAAATCGAGTTTGCGCTTTTTGATTTGTTGATTCATGCGCAGACGCCAGCCCTTAATTATGAGGGTATCTTGGCGACGCTAAACGCCGTGCGCGATGATATTGCGATTATGCAGACGCCAGATTACAACCGTTTTGCTAATGGTTTTAGTCATATCTTTGCTGGGGGTTATGCCGCCGGTTATTACTCGTATAAATGGGCGGAGTTATTGTCTGCCGATGCATTTAGTAAGTTTGAAGAAGAAGGTATCTTTAACCCAACTACCGGCAAAGCCTTCCGCGAGACTATTTTATCGGTCGGTGGTAGTTTCCCTGCTAAGACCAACTTTGAAAACTTCCGCGGTCGCAGCGCCAGTATCGATGCTTTACTACGGCATAGTGGTTTTGACAATGCTAAAAATGACATTGCTAAAGATGATGATGCTGCCACTGCTAAAATTAACGTTCAAACGACGCGCGAGGTCATCTAAATGCGCTATCAATCATCGACGCCAAAGCGCCGGTTTTTAGCGGGCGTTCGCTGTCCTAAATGTCAGGCGATGGATGCAGTGATGCAAGTAAATATCGTCACACCCGAACCCGACGAATACATCGAATGTACTAAATGCGGGCATACAGAGCACCGCCCCGATCCCGACACTATCAGTGCTAAAAACCATTTAGAAGATCAGATTGTTCGTGATGCCATGTCGACAGGTACCAGTGGTACAGTCAAATTCAAGCCATAAGCAATAAAATCTGTATCGTCAAGTCCTAATAACACCTAGCCTATCTACCAATAGATAGGCTTTTTATTTTGAGTTTGCTATAGTATGCCTACTTATATTTTTGACATAAATCGACCATTGTATGAATAAAAAACAAACACCGCCTTTATCCGTTAAACCATTAAAGAAACAACCAGTGAAACGACGCAATAAATGGTGGCCAATTATTA
>NZ_DAINDI010000004.1:36799-37477 GCF_036731945.1 Psychrobacter sp.
ATTGGTTATTTGGTTTGGAAAAACAATTCGCCAGACACTGAAAAGGCGCCGATCGAAAGCACACCACCTACTGCCGAGTCTATTGAGCAAGATAGTGCTGCGCAAGCAGATACCACCTCATTAGATGATGGTGAACTAACTTTGGATAGTGATAGCTCGACAAGTACAAACAGCCAAATCCCTGATCCCGACGCTATTTTAAATGCGCCCTTGCCAGAAACCGACAGTTTAGCGAAAGAAGAAATAGATCGCTTGGAAGATGAGCGTCAGCGCTTAGCTGAACAAGAAAAGCTAGCAGCGGAACAGTTGGCAATGAATAAACAGCTGACAGAGATGAAAGAAGAGCAAATCGCCCTGCTGGAGGAGCAAATCGCCCAACTAGAAGCTGCTGAAAGCGCGAAAAATAGTGTAAAATAATATTCATTTCACAAAGGGGCAGATAGATAAATGGCAAGTCTACAACTTACCCACGCCCCTATTTTAAATAGCAGCGCCCAACTGCTGATATTGCCGGTCAATAACGCCGGTATTCTATTAGATCCTATCCTTACGCGCAGCAAAAACCTGTACCCGGACAATTACCAACGCTACTTTCGTGCCTGCCGCGAGGGTAGCCTAATGGTTGGTAGCTGTTTAATGCATAAGCGCGCACGTGAGCAAGCTGGACTTGGTGTCAGT
>NZ_DAINDI010000004.1:37487-44653 GCF_036731945.1 Psychrobacter sp.
AAGTTATATTGCTAACCTTGTGGTATCGGATCATCCTTATCATTCATCAAGAGCAAGCTGGTTAATTTCGGCGTTGGTTGATTTACAACAGCAGCTAATACCTTTAATACGTTATCAAGGTATACGCAGGATTGCTGTCTTAGCGCGTCCGCTTATTGCTCATCATCTGCAACACAATTCTACTCAAAATAATGTTGCTGACAACGTTGAAATGACAACGTCTATTGCTTTAGATTGGCATAGCGATATCTTGCCTCTTATCAACCAGTATTTGCAAGATTTACCGAAGCTGCGCATCGATATTCACCTTCCTAAAGACATCAGCATATAAATTAATTTCTCCCTATTATCACCTTTTTGAAGACATAAAAAAACCGCCTTGATTGCTAACTATCAGCAACCAAAGCGGTTTTTCATATCTCGACTAGGTCAAGTTGCGTCACATATCGATGCTTAGTTTTGCTCGATACCTTTCATGGTCAGCTTAATACGACCACGGTTATCAACGTCTTGTACTAATACGCTGACGGTTTGACCTTCTTTTAGGTAGTCAGAAACATTTTCTACGCGCTCATCTGCAATTTGCGAGATATGTACGAGGCCATCGGTGTTTGGCAAGACGTTAACGAAAGCACCGAAGTCAACGATACGCGCAACCGTACCTTGATAAGTTTTACCAACTTCCACTTCTGCGGTGATGGCTTCAATTTTACCAATAGCCGCTTTGGTGGCTGCTTTATTTTCACCGAAAATACGAATGGTACCAGCATCATCGATATCGATAACTGCGCCAGTTTCTTCGGTTAGCTGACGAATCGTTGCGCCGCCTTTACCAATCACATCACGGATTTTTTCTGGGTTGATTTCGATAACCGCATAGTTAGGCGCATGAGCGTTGATTTCTGTACGGCTTGCAGGCAGTACTTTGTTCATCGCTTCTAGGATATGGATACGACCAGCGTGGGCTTGCTTAAGGGCTTGCTCCATAATGTCTGGGGTAATGCCTTCGATTTTAATATCCATCTGTAGCGCGGTGATACCGTCTTTTGAACCTGCTACTTTAAAGTCCATATCACCAAGATGATCTTCATCACCTAGAATGTCAGACAATACCGCAAAGCGCTCGCCTTCTTTAACCAGACCCATTGCGATACCCGCAACTGGTGCTTTTAGCGGTACGCCAGCGTCCATCAATGCCAAGCTTGCGCCGCAAACCGAAGCCATTGAAGATGAACCATTTGATTCGGTGATTTCAGATACCACACGAATCACGTACGGGAAGCGTTCGCTATCTGGCAGCATCGCTTCAACACCGCGGCGCGCTAGACGACCATGACCGATTTCACGACGTTTTGGCACACCTTCACGGCCAGTTTCACCAACTGAGAAATGCGGGAAGTTATAATGCAACATGAAATGGTCACGAATCGTACCCGACAATGAATCAATCATGTTTACATCGCGGGTGTTACCAAGTGTGGTGGTTACTAATGCTTGTGTTTCACCGCGGGTAAATAGTGCTGAACCATGGGTGTATGGTAATACACCTACTTGTACATCTAGCGCACGAACGGTTTCAAGATCACGGCCATCGATACGCGGCTTACCTGACAAGATATTGTCACGAACGGTGCGATATTTTAACTCTTCATAAATCTCTTTTAATTCAGATACCGTATCGTTATACGTTTCTGCTTCTGCGTCACCTGCCAATGCCTCGATAATCGCTTGTTTGATTTCGTCAAGTTTGGTGTAGCGCTCTTGCTTATTGGTGATGGTATAAGCATCAGCCACTTGCTCGCCAAACTGCGCTTTCATGCTGGTTTCTAACGCTTGATCGCGAACAGGCGCGGAGTATTGCTGCTTAGCGGTACCAACTTCTTCTGCTAGTGACACGATATTTTCGATAACGATTTGCTGCTGCTCATGACCGTATAAAACCGCACCTAACATTTGGTCTTCAGACAACTCTTTAGCTTCTGATTCAACCATCAATACGGCAGATTTAGTCCCAGCTACCACTAAGTCAAGGTCGCTGTCTTTGAGCTGCTCAAGCGTTGGGTTAAGGACATATTCACCATTGATAAAGCCAACACGCGCTGCTGCTACCGGGCCATTAAATGGCGCATCAGAAATAGCCAGCGCTGCTGAAGCACCAATTAATGCAGCAATATCTGCCGACTGAGTTTTATCAGACGATACAACGGTTGCCGTAATTTGAATTTCGTTCACATAGCCTTCAGGGAATAGCGGACGAATCGGACGGTCAATCAGACGCGAAGTTAGCGTTTCAGCTTCGCTGGCACGGCCTTCACGTTTGCCATACGCACCTGGGATTTTACCGGCCGCGTACATTTTTTCTTGGTAGTTGACGGTCAATGGAAAGAAGTTTTGACCTTCTTTAGCATCCGACTTTACTACTGCTGCTACTAGGACAGTCACGCCGCCCATGTGAACCAAAATAGAGTTTGCTTGACGCGCGATACGGCCCGTTTCAATAACGACCTGCTGGTCGCCGTACTGGAATTCACGCTTAATGGTATTAAACATTGTCATATAATTTTCCTAATATTGACTGACGAAATGGATATCAGCATCATAAAAAGCTGATATCTGTCATTAAAAATTCTTGGTAACTGGTTACTCGTGATTGGCTACTAATTGACGTTAACATAATTGAAAACTGGGTCGATTAGCGCAATCTTGTTACCTATTTATTTGATACCTCTATTTAAATAACGATTTCACGTTATTTGCTGACTAAAATCTGCTTTGCTAGCCACTGTTTGATAAATAATACTCATAAAGTTAAACCTTATAAATATTTAATCGAGCGCGAGTACTACTCTCAAACTCATAAGGCATTATTTTACAGTGATTTATAGCCATTGACCAATGAAATGCCAACCTGTCTGTTTGCGCATTACCGTTATAAGCATTTCATTATAAAAAAGTCGGTTAAAATAAGCGACTGCCGCATTAAAGGTGACACTAGAGCACAATACTTTAACGGTCAAACTCATCATACAAATACGCATAAAAAAACGGCGTGAAACTATTCCACACCGTCTTTAGAAAAAATCTATTTTATCGAGCTTAGCAAACAAGTACCAAGTGGCTTAGCAAGAAATTTAAAATGCTGCCTTATTAGCGCATAATCTTTTTTGGTGGCCATCGGTACTATTATTACCAAATTAACGACGTAGACCTAATTGGCTAATAAGGGTGGTATAACGACCAAGGTCTTTACCTTTTAAGTAGTCAAGCAGTTTACGGCGCGTGTTAACCATACGGATAAGACCACGACGGCTATGATGGTCCGCTTTGTGCTCTTTAAAATGGTTCTGTAAATCGTTGATACGAGCACTCAATAGTGCTACTTGAACTTCTGGAGAACCAGTGTCGTTTTCGCCACGTTGGTATTGAGCAATGATTTGTTCACGATCAGAATTGGTTAGCATAAATCTCTCCGGCAATGCTAAATGTACTAAGATACTTTCAATTTAAAGCATCTAGGCACAATAGAATAAAAAATAAAATAGTTTAATCGTCATTCAGGACAACCCTGCATTACTAGAGTTGACCTAGTGTACGACAAACTTATTAATTAGAACGTTTAATTAAGAATAAAGCGAAAATTAAACGTGACAGCGATTATAACAAAAAACTGCTGAACTAGCAGCAGTTTTTATAGTAGTTTTACAATTTCTGCAGAGAAAAATTGATTAAGGTCTAAATTTATAAGACTAATGCTTCATCAACTATTTATCATTCTTAACGTCGTCCTGCGTAGCATTACCGCCAAGATCATTATCTTCAAGAGGAGCCGTCGTTGCTTCTGCTAAACTAGCTGGAATATTATCTTCTTTAGGATTGATATCTTCGGCTTGTTGTTTAATTTTTTTCTCTTGCGCGTCCATGTTGTCTTTTGAGTCGGTCATAAATACTCCTAGTTATCATTATTTTTCTACCGGTTGATTTATTAATCATTAGTAAATTTAATAAAGTATAAGATTAACTATTTTTCTTCTTTAGCATTTTTTAAATTATCAGCAATACGCTCTGCAGCCGCTTCAGTATCTTGCGTATGATTATCTTCTGTTTGACCTTTTAGGGCAGCAGTTGCTGATTCTGAACGTTGTTGCTCAAGCTTGGTATCGTTCGGATTAGGATTTGACATAATAATTTCCTTTTTTGTAGTTATGATTTTAAAGTTATGGTAATTTCGTAAAATCAATATAAGTAAATCGTTAATAAATATAGCTGCTTCTTTTAGGTTAATCTATAAAATTTAATTGGCTTATTAATCTAAGATAGCGCTTTATCAATAGCAGCGACAAAATCGTTAATATCATCTGGATTTCGTGAGGTAATTAAATTACCATCCACTTGCACGCTTTTATCGACGAAATTTGCGCCCGCATTTTCTAGATCGGTCTGTAATGAGTGATAAGCTGTTAAGGTTTTACCTTTAGCAATGCCTGTATTAATCAATACCCAAGGCGCGTGGCAAATGACCGCTAATGGTTTACCTGTATCGTTAATAGCATTAATGACACTGTGCGCTTCTTCGTTACCACGTATGGTATCGGCATTCACCGTCCCACCTGGCAAAACCAGTGCCTCATAATCAGCAACGTTAGCGTCTTTAGCAAATATATCTGCAGTAAAGGTATCACCCTTATTGACGTCCTGCTGCATGCCTTGGACTTCTTTGTCTTTATTGGTCGTAATGAGGACTGTTTTATAACCTTTATCTTTTAATTGGTTGTTAACTTCTTCATATTCAGCTTGTTCGAAGTTATTATGTAATAAGAAGGCAATGGTTTTCATAGTAATCCTTATACTTTAGATTTCAACTTTAGGTATGAGTATTTTTAAAATATATTTTTTATTATTAATCTCAAATACTTTTTATATTAGTTAATGTCTTTTTATTTTTATATATACTGCTTTTTTATAATTCTAATATTTAATAAAATCCCATTTTTATAATTTTCATTTTCTTATAGTTTTTATATCCTTGTCTCGCTTTCCGTAGCTGACTTAACTAAGGTACAAAAAAAGCAGGTTTCACTATAGGTGAAACCTGCAATAAAATGTGATGATATGTGATTAGTGTAAACTCTTAGTAAGTTTTACCCAATTTCAGTTATGACTACTACCACTTACTTAAGCATTAACGCTACAACTGGATAAGCTTTCTCGGCTGTAAGCGCCCGTTTAGACTTACCGCTCCTAAACCAATAAACTGCCCTTGCTCATCTATAAGACGAATATCTACGGGTATTTCATGAGGTAATAAGGTTTCACTATCTTCTTTGTTACCGTCATTCTCATAATGCTGTTGTTCGATAGCCGTTGTAATATAGCTTCGTATATCGTCCGTCAGCTGCTCGGTGACATTTAAGCGCTGTCCCATATGGACACGTGCGCACTGCTCTGTGGTTAAGGTAAGCTCAGTATCAAGGATGATACAAGCATCAACGGGCAATAAATACGTTAGGCGACTCTCAAGCGAAAACGCTTCTAGATCGGCCAAACCAATCGCATTATCAATCTTAAAACTTCCAACCTGTAGGCGCCGTAAAGCGGTTAGATGTCCTAGCGTGCCAAGGGTTTTAGCGATGTCTTCTGCCAATACTCGTACGTATGTACCTTTCGAGCAAGTCACTGTCAACTGAATTTGCTGCGCATCGATTGCGGTTAAATTAATGGCTTTAACGACAATATCTCTTGCGGGTCGCTCAATCTCGATACCTGCTCTCGCATATTCATACAATTTTTTGCCATCTTTTTTTAGCGCCGAATACATCGGAGGAATTTGCTGCTGTGGCCCTAAAAATTGCTGAGCAATGTTTTCTAATATGGCATGATCAAAATGGGGAATAAGTGCTTCAGCAACAATTTGACCATCTGCATCGCCAGTATCTGTTTGACTACCAAGTAAAATAGTCGCTTGATAGGTTTTATCGGCATCGAGTTGATAGTGACTAAACTTAGTGGCCTCACCCAAGCAAATGGGCAATAGACCCGTTGCCATTGGATCAAGTGTGCCTGTATGACCAGCTTTTTTACTGTCATGGTTAGGTGATTTAAACAGGTATTTCACCTTTGACACCGCCTGCTGCGAGGTCATATCTTGTGGCTTATCCACCAATATTACGCCTGATACTTTAATTTTTTCAGGCGTTTTATGCATTTTTGCGGGAGCTGGCGTAGAGGCTTTAATAGAGGCGTTCGACATAATAGCTATTACTCGTTGATTTCTTGCTCATCAGACTCGTTTTGCTCAGTTTTGGTCACGGCCTTATTGATAAGATCCATCATATAGTTGCCACGCGCCGTCACTTCATCATAATGAAAGCGTAAACGCGGTGTGGTACGCGTTTTTAGACTGTGGCTTAACTCGGTACGCAAAAAACCCGCCGCTTTATTGAGGACCTTGATGCTGTCTTCATGGCTAGATTTAGTCATCGCATCGTTAAGCTCAGGCTCCATGATGGTGACATAGATATCAGCGTAACCTAAGTCTGGGCTAACTTTAACGCTAGAAATAGTGACAAAGCCCGTCAAACGCGGGTCATTGACTTCATCACGGATAAGAACCGCAAGCTCACGCTGAATTTGATCAGCCAAGCGTTGTAAACGTTGATTCATGTTATTACCTTATTGGTCATACAGCTTATTTTTATTAACAAACTCTCATTAAAAACGCATGAGCGTTATATCTAATGACATTAAATATAAAACACAATATTTTTGCTAAAAAAGGCCTAGCAGGGTGTACCTGTTAGGCCTAAGTACAGCTAAATCTTAAGAAGTTATCCAACCATTCAATCATTTTATACGATTGAATGGCTAAATCATAAAGCGACTGCTTTAGATGGTACGGGCGAACTCTTGGATTTCAAAGACTTCGATTTTATCGCCCGCTTCGACGTCGTAACCACGAACCGCTAGACCACACTCCATACCGGTACGTACTTCATTGACGTCTTCTTTATAACGACGTAATGATTGCAATTGACCCGTAAAGATAACTTGGTCATCACGCAAGACGCGGATAGGTTTGTTGCGATAAATCGTACCTTCAACCACCATACAACCGGCAGCAGCACCAAATTTACTAGAACGGAATACTTCGCGAACCTCAGCAACACCCA
>NZ_DAINDI010000004.1:44752-56317 GCF_036731945.1 Psychrobacter sp.
TCAGAGATTGGACCAACGCCTGAGCTAATCACTCGAACTTTAACTTCATCCGTCGATAACTCATTTAGAGCCGCAAGTAACGCTTCAAGCGAACCACGCACGTCAGTTTTTAAAACGATATTGAGGAATGATACATCGCCTTGTTCCATCTGATCAAACATGCTCTCTAGACGCATGGCGTTCTGACGTTCAAGCTGGCGCTCGCGCTCACGGTTGGTTCTGAAATCTGCCACTTCACGGGCTTTTTTCTCATCAGTTAAGACTAAGAACTCGCTACCAGCAGCAGGTGTTTCAGGTAAACCTAATATCTCTACAGGGATAGACGGACCAGCAGATTTGATTCGTTGACCATTTTCGTCGGTCATGGCACGAACCTTACCGTAATGCTCACCTGCTAATACCAAGTCGCCCTGTTTTAAGGTACCTTTTTTAACTAGGACACTGACAACTGGACCGCGACCTTTTTCAAGTCGTGATTCAATAACGACACCTTGAGCAGCACCGTCTAACGGTGCTTCTAGCTCCATTAGCTCAGCTTGTAGACTGATAAGCTCTAATAGCTCATCAATACCGTCACCCGTTTTGGCTGAGATACGCGCCATTGGGGTATCACCGCCCCATTCTTCTGAAACCACTTCTTTAGCAGTGAGTTCATTAAGTACGCGATCAGGATCGGCGCTTGGCTTATCTATTTTGTTGATAGCAACGATGATAGGCGTACCAGCAGCGCGCGCATGATCAATCGCTTCTTCGGTTTGTGGCATCATACCATCATCGGCAGCGACAACGATGACAACGATATCTGTCGCTTGAGCACCGCGTGAACGCATAGCACTAAAGGCGGCGTGACCTGGGGTATCAAGGAAGGTGATAACACCGCGATCGGTTTTCACATGGTAAGCACCGATATGCTGAGTAATACCGCCCGCTTCACCGGTAGCAACTTTCGTTGTGCGGATTTTATCGAGCAATGAGGTTTTACCGTGATCAACGTGACCCATGATAGTTACAACTGGTGGACGCGTTTGCACATTACTGCTACGCTCATCTACCGCATCTTGTAGATCGTCTTCGACTTTAGTATCACTAACCGGTACTGGGTTATGACCCATCTCTTCAACAATCAGACTGGCCGTTGCTTGATCAATGGTGTCGGACTCGCGCGCGATCTCACCCATTTTCATGAGCAATTTGGTTACTTCGCGAGCTTTAACCGCCATACGCTGTGCCAAATCAGAAACCGTAATGTGTTCACTGATTTCGACGTCATAAACGATTTTATCGACTGGTTTTTCAAACTTATGCTGTGAGGCTTGCGTTGAGCGTAAACCGTTTTTACGGTTTTTGATTTCACGCTCGTCTTGATTCTTACGGCGACCACGACCGCGAGCACTGGTGCTACTGGTGCCGCGTTTGATTTCGCGACGTTCTTTTTCAAACGATTCTTCTAGAGCATCACCGACCAAACCTTCGGCTAATGGCTCATCTTTACGAACTTCAGTAGCTGGCTGATCGGTATATTTACCGGCCATTTTACGCATTTGCTCAAGCGTGCGCTTTTGCGCTTCTTCGGCTTGTGCGCGGCGAGTTTCTGCTTCGATTTCACGCAGGCGGGCTTCTTCTTTTTCACGAGCTTCGCGAGCTTTACGCTCAGCTGCCGTTTCAACTTTTGGTTTCGTCGCGGCAACTTTTTTCTTCGGCTGCTCTTTTGCCTTAACTTCTACCGCCGCTTTACCACCCTTTTTCACCACTACTGAGGTTGAGATATCGTCATTCTTATCGTCTGACTTCTTGCTCGAACCTAAGCTTGCACGCATCGCTGCTAACGTAGCCGCTTGACGTTCTTCCGCCTTTTTCTTAGTAGCGGCACGCTCTTCTGCTTCTTTAGTCGCACGCTCTTGCGCTTCAATCATGGCTTGTTCGCGCGCTGCCAATTCTTCCGCCATCTTTTCTGGATCAGGCTTCTCGAATACTTTCTTTTTGCGCACTTCTACATTAACGCTCTTAGATTTACCTGAAGAGCCGGTCACGCGTGCGGTGCTAGTCGTCTTAGATTTCAGGCTAATACGTCGCTTTTCTTGCTGGCCATGACTTTGCTTTAAATACGTCACCAACTTCTCTTGCTCAAGCTCGGTGACTAGGTCATCCTCTGCGCGAGCAGGCAGTCCAGCATCTACCAGTTGCTGTTGTACAGCACTTGCGGTTTTGCCTACCATATCTGCCAGTTCTTTGACGGTCTTATCTGCCATTTATTATCACCTACTGTCTATTATTTGCTATATGTTCAATTCAGTTGTTGGCTACAAATGATTGGGTTAAGACTAGTATTTGTAACGCACTTGATTGGGTTACGTCATACCAGCCCTTATTATCGATAGCATATCACTAAAAGACAGCGATATGCAGTTACCGCTTATTCATTGAACCAAGATTCCCGAGCTTTCATGATGAGTTTTCCTGCAGTTTCACTATCTAAACCTTCGATATCTTCTAGATCGAAGACGGCTTGTTCTGCCAAGTCATCGACGGTAATGATGTCTTTTTGTGCCATTTTATAGGCCCAACTGACCGTCATTCCTTCAAGATCTTGTAGCTCTTGACTTGGCTCTTTCATGTTCTGTTGTTTGACCAATTCATCGGCAATGACCACTTCTTTGGCACGCTCTTGAATCATGTCAATCGCTTCATCGTCTAGGCCTTCGATATCATAAAAGGTTTCGACTGGCACATAAGCGACTTCTTCAATACTGGTAAAACCAATATCAACCAGCGCTTGAGCAAGGTCTTTATCGACCTCTAAGCGCTCATAAAATAATTCGATAAAGGCCTTGCTTTCGTTTTCTTGACGCTGCTGATACTCTTCCTCTAACATCATATTGAGCTTATAGCCGGTTAATTCAGAGGCTAAACGCACGTTTTGACCTTGTGAGCCAATCGCCCGCGCCAATTGATCGTTAGTGCTAAAGATAATATCCGCCGTTTGCGTGTCTTCATCTAAGATGATACTGCTGACGTCCGCTGGCTCTAGCGCACTGATGATAAATTGGGCTGGATCATCTGACCAAACCACCACATCAATACGTTCGCCATCAAGCTCTTGTTGTACCGCTTGGATACGCGTACCACGCATACCAATACAAGCGCCAACTGGATCAATACGATGATCGTTGGTTTTAACCGCTATTTTAGCACGCGTGCCCGGCAAGCGCGCGACATTACGAATTTCAATAATTTGTTCAGCAATTTCAGGCACTTCTTTTTGCATCAATGCTGAGAGCATTTCAGGATGCGTGCGTGATAATAACAACTGAGCACCGCGGTTTTCACGATTAACATAATACAAAATGGCATTGATACGTGATTTTGGGCGCAATTGTTCACGAGGTAGCATCTGATCACGTGACAAATAGCCTTCAGCGTTGTCACCTAAATCAATGATATAACCATCGCGCGTTTGTTTTTTAACTTCGCCATACATCATCTCGCCAATACGTGGCTCAAATGCGTCGGCTACTAAATTGCGCTCCGCTTCACGGATTTTTTGAATGATAACTTGCTTGGCTTGCGTCGCAGCAATACGACCAAATTCAATCGATTCGATCTGCTCTTCTTTGATATCACCTATTGACCATTCGTCTTGGTCAAGATCGGTAATCGCTAGCTGACACGCAGGCATTTCATGGTCTTCATCTGCAACCACTGTCCAATAACGATAAGTATCATAATCGCCCGTCGCACGGTCAATAGCAACCCGTACCGCTACTTCTGGCTGATCGGTATAGACTTTTTTCTTCGTGGATACCACCAAAGCATCTTCGATTGCTTCAAAGATGTCTTCAGGATTTAAGCCCTTTTCATTACTGACAGTTTCTACTACCGTTAAGATTTCACGACTCATGCTATACCTGTCCTATCGTTTTATAATTGACTTAAACTTTATCGTTAATGTGTTGACGTTATATTTTCTCCATAAGCCAAAGGCTGTTTGGAGATTAGAATATTCATTTATCAAGATACTGTTTTTAAACTAAGCATCTTCATAAATCAAGTTGGCTTTGTCAATATTGCTTAATGCAATCTCAAACTGATTACCATCAGTGGCGGTCAGTTTTAAAGAAGTGTCATCAATACTGTCTAAAGTACCAGTTGCTTTGCGGCGTTTTTTATCGCCTTCACCAATCGCTTGAATCAAGCGCAAGCTGACGGTTTGACCGACATAATCACGCATCTGCTCATCTGAGAAAAAGGCACGATCAAAACCTGGCGACGATACTTCTAAAATATACTCACCAGCAATCGGGTCATGAACTTCAAGAATACCACTCACTTGATGATTTACCGCGGCGCAGTCCTCGATGGTCACTTGCTTATCTTGGGCTTGGTCTTCTGGCAATGCCTCAATATAAATGCGTAACAACGAGCGACGACCTTGTGGCGCAAATTCAATACCCCACAGCGCTACATCACAAGCTGCTACCGCAGGCGCAATAATATTGGTCAGTTCTGTAACTTTTGTCGAAAGCTTCATAATCTATTTATCTTTTCCTATTCACGTATCTTATCGTACTGAGCAAACTGTATTTTATATCGTAAAGCTTGTATTGATAGCACTGTGTTGTTTATCAATAACAATGTTTATTGTCAATAATTAACTATTATAAAAATTGACTGCCATCAAATTAAGACAATTCGCGCCTTAACTTAAAAACCTACCTTATTCTTAACGCTTAAACGCGTCACTATATAAATAAGATGTTTTATAACTCGTGCTTTTATATAAGGATGAGCCTAGAAAACATCAAGCTCAACCAGACAATGCTTTTATTATGTATAAAGCAGAACTATCGGTAAAGGTATGAGAAGTAAAGGATAGTGCGCTTAACAAGCATCGCGGCGAAGGACGATGGATAACGAATAGCATCGTACTCTATAGAGATAGAGCTTAGCATAAGTAGGACAGATATCGCGATAACACCGACCATCAGATACAAAAAAACCCACAAACATAATGGTGGGCTAATCGTTACTGACAAATTTAGTGTACAAAACATCAGTATAAAAAGTGGTAGCGGGGGCTGGATTTGAACCAACGACCTTCGGGTTATGAGCCCGACGAGCTACCAGACTGCTCCACCCCGCATCAATCTAGAACGCATATTATAGAGAGGTTTTAGAGGGCTGTCAATACTTATTTTAGATAATAATCAAATTAAGCATTAATGACGATGAACCCTGCTTTCTATAATGTTTGAGTACAACAACGTTCAAGTAAAACATCATACAAGTAAAGCTTGGTGCGATTGGGGGGACTTGAACCCCCACAGCTTGCGCCACCACCCCCTCAAGATGGCGTGTCTACCAATTCCACCACAATCGCATTTTTCTTACTACTCTGTTTTTCAGCTTTAACCTTTTATAACCGATGCATAAGGAAGGCAACGAAAGTTAAAGACGGCTAAAAACAGAGAAGCATTGTAAATCTAACGTCTTAAAATAGCAAGTACTGCCTGCATTAAAAGATAACGGTTAAAATTATCTGTCAAAAAATTAAGACAGACTTTAACGTAAATATAGTTACTGAGGGTTTTGTGTCAGCGGGCGCGGCGTTTGTGGCGCCGATACTGGCGCATCTAAACGAAACTGGTCTTCTGCTTGTTTACGTGCATGCACGGCAAGCGTCATACTGGTGATAAAAAATATCACCGTTAATACCGCAGTGGCACGCGTCAAAAAGTTTGCAGTGCCAGCGGCGCCAAATACGGTACCCGATGAGCCCGCACCAAAAGAAGCTCCGGCGTCTGCCCCTTTACCATGCTGTATCAAAATCAAGCCAATCATGGCAATTGCCACGATAATGTGCAGGGCTAATATAAACGTAAACATGGTGGCCTCTTTTGCCGCGTAATGACGACTGATAACGTAAAATAAATCGTAGGATTAAATAATGTAAATAACTGGCGTTTAACGATTGACATCTAATATGGCCAATAACGCCAAACCAGTTGTGTCAATAAAGCAATCATCTAAATAAGGCGCATTGTACACGATTGCAAGGGCACTGTTAAAGCCACTTTTGCCAACTGCGAAAGACATTTTTTGAGCAAAGTCATTGTTCAATATGGATTAAATTGTAATTTTACTGAATACGACTACGCTTTATTGCCGCCAAAAGCCTTGGCAATCGCTAAAAAACCTTCTGCTTTTAGCGATGCGCCGCCAACCAATGCGCCATCAATCATGCTATCAGCAGCAAAACTGTCGGCATTGTCAGCATTGACGCTACCACCGTATAAAACCGTTATGTTGTCTAATGCAGCATCGAAACCTGCCAGCGTCTGCTTAATATGTTGATGTGTCGCACTTACTTCAGCGACGGTTGGTACTTTGCCCGTGCCAATTGCCCAAACTGGCTCATAAGCGATGATTAAACGCTCTGACAAGTTTGTAGCAAGTTCAGGATTTTGCGCAAGTAAATCTTTAATCACCGCTAATTGCGCATCAATGACTGCCAGCGTTTCTTTGGCATCATACTGCGCTTGGGTTTCGCCAATGCAAAATATCACACCTAAGTTTTGTGTGAGGGCATAAGTCATTTTTTGCAATAAGCAATCATGAGATTCTTGATGGTACTGACGGCGCTCAGAGTGTCCCAATATCGTCCATGTTGCGCCAGCATCAGCAATTTGCTGCGCTGAACAATCACCAGTATAAGCGCCAGTACTGGGACTATAGGCGCTTATATCTTGAGCGGCGCTCAATATAGCACTACCTTTTAAGCACTCACTGACAGCGGTTAAATGAATCAAACTCGGGGCGACCATCAATTGACAGTCAGCGTTATCAGGCTGTTCTTCTCTACTAACAGCCGTTAATAAGTCATCTAGTAGCGCCTTGACGTCATGGCTCGTCGCTGGATTCTGCTTCCAATTTCCAATTACCCAAGCTTGCATACCTATATACCTTATCTTATCTATTGCTGCCAATATGGCTTATATGCGCGCAAGTATAACAAATATTTCCCAAGTGCTATAGTGCGTTGCTATAGTATAAAGCGCTTAGAATTGGAACCGATTTTGCAGAAAATGATTTTAGATAAGTATTCGTCACATTGACGTTTTTTGCAGATTAACCATCTTATACGCTATATAAAGTCTTTTAACTCTAAAAAATTCCTATATCATTCTATTTATAAAAAATAAAACCAAGGCAATCAATCAGTTGTTTTTAGAATAAATGTTACTAATCAATGTAGCGATTATAAATAAGCTACTGGTGTTATATATAGTAGATGTTTTGGTTTTGGTAAAAAATACAGCCCATTTAGTATCACGCATAGAGAGGTCTTAATGTCTATCACAGCCAGTAAGTACGGTGGTTTAGCGCAGCAGTTGATTAGCGAAGGTATCGTCAGCGAAGCGCATATGAAAACTGCGCAAACAGAGTCGCAACAGCAGCAAATAGGGTTGGTACCTTATTTGGTTGACAATAAGTTGGCCAATGCTTATCAAGTAGCGCAGATGCTATCACAAGCGTTTGGTGATCCTTTGTTTGATCTTGATGCCCTAAGCTCAGACGTCATTCCAAAAGACTTGGTCGATGAAAAAATCGTACGTAAGTTTAATGCGTTACCACTGTTTAAACGCGGGCAACGCTTATTTGTGGCATTAAGCGATCCCACCCGTATCGATGCCATTGATGCTATTGCTTTTAACTCGCGCCTGTCTATCGAGACTGTTGTCGTTGAAGAAGATAAGCTCAAAAGGCGTATTGAGAATCTATACGCTGATACCATGCAAAGTTTTGATAGCTTTTCTGACAGCGATTTAAATATCGGCTTTAATGAAAGCGAAGAAGATGAAGGCGAAACCAAACTCAGCGACGGCGTCGATGAAGCGCCCGTGGTGAAGTTTGTCAATAAAATGTTGGTTGATGCCATTCGTATGGGCGCCTCAGACCTACATTTTGAGCCTTATGAGAAAACCTATCGCGTACGCTTTCGTGTCGATGGCGTCATGCAAAAAATGGCCAGTCCGCCGGTACAACTTGCGGGTAAAATTGCCGCGCGTCTAAAAGTCATGTCGCAAATGGATATATCTGAGCGCCGTATACCGCAGGATGGCCGTATCAAGCTTAAAATCTCGAAAGATAAAGCCATTGATTTCCGGGTAAACTCTCTACCTACCTTGTTTGGCGAAAAGCTGGTATTACGTATTTTGGATCCTTCCTCAGCCATGCTCGGTATTGAAGCTTTAGGCTATGAGCCCGACCAAAAAGAGATGTTTTTAGAAGCCTTGCATAAACCGCAAGGTATGCTGCTGATTACAGGTCCTACTGGTTCTGGTAAAACTGTCTCGCTCTATACGGGTATCAATATTTTAAATACTGGTGAGACCAATATCTCAACGGCAGAAGACCCTGTCGAGATTAACCTTGAAGGTATCAATCAGGTCAACGTTAACCCCAAAGTCGGTTTAACCTTTGCCAATGCGCTTAAATCATTCTTACGTCAAGATCCTGATATCGTCATGGTCGGTGAGATTCGTGACCTTGAAACGGCTGAGATTGCGATTAAAGCAGCACAAACAGGACACATGGTACTCTCTACCCTGCATACCAACTCTGCCCCTGAAACCTTGACGCGTCTGCGTAATATGGGTGTTGCCTCTTTTAATATTGCAACTTCCGTGAATTTGGTCATTGCTCAACGACTAGCTCGACGCTTATGCAAAAACTGTAAAAAACCCATCAATATTCCACGGCAAAGCCTGCTTGAGCTTGGTTTTACCGATGCTGATTTAGACAATCCAGACAACCTCATTTATGAACCTATTGGCTGTAATGAATGCCGAGAAGGCTACAAAGGCCGTGTTGGTATTTATGAAGTGATGAAAGTCAGTCCCGATATTTCACGTATCATTATGGAAGATGGTAACGCGATTGACATTAAAGATGCTGCCCTTAAAAACGGCTTTAGAGATTTACGGCGCTCGGGTATTTTAAAGGTGCTGCAAGGGGTAACCAGTATTCAAGAAATGATGCGCGTGACTTCTGAATAGCAACCGTTGCAAAATTAAAATTCTAATTCGTGATTTTAAACCTTTATACTTATAAACTAGCAATGTTATCTAACAGATGTACTTAAATATAAAACAGATATATACTGGCTTTTTTTATAGAAATGAAGTATGCCGAAATGAGGTATTAAATTTGACATACTTTTACCGGTTTATAACATCTTTATTAGACGAATTTTGAGGGTATCAACATGGCAAGAGCTAAAACCGACATGCTATTAGACTTTGTCTATGATGGAGTAAACCGGCGCGGACAAAAAGTAAAAGGCGAAACCACCAGTCGTAGCTTGGAGTTGGCGAAAGCCACCTTGCGCAAGCAAGGTATCACTGTCAAAGGTATCAAGAAAAAACCCAAACCTTTATATACCTTTAAAAAGTCTATTAAACCGATTGATATTGCTATTTTTGCGCGGCAGTTGGCCACTATGATGAAAGCTGGCGTGCCATTAACCCAGTCTTTTGAGATTGTTGCTGACTCTCTTGATAACCCGAGCATGAAAGATTTGGTCTTGCAAATAAAAGCCGATATCGAAGCGGGCGGCACTTTTGCTTCGGCACTGCGTAAACATCCGCGCTATTTCGATGATCTGTTTTGTTCTCTTGTAGACTCTGGCGAGCAATCGGGTTCGCTAGAGACCATGCTAGAGCGCGTTGCAACCTATAAAGAAAAAAGTGAGTTGTTAAAAGCTAAAATTAAAAAAGCGATGAAATATCCTATCGCCGTGATTGTCGTTGCCATTATCGTTACTATGATTCTACTAATTAAAGTGGTTCCAGTTTTTTCGGATTTATTCGAATCTTTTGGTGCCGAACTACCGGCGTTTACTCAGATGGTGGTAAACATGTCAGAATGGATGCAATCTTGGTGGTTTATCTTAATTGTGCTGATTGGCGGTGCCATCATTGGCTTTTCAGAAGCTAAAAAACGCTCTAAGAAGTTCCGTGACTTCTTAGATCGGGCGGTATTAAAAGCACCAATATTTGGCAACATCGCTTATCAAGCGGTCATCGCTCGCTTTGCACGCACATTATCAACCACCTTTGCTGCTGGTGTACCCCTCATTGACGCTTTAGATTCTACCGCTGGCGCCGCAAACAACGTGGTCTTTTATAACGCCATTCAGCAAATAAAGAACGACGTCTCCACCGGTCAGCAATTGCAATTTTCGATACGCTCAACCAACTTATTCCCAAGTATGGCGATTCAAATGGTTGGTATCGGGGAAGAATCAGGTAGCTTAGAAGAGATGCTCGATAAAGTTGCGGTCTATTACGAAAACGAAGTCGATAATGCTGTTGATGGTTTGACCAGCTTAATGGAGCCATTAATTATGGCGGTGCTCGGTGTGTTGGTTGGCGGCTTAGTGATTGCCATGTATTTACCAATCTTCCAAATGGGCTCAGTGGTAGGCTAACAGCCACTGCAAGGAAAACGATTTCATGCAATTTCTTCAGTTATTACAAGAAAATATGACTCTTGCCTTAGTCGTATTTGGTCTACTTAGTCTTTGTGTTGGCAGCTTTTTAAATGTGGTGATTCATCGGACACCGCACATGATGGTAGCGGCGTGGCGGCAAGAATGTAGTCAGTTTATGGCTGAGCAAGCAGACATGCCGCCTGAACATACGCAACCACTGGCAAACATCGTCGCTGCTGACCCTTCTATTACGTTAAGCACACCGGCTTCACGCTGTCCGCACTGCGCTCATAAAATAAAGTGGTATGAAAACATCCCTTTAATAAGCTGGCTTATATTACGTGGTCGCTGCTCAGACTGTAAAGCGGCTATCGGACTGCGTTATCCTATTGTTGAGCTGGTGACTGCGCTGCTATCTATGCTGGTCATTTATCAGTTTGGCGTCAGCGCCGCTGGATTATCAGCATTAATTTTAGTCTGGACGCTGGTTGCTTTAACGGGTATTGATTTTGATACTCAGCTATTGCCAGATCGCCTAACCTTTCCATTGGCGGGCTTAGGATTGGCGGTAAATTCGCAAGGTTGGTTTGTCTCACCTACGCAGTCCATTTGGGGACTTTTACTTGGCTTTTTATCTTTGTGGGTGGTGGTAAAAATCTTTTATCTCATTACGAAAAAACACGGCATGGGACAAGGCGATTTTAAATTACTAGCCGTCTTGGGCGCTTGGCTTGGCCCAATGATGTTGCCACTTATTATCTTGCTCTCCTCCCTGCTGGGTTCTATCGTCGGGATTATTCTGATGAAAAAACAAGGGGAAAGTCGTCCCTTTGCCTTTGGTCCTTATATCGCGATTGCTGGTATCATTGCATTATTATACGGCCCAGATATCGTCAATTGGTATCTAGGAATGTACGCTTAAACCCCTATACTGACGCAAGTAGACGCGCAATTTCTCAAAAATGCGCTTTAACCTGCTAGAATAGGCTATTGGTATATTGTAGCCTCCCTCTTCTATCGGTTAAATAAGTCATTACTATGTCAAATTATGCCTCATCTTCATCTTATTCCTA
>NZ_DAINDI010000004.1:56327-61959 GCF_036731945.1 Psychrobacter sp.
CGCCCCAATCCAAAAGCAAGACGTTAGTTGTCGGCTTGACTGGCGGTATCGGCAGTGGTAAGTCGGCGGCAAGCGATTGGTTCGCGCAGCAAGGGATTGATATTATTGATGCAGATGTGATTGCTCATCAAGTGGTCGCTAAAGGTAGCGCTACTTTACGTAAAATCAAAAGAAAATTTGGTGATTGGGTATTAAACGATGATGGGGAAATGGATCGCGCCGCCGTGCGCACTCATGTCTTCACCCATCCTGAAGCCTTAATTGAGCTTGAAGCCATCACCCATCCAGCCATACGCGAAGCGGCAAAATTGCAACTAGCAGCCAGTACGTCACCATATGTTGTGCTCTCAGCACCTTTGCTCATTGAAGGCGCAGAAGCAGGGCTTGCCAACTTATGCCAGCGTATACTGGTGATGGATGCCACCGAGGAAACCCAGCTTGCGCGTGCCAGCCAGCGCGATGAGCAAAGCGTACAAAAGATAAAAGCCATTATGATTAATCAGCTCAGCCGCGAAGAGCGTAATCGTCATGCAGATGATGTGGTGCTTAACGAGAGCGATCTTGCGGCGCTATATTTACAGCTTGAGCCGTTACATCAAAACTATCTTACGCTTGCCCAGCAGCTAAAGTTCGCTGCCGATTAATCTCATAGAGCGCCATACCGGTCGCCACACTCACATTTAAGCTTTGTAAATTACCATGCTCGTTGCCTGACATCGGAATATAAACCAGCTCATCGCAGCTCTCCATCGTCAGGCGGCGCATGCCCTCGCCCTCAGACCCCATAATGATCGCAGTTTTACCCGTCATATCAGCAGCATGTATTGGCTTTGCCTCTGCATTTAATGCGGTGCCAAACACAAAGACGCCAGCATTTTTAATCTTGCTTAACGTACGAGCCAAATTGGTCACACTAACGATAGGCATCATCTCGGCAGCCCCTACCGATACTTTCGCAACGGTTGGCGTCAGGCTTGCCGCATGGTGTTTGGGGCAAATAACGGCATCAACGCCCATGGCCACTGCGGTACGTAAACACGCACCAAAGTTATGCGCGTCGGTAATTTGGTCAAGCACCAATAATAAGCATTGCTCACGCTTAGCAAGGGTATCCAATAAACCTTCGTCAGCGAAACCTAACGGACGCGCATTCAGTACCACGCCTTGATGCTGCGGGCTACCGCATAGCTGAGTAAGCTTATCTTTTTGTGTCGGTTGAATACTAATACCATTATCACGTGCTTGCGCCATAATCGCTTGTACGTGGCTGTCGCTCTCACGTCCTTGTTGGACAAATAAACTGAGTCCATCAAGCGGGCGATATTCGAGTAAGGCTTCAATCGCGTGAATGCCATAAAAATAGCTAGGTTTTGCCATAGTGGGTCTACAATATAAAAGTGGTATCGCGTACGGCGATAAAAAATAGGAAATATAGTCAGTCCTAAATAAAATCAGTACAAGTATGATGACCCGCTACTGGTATTCATTTTGCGCAGCCTCTGTCTGCGTAGGCACAGCAAGCAAGGAAAATGAATACCAGTAGCTCTATGTTCATCTTATAGCGGACTGCCTATATAACGATAATTGTAGCAATTAACGCGTGGCGAAACGAAAAATTATTAAAATAATTGCCAAAAAAAAGAAGTAAACCTTCGCGTAAGATTTATTTCTTCTAACTTGTTTAGTTAAAGGTGGGGCAAGTTGTCTTATAACACCTTTAATCGTATGATTTTTTAGCCAGCTTAACCTTCTAAATGACAAATATACTGCACGATTTCTTCTGTGCGCAAATTAAAACCACTATTGCCTTCGACCACGAATGACTGTCCTGCGCGGTAGTAGCTAAATTCTTCCTCACCGTTTATTTTGACCTCACACTCACCGCTGATGATTTCGATGCGCTCCGAAGTATTGGTGCTAAAGTGATAGTGCTCAACCAAATTGTCGCAAGGCAAAATAACCCCGAGCGTTTTATGGCGACCGTCCTCAAACATAATGGTATGGCTTGAGCAACGACCATCGTAGGATATCGTGGCTTGAGCATTGACTGTTACATTGGTAAATTGCGCCGCTGTCATAGTGGCTTCCTTATCAAATAATTATTGCCAAACTAAAAGACCAAATTGAAAAACTAAATAGCAGAATAACTCATCGCTTAACTGACAGTTCTATTACAACTTTTTGACGATTCACTCTATATTTAGCTCGATATAACTGTTAACCAAATAAAGACTCGCATAGAGAATACACTATGAAAAGTAATGATGAAACGCTTACTTTATCTAGCACGAACTCACCTCTCGTCTTTTACTAGAAACATCATAGATAGCAGATTGTATGAAAATCTGGTGGTAAGAGTTTATCATTATGTGAGATTATGCTACCACATTATATCTATAAAGTTTGTTACAGCCACTAGGAAAGTTGTGCTTATTGTTAAATGAATACCTAGCTTTGCTTACCTTTAAAATTTGTATTTCCTACCTTTTGCCACCATAATATTTGCCAATTGTCTTTATCTTATTAGCACCATTTACCAAAGCTGTTTTTCTTTATTTATCCTATTGTAGACCTAAAAATCAGCCTAATTGCTGATATTTATTGTCTGCCATGAGAGGCGTTGATGCTCGTATCATTAACTTTACAGCAGTTTGCATTGATTGCTCAGCATGAGCTGAGCATGGCTGAAGGCTTCAATGTCATCACCGGTGAGACAGGTGCTGGCAAGTCATTATTACTAGATGCGCTGTCTTTGTGCGTAGGCGAGCGCGCTGATAGTGCCATGGTCAGGCACGGCGCGGCGTATGCTGATATCTATGCGCAGTTTGATGTAGAAAATAATGACGTCGTGGCAGAATGGTTTGCCAAAAACGAGCGCTCTTTAGAAGAACCTGAAGTCTTGATTCGCCGTCAGCTTAGTAATACAGGGCGCTCTAAAGCCTGGTTAAATGGCACGCCGGTCAGCTTAGCGGAATTAAAAAGCTTGGGCGCTTTATTGGTAAACATTCATAGTCAACATGCTCAGCAAGCCTTACTAAAGCCACAATTTGTGGTGCAATGGCTTGACGAGATGGCACAAATCACGCCACTTGCTGTACAAACGGCCAGCAGCTATCAAGCTTATCAGCAGCTCAAACGCCGCGCTGATGATATCGCCAGCCGCGAAGCTCAGCGTCAAGATCGCATTCAATTGTTGCAAAGCCAGCTTGCTGACATTGCGCCGCTACTCGCAGTTGATTATGCAGAAGTTGAAGCGGAGCACGAAGAGCTGTCTAATATCGAAGCGTTGATGACGGAGGCCAGTCACGGTTTACACCTGCTCGATAATGACACCGATGAGCCCGATGTCATGACCTTGCTCGGGCAAGCGATTAAGCTTTGCGACAATCAAATGAGCGTCAGTCAAACCTTTGAGCAGGCGTCCGAACAGTTGCATTTGGCGCAGCAGCAAATCACTGAGGTCACAGGCTTGCTATCGGATTATGCTGAACAGCAATTACCCGACCCTGAGCGCTTGCAAACACTCGATAGCTTAATCAGTCTTGGGCACCGTTTGTCGCGTAAGCATGGCCTGCCCACAAGCGATTTGATTGATGAAGCAAAGCAGTGGCAAGCGCAATTAGAACAGTTAGAAAATGAGCCAAGTAGCGATGCAATGGCAGCGCAAATTGAGCAAGCATGGCAAGAGTATTTGTCACTTGCCACTGAGCTTAATAAACAGCGCTCAAAAGCGGCGCCAAAAGTCAGTAAACAGCTGATTGCGCAATTACAACCGCTTGCCCTGCCAAATGCGCGCTGCGAGTTTGTCTTTACCAAAAAGACCGACCCTAACCAGTATAATGGTCAAGGCAGCTATGATATCGATTTGTTGTTTAGCGCCAACGTCGGTATGCCCATGCAGCCGCTACATAAAATTGCCTCAGGTGGTGAGCTGTCGCGGATGGCATTGGTCATGCAAGTTCTGCAAGCGACCAATGCTAATAATAATGCTGCCAAGCCAATGCTCGTCTTTGATGAAGTGGATGTTGGTATCAGTGGCGGTACGGCGCAAGTGGTTGGTGAGCTGTTACGCGCGCTTGGGCAGACGCAGCAGTTATTGGCCATTACCCACCAAGCGCAAGTTGCGGCGCAAGCGCATCAGCATATCTTGGTACAAAAACATCATGATGAGCAAACCGAAAGCGAGCTATTAATCTTAACCGATAGCGCGCAAGTCGATGAGCTGGCCCGTATGTCTGGCGGGGTGACCATCACGGATGTCACCCGTGACCATGCGCGTAGCTTATTAAGCGATGTTAAATAATGATTATTGATTGATGGTTATGAAATGGTTGGCAGCTAAATGATTAATAGCAAATTACTCACAAATAATCGCTAAACATTTGCTTTAGTTGATTTTTTACACCTAAACGCCATATAGTGGTCTATCCTCTTGATAATTTCACCTTTAATATTAGGTTGCGTTTGTTTCTATGTCTAAAGCCAATTTGACCCATCATTTCTTAATCGCGGCGCCCGAGCTGTCAGACCCACGGTTTGAGCAGGCGCTGATTTATATCTGTCGCCATGATAAACATGGGGCGCTCGGTCTGATGGTCAATCGTCCGATAGAGCAAGCGCGCGTCGGCAAACTGCTAGAAGACTTAGGTATCGAAGTGACCGATCCGCAAGTAATGGAAGATATGGCGCTAGAAGGGGGTCCTATGTATCCAGAAGTCGGTTTTGTCTTGCACACCGGTCAACCAGAATGGGCGTCGTCTTTTGCCATCTCAGAAAACGTCTGTATTACTACCAGCCAAGATATCCTAAAACGCATCGCTGCTGGTCAAGGTGTTGGGCATTATCAGCTGTGCTTAGGTCATGCCAGCTGGGGAAAAAAGCAGCTCGACCAAGAGCTCGCGAGTGGCGACTGGCTGGTTTGTCCTGCGGATCTGAATTTATTGTTTGATACGCCATTTGCAGAACGCTGGCAAGTCGCTGCCGATAAGATTGGCATTAACTTTGACTATTTGAGCAGCGATATTGGTCATGCCTAGCGTTATATATTAACTGCTATATACTGAGCAGCATTTGCTTAATGAAGACAGAAATAGGAATACCCCAAATTATGGTCAATAGTATTGTTGCAGATGGCGCAGACGCTATAACGACTCATAGCGCAGACGTT
This sequence comes from Psychrobacter sp., assembly GCF_036731945.1. GTDB lineage: Bacteria > Pseudomonadota > Gammaproteobacteria > Pseudomonadales > Moraxellaceae > Psychrobacter. Next base: position 61,495 of record NZ_DAINDI010000004.1, read on the forward strand.
ATAAATGCTGATAGCGCTACTGAACCCACTATTAAGCCGCATCTAATTTTGGCACTTGATTATGGCGTCAAAAAGATGGGCATGGCGTTAGGTAATAGTATTACCGAAACTGCGCGCGCCTTTGATATTTTGGCGATGAATAATGGTCAGCCGGATTGGGACAACCTGCTCGGCATTATCAAAGTTTGGGGCGTGGCAAAAGTGGTGGTCGGATTACCATTAAACATGGATGGGAGCAGCTCAATGCTGTCCAAGCGGGCGCACAAATTTGCTCGTCGGTTGGCGCATAGAATTATGGAGCAGCGTTTACCCGTCATTGTCTCTCTCTGCGATGAACGCCTGACCTCAGTAGCAGCACGCGAAATTGCGTGGGAAAACGGTTGGATTCAAAACGAGCGCGATCCGATTGATGATATCTCCGCCTGTATCCTGATGTCGACGTATTTTGCTGATCCGAGTAGCAGT
>NZ_DAINDI010000004.1:61969-64495 GCF_036731945.1 Psychrobacter sp.
TCGCCATCGACGCGATTAAAGCGGATTAAGATAGCAGTAAGTCCATTGCTAACATACCGCGCCTCTTTGCTATATCATCTAAACAAATAAATGACTGATTAATATGACCACTGTCTCAGATCCATCTTTGCAAAACAAGTCGCAACGTGGCTTTGCACCGCTTGCGATTGCGCGTATCAAAGGTGCTCAGCGAGCAAACCAAATAGCGATTTATCTTATTTATGCCGCTATTGTCGCCTTTATGGTCTTTGGCACCATTGCTAGTATCAAAGCCTTTCATGACAATCAGCTGCTTTATCAATTGTTCTATAACCTGCCCTACGCTTTGGTGGCGTTGACCATTCCTATTACTATTTATGATGCGCTGGTTATTTATCGTTATCGCTTAAATCAGCCGTCAATGATTGCCATGAGTATTGGTGTATCGACGGTTATATTACTTGGCGGGCTATTATTTGCCGATACTGCTTGGTTAGGTTTGGCATGTTGGCTTGGGGTGGCGTTTTTATTTAAGGTGAGCTTTAAGCGCTTTTTTAACTTTTTAGACGCTGAAGAAACGTCTGAAAATGTTAAAGAAACATAAAACTTCCTGATAAAAATGCCATCACTAATAAAGAACTGAAAACATTCACCATATTTTATTGATTTAAAAAACGACTATGACAACTTCAACATTTGATAGTGCCATTCAACATCATTTAGATACCCAAGGGCTGATTTGCCCTGAGCCGGTGATGATGCTACATCGAACCATACGTAATGCCGAAGCTGGCGCAGTGATTGAAATACTCGCTACAGATCCTGCGACCACTCGCGATATTCCTAATTTCTGCCGTCATTTGGGGCATGAACTTGTAAAGCAAGAAACGCTTGCTGAAAATGTGCCGTTAGATATTGATCCTGATGAAATCATGGTCGCTGACGATAATAACGCGCCTATCAGCGCCACGCTTTATCGCTATTTGGTCAAGAAAAAGAATGCTTAAATGTATTTGATTGAGCTTAAAGAACTCATAGCATCAGCGCACTCATAGCATCAAGATATCTTTGCTTTGTACGAAATATATCATTCACAAATTAAAGGTAGATAGCATGTTAGCACCCCAAAAGCAGTATGTGCAGTGGCTCGAAAACAAAAACGGCAACGAGACCTTACATCAAGCACTCTGGTTATCGGAAAGCAATCATGCGCCGCCTGCGCGTATTGTGTTGGTCGATGATAAAACGACCGCCGATGAGGCTTATCGCTTGGCTTGCGAAGGCACTTCACTACTATGGCGTGGTGACTTTCATAATGCACGGCAACTGCTACAAGCGCTCAATCGACGTATCGAGCGTACCAATGAGCGCTCTGAGCGGCGTAAAATAAAGAAAGCAGCCAATCAATCTGCGAAATCCAATAAAAATTTAGATAAGTCTTTAGAGTTATCCAAAAGTATTCCTAACTTATTTCATCAGCAGCGCCAATTGCAAGCCCAGCGTGCGCGCATATTAAGCCGTCTGCTACTCGAGCTTGATGCCAATTATGTCAGCCAATTACGCCGCGCCCCTGATATGAGTGCAGCTTGTATGGCAGCATTTGGCCAGATAAATGATTCTTGCGTGTTATCATTTCGTGACCTACAAGGAGCGCTTGGCGCAGCGCAGTGGCGCGAAAAAGGCGTTCCGATTGATGGTTTAGATTTATCAATATTCCCGCATTATGGTGTCTTTGCCCCCACCCGACATGAGTATGTACAGCTATTACTCGAGGCGCCACTGCCAGATACTTGTGATGTCGCCTACGATATCGGTACGGGTACTGGCTTGCTCGCTATTATCTTGGCACAGCGCGGTGTCAAACAAGTAATTGCCACCGACTTAAACCCGCGAGCTTTAACCTGCGCCAGCGAAAATTTTACGCGATTAGAATTAGCTAATGTACAGTTGCAGCAAGCGGATCTGTATCCGACTGATGCTCCGCTCGCCAATCTGATTGTCTGTAATCCGCCTTGGTTGCCTGCTAAGCCAAGCTCGCCGTTAGAGTACGCCGTTTATGATGCCAATAGCAAAATGCTGCGTGGGTTTTTGCAAGGCGCGAAAACCCATTTAGTCGAGCATGGAGAAGTCTGGTTGATTCTGTCGGATTTGGCTGAGCATTTGCAGCTACGTACTCGTGAGGAATTATTAGGCTGGTTTGCCGATAGCGGCCTAAAAGTGAAATACCGCCTCGATACCAAACCTAAGCATGGTCGCAGCCAAGATAAGTCTGATCCTCTATTTGCGACGAGGAGTAGCGAAGTTACTTCTTTATGGTGTTTAGAACCTGCCCAATCTTTAATAACTGATAATTAATCATTGAGTATCAAGTATGAGCCGCGACCGCGCCGTCCAACAGCGCCAACCTAAAGCGCTCGCCGTCGATGACGAGCCAACTTATATCACCGAGTTTCGGCAAGCAATGCTCGCCCGCGGGCTTGCAACGCGGACGCGTAATGCTTATGTGCGCGACTTGCGCTCTTGCGAGCTGACCAACCCTATCGCGTT
>NZ_DAINDI010000004.1:64505-70482 GCF_036731945.1 Psychrobacter sp.
GAAATGGCAGCCTAAAGACGTGCTGCACTGTTTATCAGCCCTTACCATCGAGGGCAAAACGCCGCGCACGCAAGCACGTATGCTGTCAAGCTTGCGCCAATTCTACCTTTGGATGATTGCTAGTAATTTGCGTGAAGACAATCCGTGTGAGCGTATCAAAAGTCCAAAATTAGGTCGTCCACTGCCAAAGGATTTGAGTGAGGCCGATGTCGATAATCTCCTCGCCGCGCCTGATACTAGCACCGCACTCGGACTACGTGATAAAGCTATGTTAGAGGTGCTGTATGCGTGCGGTCTGCGCGTCAGTGAGCTGATTAATCTGTCATTAGAACAAGTCAATCTAAACGCTGGTTGGCTACAAATTACCGGTAAAGGCAATAAAACCCGACTGGTGCCACTCGGCGAATATGCTGCGGACGCACTGGAAGATTATCTAACGCACGCTCGTGGCGATTTGATTGCGCATTTGAAATCGGGTAATTGCCAAGCAGTATTTTTGACCGCGCAAGGCGGCTATATGACACGGCAGAACTTTTGGTATCTATTAAAAAAATACGCCAAAGTTGCCAGCATTGATAAAGAATTATCACCACATACCTTACGTCACGCCTTTGCCACTCATCTGCTCAATCACGGCGCAGACTTGCGTAGCGTGCAGTTATTACTGGGGCACAGTGATTTATCAACCACGCAGATTTATACCCATGTGGCGACGGCGAGATTACAAAAGCTGCATGCCGAGCATCATCCGCGCGGTTAAAACTGAAATTAAAGATTTATTGATGATTGTAAAAGGAATATAACGTGTTGCAAGCTCAGCCATCTACTCTGCCTACCCTAACAAAAGGGCAAAATTCTGCCCTCAAAAACCTGACCATCATGGGTTATCTAGAAGGCACGTCTTTTTTATTATTGCTTGGTATCGCCATGCCACTAAAATATATGATGGGTATTACTGAAGCCGTGAAATATATCGGTATGGCGCATGGGGCATTGTTTATCGCCTATATTTTGATGCTACTGATTGCAACGAGCAAAATAAAGATGCCGCTATGGGCAATGCCTGCAGGTGTGCTTGGCTCGTTTTTACCATTTGGTCCGTTTATCTTTGATCATTTATTAAAGAAGCGGTTGGGGAAGTAGGATGCGCCTTGAGCATCCATGTTAGATATTGTCTTGATTAAGGTGCGATAGGCGCACCCTACTTCTTTTCTTCAACCCTTGCTACAATTCTATCAATCCCTAGCTGCAAACCTGCCCTTTTCTCGTTACAATACCTGCCATAGCTTATTAACCTTTTACCTATCTACTATCCGAGAATCCCATGAGCCACCCATTAAACCATAAGCCTCCTGCTGACCTATTAAAAAGCGCCGAACACTGGCGTGAAGACATTCATTTTCGCCAAGATGTGCTGGGCAAGCCGTTTGATTTTGCGACCACGTGGGGTATTTTTTCACCGCAAAAGCTCGATGATGGTAGCTTGATGCTGCTTGATTACGTGGATTTTCAAGCGGACGATGATTCGATCGATTTGGGCTGTGGTTATGGCGTGCTTGGGATGACGGCGGCGCGTGAATGCCCGAAAGGTCAGCATACCTTAATTGATAAGGATTTTATGGCGGTAGAATATGCGCGCTTGAATTGCGAGAAAAACGGTCTAAAGAATGTCGATGTACATTTATCAAACGGCTTTAACCATGTGGCAAAAGACAAAGACTTTAGCCTTGTGATGTCGAACTTGCCCGCTAAAGTCGGCAAAGAGCAGCATTATCTGTATTTCCTTGATGCTTATGCGCGCATGCGTCAAGGTGGGCGTTTTTATGTAGTGACAATCAATGGTTTACGTCAGTTTATGAAGCGCTCGTTTACCGAAGTCTTTGGCAATAGCGAAAAGGTTAAACAAGGTAAAACCTATACCATTACCATGGCGACCAAAGATTAAATGCAAGAATAAGACAAATAAAAAAGCCCGCTAACACGATGATGTGTTAGCGGGCTTTTTTATGGCTAAATTTTTAGAACTATATTTTTAAAGTTATATTTTTAGAATTACATTTTTAAGGTTACATTTGCCGCTTCAACAAATATCCACCCAATATCGCACTGGCGATAATCGGTAGTAACACCATCAATAATGGTGAAAAACCAGTCGCCAATGAGACAAAGCCGACCAAGTCTTGCACATAACTAAACAGCAACCCGAATAGCAATGCCACGACGATACGCAAGCCCAAGCTATGCGTACGTAGTGAGCCAAAGACGAATGAGCAAGCAACAATCACTAGCGATAAAATCGATAACGGTGACAGCAGCTTTTGCCAAAATGCCAACTCATGACTTAACGAGCGCGTGCCTTGCTGGTGCATAAATTGGCGATGCTCATATAATTGAGTCAATGACAAATCTTCGGCCTTACGAGTGAGTAAATACACCGACTCAGGCGCGAAGGGCAAACTCAAGGTATCTGACGGTGCGATAGCTTGGCTACTCTCAAAGCCCTGACTAATCATGAGCTTGGTCATATTATTCAGCTGCCACTTGTAACGATATTGCTCGCTCGGTTTGCTGCTATTAGTATCTATTGCTTCGCGGCCGATATATTTGCCGCCCTCGGCATGAATAGCAGTTTGCAGATTGCCATTATTGTCCAAATGCCAACGTTTAACTTCGCCGATATTGCCTTGCACATCGGCATAATCGATATACAAAATATCGCTGCCATCGGGCTTGGCACTGCCGTCTTTTGTACTCTCAAAGCGTGGTTGCACCGTCCAATAACCACGTACCGAGGTGACAAGCGAGCTATTATCTTGATCGTTAATTTCTTGCGCCAATTGATTAGAATGCGGTAGGACAAACTGATTAATCACCAATGCCAATAGTACAAAAATTAAGGCAGGCTGCAACACCCAACCGACGATACGATAAACGCTGACGCCAGCGGCGCGCATGACGACCAGCTCACTTTTATTGGCCAATAAACCCAAACCAACCACGGCACCAAGTAACGCGCCCGTTGGGATAAACTGCTCTAAGAAGTACGGCGAGCGATAAAAAATATATTTAATCGCCTCGCCCATCGTATAGTTGTCATCTAACGAATCTAACTCAGACAAATAAGAAAATACCAGCTGTAATGCCCACAAGCCTATAACCGCGCCAATGATGGCAAGCAAAGCATTAAGCTTGACGTAACGGCTCAGCACCTTTAGATTGGTCGGTTTTGGCGCAAGTTTTAGCTTAGAGCTTGGCGAATTTGGCTTTGATGAATTAGAATTTGATGATTTAGAGAATAAAGCGCTCATTAGGATTGTCCTCCTTGTGAGCCATTACTTTTTTGGTCAATATCGCCTTGATGCCCGCTGACGGTTAATAGCGCATCTGGTTTGCGAAAGCGCAAACGGTGCTGGACGCGGCTGCCCCAGTTCATATAAAGCGCCAAAGCCATAAATCCTAAAACCAGCCATGCATACGCCCAGACGCTAACACTGCCTTTACTCACCGCATTTTTGAGAGAAATAATACCCAGTGCGCAGCTGACAAATAACAAAATCGATGGGAACAGGCGCAACCAGCGACCTTGACGCGGACGGACTTGCGCCAGTGGCACGGCCAGCATCGGTGCAATAATCATGAGCCATGGCAAGGCCAGACGATAGCCAAGCTCCCCTTGCGCCGCTCGAAGTGCGTTTTCACTATTCACTGCGGTACTGCCTGTCGCCGCTTGCCACAACGGGCCTATCGCTTGGGTTTCAATATTGGCTTCGGTGATGACTTCTTTGGAAGATTCGGTCAAGGTGATACGGTAGCGATCAAAGCCCACTTGGTTGTATTTTAAACTGCCCGCGCCGACTTCATAGCGGCGACCTTGGAATAAGTCCAATTGGGTAATGCCGCTACTGCCGGTATCTACTTGCTGAGCGCGTTTGGCAAGGGTAATGGTATCTTTACTGATATCATTGTTGCTTGTAAGCGCGTTTGGTAGCTCTGGGATATTTAATTGCTCAGCGGTTTCTGGGTCGATATTGTTATTAGCATCAACGGCCGCATTTTTTGCCGCACTGCCTTTAGGCTTAGTCTCAGATTGAATCAATATCACATCTTGCAATTGTTTTTTATCATCACTCAAGCTGCCGACATACAAATGATAATTGCCACTACTGATAAACTGATTGGGACGTATCAAATCAAAGGCACTGGTCAACGCTTGCTGTTGCCATACGCTCTCCGATGAGCGTACGCCCCACGGTTTACCAACGATAGATAAGGCCGCCTCTCCAACAAATAATGCCAATATCAGCGGCGTCATCAACCGCCCAAGCTTACCGCGCGACACGCCGCTGGCATTAATCACCGCCATCTCTTGGTCGACGTATAAGCGCCCGAATACTAGCATGAGTGCGATAAAAAATGCCAATGGCAGGATAAGCTCTAAAAAGTAGGGCAAATTATAACCAATGATGGTAAATAATAGGCTGATGTCCAGATTGCCTTCTGCGGCAATGCCAAAGTAACGGATTAAGCGGCCGCCGAGCATCATCACCACTAAAAACCCCAAGACCAAGGCGGTCGTTGAGGCAACTTGTTGAGTCATATAGCGGCGTAATATCACAATAGGCACTCTTTAGAAAAAGGTTGGTATGCGCACAATTTAGCGCAGTTTGACTGGCGCCATGTTATAAACAGTAGCGATAAAGATAACCGCTAATCCTAGCATATTTTGCTCAAAAATGGCTGTGAAATGTGTTGGAAAACATTGTATGCATCTTGCTATAAGCCTTGATTGTTTGGTTCATAATAGCTAAAACCGACAAAGCCTACAGTGTATATAATTTATAAGAATACCTTAATCTAGGCGTGAATCTATTAACTATTTACGCCGTATGTTTGCTTTATACCATTTAGCAAAGTTTGTTTGTCCTTGGTATCCTTTGCCGCGCTTTTTTAGGTTTTGTTGCTAAACTACTGTTTCTGCCAAATTTAAATGGTACAAATATTTTAAATAGCACAAATAAATAGGTAGTCGATTCAAAAAAATATAGAATTGCTATGTTGATAGCGACGCCGCGCTCGCTGCGCACTCGCCTCGCAATATGCTACACTATTGTGCTAGCTGCATAAGCAACGGCATTTAAAAAGTATTATTTTAAAAAGCACGAATACATTAATAAAATACGTCATTTCATAACTCTAATAAGGATAACTATATGAATATTAAATTAACGCAAACCCTGCCAAAAACCCATACACAAAAAATACTTAAAAAAGAAGCCAAAAGTAAAGACGCTGCCTGTCTTGTGGTACTCGTCGATGATAAGAAAAATATCTTAGCTGAAGCGCAATTGAGCGATTATCAAAGCCGTATTGAGCAATTGATGGAAGTATCACATTTTAACGGCAAAGCCTGCGAAACCGTGGCTGATTATGCGCTCGCTGGCGATAAAAAAACCGCGAAAGAAAATCCAGTACAGCTATTACTCGTCGGTGTGGGTAATCTTGATAAGCTTAGCCATAGCGTCTTGCAGAAAATCGCTAATACCATTTATCAAAGCACGCAAAAACGTGTTGACTCTATTACCGTTGCTTTAGGTGATACGCTAGAAGAAAATCATTTCAGCCAGTTTGCTTTGAATTTACTCGCAGCAAGCTACCGTTTTGATAAATACAAATCTGAGCAAAACACGCCTGTTTTAACCGACATCTATTTACTTGCCGACCAGTCTTTGCAAGCGGCATTAGACTTTGTTCAAGCGGTGTTTGCTGGTCAAAGCTTGACCCGTGATGTCGCCAATGAGCCGGGCAATATCTGCTTCCCAGCTTACATGGCCGAACAAGCCGAAGCGCTTGCCAAAGCTTATCCTGACTTATTAAAAGTCACCGTCTTGGGTGAAGATGAGATGTCAGCGCTGGGTATGAACTGCTTCTTAGCGGTTGCCCAAGGTTCAGCCAAAGAAGGCAAATTGGTATTGTTAGA
>NZ_DAINDI010000004.1:70492-80282 GCF_036731945.1 Psychrobacter sp.
AAGGCTGGCGCTAGCAAAATCGCTAATAGTGGTGCAAAAGTAACGGGCGGTCTAAAAGCCTTGGCGGATAAATTACCTACCAAAGCTGGCAGCAAAAAATCTGACAAAAACAGCGAGGCAAAAACTGTCAATGATGATGCGCCTATCGTCTTAGTCGGTAAGGGCGTGACCTTTGATTCAGGCGGTATCTCAATCAAACCCGGTGCGGCAATGGATGAGATGAAATTTGATATGGGCGGCTCAGCGTCAGTACTCGGTACAATCAAAGCTTTATGTGAAGCGCGTCTCCCGATTAACGTTGTTGGTGCGCTTGCTTGTGCGGAAAACATGCCATCAGGTGATGCCACGCGCCCAGGCGATATCGTCAAAGCCATGAACGGCAAATCGGTTGAAATCTTAAATACCGATGCCGAAGGTCGTTTGGTGTTGGCCGATACATTATGCTATGTGCAGCGCTATAATCCAAAAGCCATTATTGATGTGGCAACGTTGACTGGCGCTTGTGTGGTTGCCTTAGGTCATGTGCGCTCAGCGGTGTTTAGTAATGACGAAGACGTGTTATTTGAATTAGAAAACGCCAGCCATTTATCGGGCGATTTAATCTGGCATATGCCGTTAGATGATGAGTATCAAGCGCAGCTTGACTCGCCTATCGCTGATATGCAAAACATCGGTGGTAAAGGTGGCGGGGCTATCACAGCTGCTTGCTTCTTATCGCGCTTCGTCGAAGAAGGTCAAGCATGGGCGCATTTGGATATCGCTGGTACGGCATGGAATTCAGGTAAAGACAAAGCAGCAACTGGTCGCCCTGTTCCGCTATTTATGCAATACCTCAAAAACAGCGAAAACAATGCCTAATCTGTTATTAATAATCCATTGGTAAAATACCAATTTATGAAAATGAATTTATGAATATCAGTTTTTATATTTTAAGTGAAAGTAAAGCCCAAGATATCTTGGGCTTTATTTGTCAATTGACCCAAACCGCGCTGAATAAAAGCAGCCAGTCGCTGTTGATTCTCATTGATAAAGATGATGAATTGCTATCGACGCTTGATGAGGCGCTATGGTCATATGATGCCGCAAGCTTTATACCGCATCAGCGACTTTTGCATGCTACTATTTCTGAGCCTAAAGATGCTAGTAAATCTGTTCAAGAGAATAACGAGCCATTAGCCCCTGTTTTACTTAGCAGTTATATGCCAGCGGATTTTAAAGGCATTGTCTTAAATACCACTATCCATCCTGTCAATCGTTTTATGGCAGCGACCAATAACGCCCAACCTACTCGGGTGCTTGAGCTGATAAAACCTGACCCTGAGAGTACGCAAGAAGGTCGGCATAAATATAAAGCTTATCAACAATTGGGCTACGAGCTGACCCATTTTAAGGTTTAATCGATAAACCTTATCTATTTTTTTTCTTAAAAAACACTTCTATTTTTTCACATTGCGCACTTTCACTTGACCTTATGTGCCTAGGTAGGCATGGGTTAAAGGTAGGCGTTTATCTTAAAAAAATGCTACCATCCTTCGATTACTTTTCCGTTCTATTATAAATTTTATATTTATTGACAAAGTCGAGGGTGTATAGATGCGTTCATTGATTGCGATGTACCAGCGTATAGGGCTGGTGCCGCTTATTATTATCGGTTTAATATTAGGCGTTTTGATTGGCTGGCTGGCACCAAATATCGGTATTGCGCTGGGCCTATTAGGGACGCTATTTGTCGGCGCGCTAAAAGCAGTCGCGCCGATATTGGTCTTTATTTTGGTCATGGCAGCGATTAGCCAACATCGCAGTGGCAATGAGGTGTATGTCAAACCGGTGTTGATTATGTATATGTTCGGCACTTTTTTGGCAGCACTGACCGCCGTTGGCGCAAGCTTCTTATTCCCAACCGAGCTAATATTGGTCAATGCCAACATTGAGCAAGTACCTCCTGCTAACCTGCAAGAAGTACTCACCAACCTGCTGATGAATTTGGTTGCCAACCCTGTGCAGGCCATCGCTGATGCCAATTATATTGGTATTTTGGCGTGGGCAATCATCATTGGTTTTGCTCTACGTCAAGCCAGCGATACCGCGCGCGCCGTGGTAAGCGATTTTTCTGATGCCATCTCGCAAGTGGTCAAATGGGTCATTGCGCTAGCGCCATTTGGTATTTTAGGCTTGGTTGCCAATACCGTCGCTGAGACAGGCTTTGCCGCGCTAGCAGGTTATGCGCGCATTTTGATGGTACTAGTCGGTTGTATGTTGTTTATTGCGCTGGTGGTCAACCCTATTATCGTCTTAGTTAAGACGGGTAAAAACCCTTTCCCACTGGTGTTTACTTGCCTGCGTGAATCAGGGATTACCGCGTTTTTTACCCGTTCATCAGCCGCTAACATTCCGGTTAATATGAACCTTGCGCGTAAATTGGGTCTACACGAAGACACTTATTCAGTCACCATTCCGCTAGGTGCGACCATCAATATGGCGGGCGCGGCGATTACCATTAACGTCTTAACGCTAGCAGCAGCGCATACCCTTGGTATCGAAGTAAGCTTTGCCTCAGCGCTACTACTAAGTTTGGTCGCAACGATTAGTGCTTGCGGCGCTTCTGGTGTGGCTGGTGGTTCGCTACTTTTAATTCCATTAGCTGCGAGCTTATTTAGTATTCCAAACGACATCGCCATGCAAGTGGTGGCAATTGGCTTTATCATCGGGGTGGTACAAGATTCCGCTGAAACTGCGCTAAACTCATCAACAGACGTCTTATTTACCGCTGCCGCTGATCCAAAATATGCGCGTTAGTTGTTAGTTGTTAGTTGTTAGTTATTGACGTTGGTTTTAATGAAAAACCGTCATTTTTAAAGCGGTATTTTTAATAGTATAAAGGGTCTCATTTAGAGACCCTTTTTTATGGGTAATGATAAGACATTGGCTATTTTAAATGCTCAACGTCTACTTCAATCACCGGCATCTGCATATCAAGCTGGCGCTTAAATTGACGCAGCTGCTCAACCTCATCTAGTAACTCCAGTATCAAACCAACCGCCGGCACGCTGGCTTCAAAGTCACGGCTGAGGCGCGAGGCACGGCGTACGGTTGTCAACTGATAACCGGTAAATTGCTGACGCTCTGGTACATCATATTCGATAATATTTTCTTCAAGCAACTCAATGACCCATTGGCGCTCTTGCCCACAGGCAGTTACGAGCTCATCGAGGCTCAAGATAATGTCGGTAAATTCAGGCGAGTGTTTCATAATGATTATCCTCGTTTGCGCTTTATTTTATCGTATGGTCGTTGTCTCTATTACAGGGCGATTATTCATGATTCATCACAGTTAAAAACTGATAGCACCAATCGTTAATAATAGCTGTTAATATCAGACGTTAATACCCGTCGTTAACGGCTGATATTGGTATCAGCAAACGCTTCTTTAAGCTGTTCATACGCTTTTATGGCCGCCTCGCTGCTGACATCAGGATTGACGATATTTAGGGTCAGATATAGATTGCCCGCTTGCTTCGCAGGAATACCTTTACCTTTTAGGCGTAAATTGCTACCTGATTTGCTGTTTTTAGGAATCGTCACCCCAAGTGAGCCCGCTGGGGTACTGACATTAATTTTTTCACCGAGCGCCGCTTCCCAAGGCGCAATATTAACGGTTTGATAAACATCGGCGCCTTCAATACGGATATTATCAGCGTGACTGATTTTAACCTTTAAAAATAAATCGCCGTTTTTACCACCGCCGATACCAGCTGCCCCTTGTCCTGCTAAGCGGATTTGCTTGCCATCGGTGATGCCTTTAGGAATTTTTATTTTAAGGGTTTTATTTTCATAATCGACACTACCATTTGGCTGACGAACGGGCACATTTAACTTGATGCTATAGTCATCACCGCTATAGACCGAGGCCAAATCCACGGTAATCTCTGCATGTTGGTCTTGACCTTGACTGTCTTGCGCGCCAAAACCGCCGCCAAACTGCTCAAAGCCGCTGCTTTGTGAGCGGCCACCAGTTTGCCCACGCGCACCGCGACCAAAGGCTGAAAAGATATCATCGAAGCGAAAACCGCCATTGCCATAAGCTTGACCTTCACCAAACTGATCTTTGATGTCTTCCCAGCGAAAACCACCTTGGCCGCCAGCGCCCGCAGATTGCCCACCAAAACCGCCAAAGCCACCAGCGCCGCCTGCACCAGCAAAAGGATTGTCTAGCATGGCATCATATTCTGCACGCTTGTCTTTATCCCTAAGGGTTTCATAAGCATTGTTGATCTCCGCGATTTTATTATCAGCGTCTGGATCATCACTGACGTCAGGGTGATATTGGCGTACCAGCTTACGATATTTCTTTTTAATCTCAGCATCGCTGGCATCTTTTTTGACGCCCAAAATGTCATAGTAATTTTTCTCTGCCATGTTATTTTTCCTCAATATAAAAGCCTGTGAATAAGACTGCTATGCCAATGTAAACGAAACGATGGACCGGTTTGTATGAGAGCGATATAACGCATATAACGTCTGGTCGTTATCATTGTTATTGTCATCTACGTATCATCTTAACAATAATAAACGGCCAACAATACCAACCCAAACTGTTAGACAAATAGATAGTTACCTTAAGTATAAAGGCTATATTTATAAGTAATAATGGAGATATTGTTAACAAAATTAAAGAGTGGTTAATAGGATTGAGCTATGGTGAATCATAGATTTGCAGGCATAACAGCGTCCTTTTGACCTTAGTAGTTCTTTTACATACCTGTAAAGGTATAACAAGCTCTTTCTTGTAAAATGCCTTTATTATTTGTACTCGCAGGGAGTATGGATAACATAGGCAAGAGTATCTGTCTATCTCATCAACAAGAAATAGGTATTAAATGTCTTATTTAATCAAGTCTTTAGTCATCACTTTATCGCTGCTGTTAAGTACGACCGTTTTTGCCGGCAACACCAGTTATTACGGTAGTAAGTTCCACGGTAAACGTACCGCAAGTGGCAGTATCTTCAACATGAACTCCCTCACCGCCGCGCATAAGACGCTGCCGTTTGGTACGAAGGTACAAGTGACCAACAAAAAGACAAAGCAGAGCGTGATCGTAAAAATTACCGATAGAGGACCTTATATTAAAGGTCGTATATTGGATTTATCGAAAGCCGCTGCTGGTCAAATAAACTGTGAACTTTGCACAACTACTATGAAAATACTGTCTTATGGAGATGGTAAATACCGGATGGAATAATGGCATAAAAAAGGGAGAGCTTAGGCTCTCCCTTTTTTTTATCGACGAGTTTTTATAGTCGCCATGTTAGGCGCTTAAACACTCACGCTTAAATAATCACGCTGTCACCTTGCCTTTACAGCTTTTATTGAAAACGCGCTTCCATCTCCTCTAAATTTGTCATCGCTAGCAACAACTTTTCTTCATTATCGCTATGCTGCTGCTGGAGCGCGGTTTGCTCATCTAACAATAGCAATAAATCAGCTTTGCGACTCTCTTCGTACAGCTCAGTATCGGCAAGCTTGGTTTCTAAACTGGCCAATTTTTCATCAATTTTAGCCAAAGCTTTTTCTGTGTTTTCAATCTCACGGCGTATCGGTGCGGTGAGCTTACGCTGCTCAGCGGCCAATTTGCGCTGCTCTTCTTTGCTAATCAAAGGCTGGGCGGCTTTATTATTTGCAGGTGCAGTCGACGCTTTACTGCTCACTTGATTGCCTGATTGGCTGGTTGATGGTTTGGTTATTTGACTGTTTGCCGAATCTGTATCTGTTTCACGTGAAACAGATTTCTTATTGTCCTTTTTGTTCTTTTTCTTAACAGTATTTTTTTCCGAGGCATTTTCTTGTTTGCGTTTTTCTGCTAGCCATTTACCGTAGTCGCTGATATCGCCATCGAACTCATCGATTTGGCCGTCATGCACTAAAAACAGCTCGTCGCAGACGTTGGCAATCAGCTCGCGATCATGCGATACCAATACCACTGCCCCTTTAAACCCTTGTAAGGCAATGGTCAAAGCCTGACGCATTTGTAAGTCTAAATGGTTGGTTGGCTCATCGAGAACCAGCACATTTGGACGCTGCCAAACGATTAATGCCAAAGTCAAACGCGCGCGCTCGCCACCAGAAAATAGCTCACTTGCTGTATCGATACGGTCGCCGCGAAAGTCAAAACTACCAAGGAACGAGCGCAGTTCGGCATCAGAGGTTTTACCTGCTAGGCGGCGCAGCATTTGCATCGGTGTCGCTGCGGCGTCTAAAGTATCCATTTGATGCTGATTAAAATAGCCAAGCTTTAAGGTGTCAGAGACGCGATAGCTGCCTGATAAAATACCAATTTCGCCAACCAAGGCTTTAATCAAGGTCGATTTACCCGCGCCATTCATCCCTAATAAACCAAGGCGGGTGTCGGGCGTTACTTGGACGTTGGCATTATGCAAAAGCGGCGTCTCGCTATAGCCGATATCAGCATTGCTCATTTCTATCAGCGGCGAGCTCATATTGGCCGGCTCATAAAAGCGGAACGAGAACGGATTGTCCGCCATCATTGGTGACAGCTCTGCCATGCGCTCAAGCTGCTTGATGCGGCTTTGGGCCTGTTTGGCTTTACTGGCCTTGGCACGGAAACGACGAATAAAATCATCCAAATGGGCTTTGGTCGCTTGTTGCTTCTCAAACGCTTGCTGCTGCTGCGCCATACGCTCGTGACGGGTACGGATAAACTGCTGATAATTACCCGTATAAAGGGTGATTTTTTGTTGTTCGACGTGCAAGATATGCCCGACGGTGGCGTCCAAAAACGCTTGGTCGTGCGAGATAACAATCACCAAACCGGTATAAGCATTAATCCAGGTCTCAAGCCAAAGAATGGCGTCTAAATCCAAATGGTTGGTTGGCTCATCAAGGAGCATTAAATCAGCGCGGCTCATCAAGGTTTTGGCAAGATTTAAACGCATACGCCAGCCACCCGAGAACCCTTCAACGGGCAATTCATGCTGACTGGTCTTAAAACCAAGACCTGCCATGATTTGCGCCGCTTTGGTCGGCGTCCGATAGCCATCAATCTCATCAAACTGCTGATGTAGAACGCCAATCTGATCGTCACTGACACTGCTTAAATCATTTAACGCCTCATTAATCTCATACCACTGCTCATCACCGCTTAGCACATAATCTATCGCCGTCTGCGTGCTCGCCCCGACCTCCTGCGCCATGTGCGCCACCTGCCAGCTATCAGGAATGCTGACTTCGCCTCTATCAAGCGTCACTTCGGTATCGCCGGTGCCCATTTGCGTCAATAATAAGGCAAACAAGGTCGATTTACCGGTGCCGTTATTGCCCGTCAAGCCAACTTTGTGGCCCGGATGGAGCTGAAAGCTTGCCCCTGCAAACAACTCACGACCATCACGGCGAACGCCAACGTCTTTAAATTCGATCATATAATTTCTTCATCTCAACAATAATATAAAACTTAAGGCAATAAAAACACCCGTCTGGCATGTTTACAGGCGGCTATTATTTCAAACGCTTGGCGCATAGGCAAACGATTAAATAACTATTTTAAATTCAACCCTTTATACGGCTAAAAACCACTTGCGATCATAATGGCTTGCGAACGATTAAAAATTTGGTAATTAAAACCGCTATTTGGCATGTAAAACTACTATATAGTTGCAAACGCTACTGTCACCCTTGACAAATCAATCAGCACCCCAATTATGTTATACTAGTAAAACACTATTGACATCATGCAGTTAGGTGTCTGAAGCTAAGTGTCGGTAGTATTGCTATGCGCTTAAGTGCGATGGTCAATACTCACTTAAGTGCTATGACAGCTCGATATGAGTATCAAAGCCATGACCCAATCTCATTATTTTACCGTAGCCTAGGCGTTATCAGCCGCTACTTATCAGTCGCCCTATCCAGTATAAATAGACGACCTCGCAGAAATAAAAAACAAATCATTTGATTTTAGCAACTGAGGTAGATATGAACGAATCAGCCAATCAATTTAATCCAAGTACAAGTCAACCAGTCGATCCAACCGCCTTAAACTTGACCGACAGCGCGGCAAAAAAAGTACGTCGCCTACGTGAAGAAGAAGGTGATAGCAATCTGATGCTGCGTGTCTATGTGACGGGCGGCGGCTGTTCAGGCTTCTCTTATGGCTTTAACTTTGCCAATGAGCTCAATGAAGATGATGCCAATTTTGATAATGATGATGTGACCTTAGTCGTCGATTCGCTAAGCTATCAGTATCTGCAAGGCTCGACCGTAGACTATACCGAAGGCTTAGAGGGCGCACGCTTTATTGTCACCAATCCAAACGCCACCACGACCTGTGGCTGTGGTTCATCGTTCTCACTTTAAGCAAGTCGAGTCAAACAAGTCGAAATAATGGCTTTATTTTAAAAGCAATACAGTCCTGTTGGATAAAACTTAGTATACAATCGTAAACTGAAAAAGTCTTTTTTAACCGATAATCTGGTAAAAGGTGGCTTTAATCGGTTTACGATTGTTTTTTTATGGGGATGTGCTTAAATACCGCCTTCTTTTGAGTAGCTAGTCTAATCAATCTTGTATTTTAGTGAGCGCTTAACATGTTTGTAAAGCTTATGCTTGCGAGCCTTTTATTAAAAGATTTTTGTGAGAAGATTTTTTATTAAAGGATTTTGCTCATAAAGAAGAATCACTAAAAAAATCCCACTCCTACCCCAAATTATGAAGGCACACCCTCATGGCTAAGTTATCACTTGACGCATTAAATGACATCGACGGCTTTATCGCCGCCGCCCTAGTAGACAGCGAATCTGGTCTTGCAATGGCTACGCTTGGTTCTGGTATTGACCTTGAGCTAGCAGCGGCTGGTAACACCGAAGTACTACGCTCTAAGCGCAAAGTAGCAGCAGCGCTAAATTTAAATGAGAACATCGAAGACATTCTTATCACTTTGAGCAAGCAGTATCACTTGCTACGTCCATTGGTACGTAATGACAACTTGTTTTTATACCTTGTACTTGACCGTCAAAAATCAAACCTTGCCATGGCGCGTCATATTCTAAAAGGTTTCGAGACTGAATTAGAATTCTCGTAAGCCTGTTTATATTAAGTAATGAGTTATCTAAAGCATCTACCTGATAAGTAGATGTTTTTTTGCTTTATAGCTGTTTGATTTAGGGCAGCAGATTTGACTAATAGCTGGGCTGGTTACCCAATTTTATAAACCAAACAACCGTTATTTGAGCGCCAGTGAAGCTTACTGTATTTGTAATTGTACGTGGTTTTTGGGGCAGCTTTGGGCTAAACTGACGTGATTCTATAACCCATTTTTGCGGTTGCACAGCGATTGTGTGGCAACCGACCATAACTAATAACAACAGATGACTATTATGAGTAATTTTGCGAGCAGCTTTGTCGATTTTAAAATTCCAAACTGGTTTGATAGCAAGCATTTAAGCGGCATGCTGCGCGGTATCGAAAAAGAAGGGCTGCGGGTTAAACCTGACGGCTACTTGGCACAAACTCCGCATCCAGCCAAGCTTGGCTCCAAGCTCACGCATCCATTTATCACCACCGATTACTCTGAAAGTCTGCTCGAACTTATCACTGACCCAAAAACCTCTCCAAAAGAAACGCTAACCATGCTGCGCCAATTGCATTTATTGGTTTATCAAGGTATGCCTGAAGGCGAGCTGATGTGGCCATTGTCAATGCCGTGTATGCTGTCATCAAAAGATGAAGATATTCCGTTGGCAGACTATGGCAGCTCTAATACGGGTAAGCTAAAAACACTCT
>NZ_DAINDI010000005.1:0-5309 GCF_036731945.1 Psychrobacter sp.
CAAGCAAGCCTTTAAACAAAGTATTAACTGCTGGGAAAATATGGAACGGTTGTTTGGATAAGGTTTTGATAAATCCAGGCATATCACGCGGATTTGGTACCAAAATGAAAGTGTAACCAGAACGCATGCCAAGTAAGCTCAGCATAAAAGCAAAAATATGATACAGCGGCAGTGCCATAACCATATTGATATAGACCTCGTTGATATCCGAGGTGACAGGGCGGTACCAAGCTTCTGACTGCATGGCCGCAGCGACGACATTACGCTGAGTTAATACCGCGCCTTTAGATAGTCCTGTGGTACCACCGGTATATTGCAAAATGGCTTTTTGTTGTAAGGACGTTTTTGGTGCCTGGAATGGTAGGCTTTTGCCTTTTTTTAGCACATCTGGAAACTTGGTAACGTGATATTTAGGATCATTCAAGTTGTATTTAGGAACCAAGCGTTTGACCTGACGGATAACCGTATTGACCAAAATACCTTTGAGACCCATCATGTCGCCCATTTTTGATAGGACAATACGTTTGATATCCGTCTCTTCGATTACCTGCTCGAGCGCTTGGGCAAAATTATCCACCACAAAGATAACCTGAGCACCAGAATCATTGAGCTGATGGCGTAACTCGCGACCCGTATAGAGCGGATTAATCGGCGTGCAAACGTAGCCCGCGCGCAAAATACCAATCATAGTTGGCAGATACTGCGGCACGTTTGGCATCATCAGTGCAACCACGCTGCCTTTAGGAATCCCTTGCGCTTGTAACCACGCAGCCACGGCAAGAGAAGCTTTGTCCACGTCGCCGTAGGTGTGAGTCACACCCATACAAATGGTCATAGGGTGCATACGAAAGCGATCAAAGCATTCTTCATAGAGGTCTATAAGGCTTTCATACTGATCGGGATTGATGGTTTTAGGTACGTTTTCTGGGTATTGAGCAAGCCAAGGCTTATCAGTGGTCATACTTAGTGTCCTTAAATTTGTGATAAGTTAAGGCTTTATAAAAAAGTAGTCACATCCCTGTCAACAAACCCATTCTTGCTCTATAGACGATACGTCCTATAGTCGGTGGCTTGTCGCGTGCTATCCCATTTATTCACATACTGCTAAAATACGGTGGCCTTGATACAAATGTATTTAATTACAAGATTGTTTGACTAGAAAGGTATTTAACTACGAGAAACAACTGCTGAAGTAGATTAAATAGCCAGTTATCGAGGATACTATCAGTACTAACTAATAATAAACAATAGCGTAACATATTTTGGCGTTACATTAACATAACTACTATTGAACCAGTTATTATAATACAGAAACTTGTGCGTATATAGTTAAATTTGATAAAAAAAGAAAACTATGGTGCAAGTAAAATCCGATGAATGGTGAAAAATATAAGATGAAAGGGTTCTTAGATTAGAATTAGTTAACCATATAAATAATAGCAGCTAATATGGATAACTCTAATAGAGGGTTTTTTGTATTTTTCTTAAAAAATAGTAATACTATAACAGCGTGACTATCAACAGTATAAGTATTATCCATACTAAAGTTTAATGTTTTAAAATAAAGAAGCGCTCTATCGTTTAGTTAGAGCGCTTTTTGAGCATAGATATTTGCTTTAATTATAGCTGAGGGTTATCCGCCATATGTTTTTCCCGCAGTTTTTGGCGCAGTACTTTACCAACGTTACTCTTTGGTAGCTCAGTAACAAACTCGATATAACGCGGACATTTATAGCCGGTCAAATTGTCTAGAGCAAATTCTTTAATCGAGTTTTTGGTCACGTTATTGTCGGCAGGAATGACGTAGATTTTGACCGCTTCCCCTTGACGCTCATCAGGAATACCAATCACCGCGCAATCAAGAATGCCTTCACAATCAAGCATCACGGATTCTACTTCGTTAGGAAAGACGTTAAAGCCTGAGACTAAAATCATGTCTTTCTTACGGTCTAATAATCTAAAGTAGCCTTTTTCATCCATACTGACGATATCGCCCGTGCGAAAGTAACCATCTTCAGTAAAGTCTTCGCTACTGTCTCTATTCAGATAACCTGAGGTGACGTTAGGACCTTTAACACACATCTCACCAGCTTCATTGACACCGACGCGCTTGCCGTCTTCATCTATGATGATGACATCAACGCTCGGGACTGGGACGCCAATAGTGCCGTTAAACTTACGGTCGGTAACAACGTTGGCAGTGCCGACAGCCACACCCTCAGTCATACCCCAGCCTTCAATCATGGCACAACCAGTGGTTTCAAGCCAGCGCGCTGCCGTCTGTTCGGTCGCTGCCATACCGCCTGCTTGCGAAATACGTAGCGAGCTAAAATCAAGGTCTTTAAAGTTTGGATTATCAAGCAAGCCTTTAAACAAAGTATTAACTGCTGGGAAAATATGGAACGGTTGTTTAGATAAGGTTTTGATAAATCCAGGGATGTCGCGTGGATTGGGTATCAGGATAAAGGTATAGCCTGAACGCATACCGAGTGAGCTTAGCATAAAGGCAAAAATATGATACAGCGGGAGCGCCATGACCATATTGATATAGACTTCGTTAATCTCTGACGTAATAGGACGCGTCCATGCTTCTGATTGCATGGCTCCTGCGACGATATTACGCTGAGATAAAATCGCACCTTTAGAGAGTCCAGTCGTACCGCCGGTATATTGCAAAAATGCCTTTTGATCCAAAGTCATTTTTGGCTTTTGGAAGGGCAGGTTTTTGCCTTTTTTGAGCACATCGGGAAACTTCGTGACTTCATGCTTAGGGTCGTTTAGCTTGTATTTGGGCACCAAGCGTTTGACTTGACGAATAATGGTGTTTACTAAAATACCTTTGAGGCCCATCATATCGCCCATTTTTGATAAGACGATACGCTTAATTTGCGTCTCATCAATCACTTGCTCGAGCGCTTGAGCGAAGTTATCCACCACAAAGATAACCTTTGCACCTGAGTCATTTAACTGATGGCGCAGTTCACGGCCAGTGTACAGGGGGTTGACGGGCGTACAGACGTAACCTGCGCGCAAAATACCAATCATAGTCGGCAAGTATTGCGGCACGTTTGGCATCATCAGCGCAACCACACTGCCTTGAGGCAGTCCTTGTGCTTGTAGCCAAGCGGCGACGGCAAGAGAAGCCTTATCAATGTCATCGTAGGTATGAGTCACGCCCATACAGATACTCATAGGATGCAGACGAAAGCGATCAAAACACTCTTCATACAGCTCCACGATGCTGCCATATCTATCTGGATCGATCGTTTTCGGCACACTCTTAGGATATTGGGCAAGCCAAGGTTTATTCAACGTCATAGTCAGCGTCCTGGAATTTCAATTAAGTTTCTATCATCAAGCAGTCGTATCCGTGTCAATAAAAAAAATCAGCGCTGACGTAAAACAATGGCCGCTGAGTTTGATAACATCCTTATCTATTGACGGACTACTAAATATTTTTGCAACTAAAATACAATGTATCGACGATATAATGATACATTTAAGCAATACATTAGCATGAATCTAAGTAAAGGCAATATTAGCATGCGAGTACTGCCTAGTACACATTAAATGTTTATAAATAAATGCTTCTATAGGAAAAAAAAGACCATCGATGAGGTGGTAGTGAAACGAGCTGATATTTTAATGAAAATTTAAGATGGTCTTTGGATAAAACGATAGATAACTTAAAAAACCGTTTAAGTCGTGCCTAAAAATATCCCTGTAAAGGAATAGCGATATGTTAAAGAGTAGTGTGTTCTTACTTAAACTTTAAACGAATATGAATCGGCACTATGTGCAGTTACTGTTCAATACTATGTGCGGTTATTGCCTGATTAATGGTTTCGCTTAATTTTTGCGGTACACGAATAGGGCGCATGGGTGCGCTATGATTGCTTGCAGAGTCTGGCGTAATTTGGTTTTGCACGCAAGCGATGACAATTTTAGCGCGACTCAATAAAGTAGTGTTTGAAAAGGCAGTACTTTTCTGAGGGCTATCATTGTCATTCGGCGCTAAGCGATGGATACTTTGATAAAATATAATGCTGGCAGGTTTTAGCTCAACCTTATCAATGCGGACATTGATGACCTCATCTAATAAAATGGCTTTTTTATATTGCAAATCTGCTTGGCTGACGACAAAATGCTGAATCTCACCATCATCGGTCTGCAAAAAATAGCCATTTAAACCAAGCTTGGTGAACCAGTCGCGGCGGCAGTTTTCAAAAAACACTAAGTGATTGGCATGGTAGACGATGCCGCCAGCATCAGTATGGTTAATATAGACATTGTAATCAGTAGCAAATAGAGGGGTGCTTGCGTGCATCGATGGTGCAGCGGTATTTTTATTCATGGTTGTCATTATCGTGTTGCTCAGTAAGTTTGCGCCATTAATAGCGTGTAAAGTTTGAGAGGTTGATATATAAGGTTATAAAAATAAGAAGTAATAATGCCTAGATTATTACTCATGACAGCTACTCTATCGTAAGAGATAAAGGCGCGCAACAGCTAGCCATGCCGATGTCTGTTATGATAAGCCTTTATTTATCATCTGTTGCTGCTTGCTTTATTTTATAAAAATACTTGTTATAGAAAGACTTTATTTTAATTCATAATGATAGGATAGTTTATGACCCGTTTTGTTTGTTTTAATATCAATGGTATTCGCGCTCGTCAACATCAGTTAGAAGCGATAAAAGAGATTATCGACCCTGATGTGATCGGTCTGCAAGAAACCAAAGTACACGACGAGCAGTTTCCGCTCGCAGATGTGGAAGTTTTGGGCTATCACGTTGAGTATTTTGGTCAAAAAGCGCATTACGGCGTCGCATTGTTATCTAAAATTGCGCCTATTTTTGTGCAAAAAGGTTTTCCGGGAGAAGATGAAGAAGCACAAAAGCGCTTTATCCATGCGCGTTATGTATTTGACGGTCGCGAAGTGGATGTGCTTAACGGTTATTTTCCGCAAGGAGAAAGTCAAGACCATCCGACCAAGTTTCCTATGAAGCGTACCTATTATGCGGATTTGATAACCTATATTGATACGCTAAAAGCTGAAGGGCGCTCGCTGGTTATCATGGGTGATATGAATATTGCCCCAGAAGATATCGATGTTGGTATCGGCGAGGCCAATGCCAAGCGCTGGCTTAAAAATAGAAAAACCTCGTTTTTACCTGAAGAGCGCGAATGGTATGGTAACTTGATGGCGCGAGAGCTGACCGATACTTATCGTCTGCATTATCCAGACAGCACCGAATTATATAGTTGGTTTGATTATCGTAGTCGCGGTTTCAATGATGATCCTAAGC
>NZ_DAINDI010000005.1:5319-28356 GCF_036731945.1 Psychrobacter sp.
GGGCTGCGTATCGATCATATTTTATGCACGGCAGATTTGATCGACCATTGTGTCGATGCTGGTATCAGCTATGAGCTACGCGGTATGGAAAAACCGTCTGATCATGCGCCAATTTGGGCAGCGTTTGATTTAAATAAAGTATAATAACTGGCTTTGAACCATAGACTTTTAACATCAGATTTTTAGCATTCGTTTTTAATAACTAAAAATGAATAACTAGAATTTTATAAAGATAATTTATAACCAATGATACATCAGCATTGATGAATAAGGATTGAATGATGGCTGTCGGCAACGTTGCAGTACCTAATACGATTTATCCTATTGATGGGATTAAACTAAGCGCTACCGCGGCAGGCGTACGCTACAAAGACCGCGATGATTTGGTGGTGATAGAGATTGCTGATAGCGCCAACACTGCCGTTGTCACTACCAAAAATACCTTTTGTGCGGCGCCAGTACGCGTGTTACGAGAACACTTTGCCAAAGCCAGTCCGCGCTATTTAATCACCAATACCGGCAACGCCAATGCTGGGACTGGCGCTGACGGTAAACGCCGCGCGCTTGATATCTGTGCCGCCTTAGCTGCCAAAGCTGGCGTGGACGTCAGCTCTGTGTTGCCATTTTCGACAGGCGTGATAGGTGAGCCACTCAATAGCGATGCCATCATCGCAGGTTTAGACAATGCGTTAGCCAGTTTGGACACTGATAATTGGTTAGCAGCTGCAAATGGTATTCGTACCACTGATACAATTCCAAAACTTGCCAGTGAAAAGGTCGATGTTGACGCTAGAAGCTATCATGTTACTGGGATGTCAAAAGGCTCAGGTATGATACGTCCCAATATGGCGACCATGCTTGGCTATGTAGCGACCGATGCCAATATCGCTGCTGATTTATTGCAAGAAATGCTGAGCAAAATTAATGAGCAATCTTTTAATCGCATTACTGTCGATGGCGATACATCAACCAACGATTGCTGCGTCTTAATTGCAACCGGAAAGGCAAATTCAGAGGTGATTGACAGCCCAGAACATCCGCATTATCAGCCGATATTTGAGGCTTTGACATCAGTTTTTGTACGTTTGGCACAATTGATTGTGCGAGATGGAGAAGGCGCAACCAAGTTTATGACGGTCAAAGTCACGGGCGGCAAAACCACGCAAGAATGCTGCGATGTGGCGTATGCCGTTGCACATTCACCACTGGTCAAAACCGCGTTTTTTGCCAGTGATGCCAACTGGGGACGTATCTTGGCAGCGGTTGGTTACGCGGGTGTCGACGACCTTGATACCGAGCAAGTCGATGTCTACTTAGATGAAGTGATGATTTGTCAAAATGGCGGTGTGGCACCAAGTTATACGGAAGCGGCGGGCAAAGAAGTCATGAGCCGGTCTGAGATTACCATTCATATTGATTTGGCCCGCGGTGATGCCGAGGATACGGTTTATACCTGCGATTTGTCTTATGATTACGTTAAGATAAACGCCGATTATCGCAGTTAAAAGTTATTTATTATTTTATAAAAACGCTCAAAGCTAGCATCTAGCATTGTCATGCATAGTTTGAGCGTTTTTTTTACTCAGTATTTTTGTATTAAATAGGGTTTAATGTAAACCGTTTATTAACAGCAGTTGCAAAAGCTGACGTTACTTTACAAAGCAGTTATAGAGGCTAGGCATCTGCGCGACCTATACTGATTGCAGTAAACAATAGACGGTACTATTAATAGTTGAGGAAGTCTATATCAATAACGCTCGTTTTTATTCTATATGAGCTTAGATTGATTTTCTGATTAACAGTATCTTTATGACTGCTTGCTACCTTTTGGATAGTGATAATTGATTAAAATGAGTTCAAAAGGTAATGATTAATACTAATAAATAAACTGAGGATTTAATAATGAAAAAATTAGCAATTGCGGCATTGATGACAACTTTTGTTTTGTCAGGTTGTTCTACCATGGGTATGAATGATGAGCGTACTATGGTGGTTGAAGGCGAGCCTGTGAATGTGAAAGTGGTAAATATTCCAAGTTTCAAAATTGAAATAGCGCCACTTAAAGCGGTATGTGAGCTGCCAACCGCGAGTGGTACTATGGTTGAGTCGGAGTGCCTACAATATCGTCAGACTTATCAGAAAAACTACACCCCTCTAAATGGTGATATTCAAGGCTTTACTTATGAGCCAAACTATCGTTATGTCTTAGATGTACGTCAAGAAGCGGTTATGAATGAAGCAACGAAAGTGGTGAAACCTGTTTGGATTCTAAACGAAGTGATTTCAAAAACTGCTGAATAATTTTAGTTGTAGATTATTATAGAAAAGCCTCTAATCATTAGAGGCTTTTTTTTGGTGACATAAAAAGGAAAACATATTTTATATCAACATTGACTGTAATTAACACTGACGCCGCGGGTCGCAGTAGGAATGCGATTGTCAGCATAAATCGCCAGACCGCCGCGTGCGGTTTCTTTGTATTTATCAGACATATCAGCGCCTGTTTGCTTCATGGTTTCAATCGCTTTGTCTAGCGAGACGAAATGCTGGCCATTGCCGCGGCAGGCGAGACGCGCAGCGTTGATGGCTTTGACGGCGCCCATCGCATTACGCTCAATACAAGGAACTTGGACCAAGCCGCCAATAGGATCACAAGTCAGACCTAAGTTGTGCTCGATACCAATCTCGGCGGCATTCAAACACTGAGCTGGCGAGCCACCCATTATCTCGGCCAATGCCGAACCTGCCATCGCACAGGCTGAACCAACTTCCCCTTGGCAGCCAACTTCAGCACCCGAAATAGAAGCGTTTTGTTTAATTAAGCTACCGATAGCGGTGGCATTTAATAAAAAGTTACGCACGCCAGCTTGGTTATAATTGGGCAGAAAATCACGATAATAGTGCAAGACCGCCGGAATGATGCCCGCCGCACCATTGGTCGGTGCGGTGACAACTTTACCGCCATTGGCATTTTCTTCATTGACGGCAAGCGCATACAAATCGACCCAATCCATTGCGGCCAGCTTGTCAGTCTTGGCGATAGGTAGGCCTTTTTCAGCGCATAATTGTTTGTGTAAATCGTGGGCACGGCGTTTAACATCAAGGCCGCCGGGTAAAATGCCGCTATTTTTACAACCTTGGGTTACGCAGTCTTGCATCACTTGCCAAATCGTATCTAAATAGCTAAAAACATCTACTTGATCGCGGTAATGGCATTCGTTGGCAAGTACTAACTCGCTGATATTTAGTCCATGCTTATGGCACTGATCGAGCAATTCTGCGGCAGTATTAAAAGGATAGGGAACGATATCAATCGTTGGGCTGGCATGATCCTCATCGGGATTGTTGGCGTCATCTTCGTTAATCACGAAGCCACCGCCAACCGAATAATACGTCTGCTGATATTTGTTACCATCGGCTAATATCGCGCGGATAGTCAAAGCATTTGGATGATAAGGCAAGACCGTATCATCATACCAATACACATGACGCTCGGTGTCAAACTCGATAATATGTTTGCCAGACAAATTAAGCTGCTTGTCCGCAAAAATAGGCGCCAAGTATTGATCCGTTAAGCGCGTATCAATGGTGCTTGGCGTATGACCAAGCAAACCTAAGTATATCGCCGTATCGGTTGCGTGCCCTTTACCAGTAGCAGCCAAAGAACCATAAAGCTCGATTTCAATATTCTTAATCGTTGTCAATGCGCTTTGTTTAAGAAATGACGTCAAAAATAAGTTGGCTGCCACCATAGGCCCAACGGTATGAGAGCTTGATGGCCCAATACCAATTTTAAATAAGTCGAAAACACTAATCATAAAAATACCAAGAAATTGTCAGTGCATCAGCGTCTGTTGTAGAAGGGGCTTAGTACTGGGGTGAAAAAATAATAGATAGCAGTCCAAAAACTTTCTGATAAACACCGTACTATGACGATACAGAGCGTTTTTTTAGATGTTTACTTAAATAAAAAAGCTAAGCATTTAAAAATTTGCGACGTTATCTATGAATACCTATCAGTATAGGCGGACACGAGGCGAGTGAATAATAACTTTTATTTATCAGAGAACTCCGTTATCATGCTCGCAACCAATATCCCTGTAACATCCTGTAATTCAGCCATCACGATAGTGTAGAGAATGGCGCAAACAGTCGAGCATGTTTTTTAATGCCATTTATGTAGCGATTTATATTTACTGTAAGGAAATACATCCTCACTATTATCGTTTTGACTCAATTCACAGTTGTATTTTTACAGTGGCTTTTTAACAGTTTTTAGCTGATTGGTATTCTCTTAGCTCAAATAGGACAGCGCATGACAACACCTGAACCTCACTCTCCAGCACCGGAGAGCAATCACTCAGAGCCTCATAATGCATTAGCAGCGGCTGGCATCGATACAGCTGCGGTGAGTTATCCGCACAATCCAGACTTTGATAATGGTCGTTGGTTTCCAACGTGGCGTCCGTATAGCGGCAATTTGGATCGCGATCCGGTCGGTATTAATGAATACGTACCACCTGCCAAGAGTGTTTTATTAGGGGTGCAGCATACGTTTGCGATGTTTGGCTCGACCGTGCTCGCGCCATTATTAATGGGGTTTGACCCCAATTTAGCCATTTTGATGTCCGGTATTTGTACGGTGATGTTTTTTATCATTACTGGCGGGCGCATGCCCAGTTATTTGGGCTCAAGTTTTGCCTTTATTGGTCCTGTGATTGCGATTACGGCCTATGCAGGCATGGGATTCAATGACAATCTGAATGTTGCCTTGGGCGGTATCATGGCATGCGGCATTATTTATGCCTTGATAGGTTTGTTGGTGATGAAGACGGGTACAGGCTGGATTGAGCGTTTGATGCCGCCTATTGTCACCGGTGCCATTGTGATGATTATTGGTCTAAACTTGGCGCCTGTGACCATTCAAGGGGTGTCTGCCAACCAGTTTGATGCATGGATGGCGACGCTGACGGTATTGCTTATCAGTGGAGTTGCGGTATTTACCCGCGGTATGCTACGCCGTCTGTTGTTGCTGGTTGGTTTAATCCTGTCTTATATTGCTTATTTTGTTATGACCAACATACTCGGTTATGGCGTACCGATTGATTTTAGCAATGTATCGGCCGCTTCATGGTTTGGTCTGCCAAGTATTCATACGCCGCGTTTTGAGATGAGTGCGATTATATTGATTGCTCCTGTCGCCTTTATCTTAATTGCCGAAAACTTGGGGCACTTTAAAGCAGTCGAAGGCATGACTAAAGCTCGCGTGACACCTTATATGGGCCGAGCATTTTTTGCTGATGGCTTGGCGACGACGTTTTCGGCAGGCTTTGGTGGCACAGGGGTGACCACTTATGCAGAAAATATCGGTGTCATGGCCGTGACCAAAGTCTATAGCACGACGATTTTTGTGATAGCAGGTTTGGTTGCTATTTTGCTCGGCTTGTCGCCAAAGTTTGGTGCCATTATTCAGACCATACCGGCGGCTTTATTGGGCGGTGCTTCTATCGTAGTCTTTGGTTTGATTGCCATTGCTGGGGCAAAAATTTGGATAGACAGTCATATTGACTTTAGCAAAAATAGCAATTTAATCATTGCCGCGGTTACCGTTATTATGGGCACGGGCAATTTTAGCCTGCATCTGGGCGGCTTTGATTTAGGCGGTATTGGCACCGCGACTTTAGCGGCGATTGTCCTTAATGCCTTATTTAATAGACAAAAAGATTAACCGTCAAAAAGATTGATTTGTTCATCGTAAAAAAAGCCACAATAAGTATTGTGGCTTTTGCTTATTACGGCTTTTACTCATTACCGATTTATTTATAATTTCGTTTATAAAATCTGGCAAAAAAACGATAACGGCGTAGTGCGCGTGGCTTAGGTTTTAATGACCCTAAATAAATGGCAAACATCGTCAGTAGCGCGCCGCTCCATTGCAGCGTATTAATCGGTTTATCAAGCCAGCTATAATCAATCACCAAGGCCGCAATGGGTTCGGTTAATAAGAGCAGCCCTGTCAATGCCAAAGACAGCTTAGGAATGGAGTAGGCGATAAGTCCCCATGCTAAGCATTGCATCACCGTGCCATAAATCAATATCCAACCAATCTCAGACCAAGTATTGGGCAAAATATTACCCATATCAAAGATAAACATCGGCAAAATCATTGCTATCACGCCACCGATACTCACCAACTGCATCAGCATAAATATCGGCGTTGGCTCAGTATCATGGGTTTTACGGATAAAGGTCATCGACGCGGCAAGCATAGCGCCTGAAACGATACCCGTGACAAACCCCCAAGTCGCAGCGGTGTTTTGCGCAAACTCAGGGCTACCTATCATTGCCACGCCTAGCATGGCTAAAAATAAACTGATGAGCTGCAAAATAGACTGCCGCTCATTAAAATATAAAAAGCCAATGGCGGCTAAAAAGAAAATCTGCAAGCTGTTTAATAAGGTTGAAATGCCGGGGCCAACGGCATAAATACTCTCATGCCATAGCGCCAAGTCGAGTCCTAAAAACGCGCCTGATAATAAACCGTAAAAAACAGCCCGCTTTGAGCGCGGAAGTCGTTGTCCTGTCATTTTAGCCAATATAGCGAAAACCACGCCAGAAATAGCCAGTCGCCAAAATGACATTGCCCAGCCACCGATGTCGACATGGGCGACAATCAAACTACCCAAACCAAAAATGACGCAACCAATGGCCAAGCCAGTAGCGGCAGAGCGTGAAGAGGCAATAGCCATGCAATATCCTTATCTCATTACTATGATGCTTTTTTAAGACGTTTTTTTAATGTTGTTCGCTCAAGAGCTGGTTTATCAAGAGCTGGTTTATATAGACAGACCATATTGTCAGTGTTTTACTCTTAAATTGGAATGCTTTGGCACGATTTATTTTATAATGACTTATCACCCTCCATAGATAAATAAAGCGGTCACTTTCTTACCGCAATAGCATTGGCGACTACGCTACCATTTGTTACTCTATCATTCATTTTTATTGTGAAGTGAGTCATGTTTTAAAATAACGATACTCTTCAAATACTTAACTTGATATAGTGAATTTTATATAAAGTAGAGACATGATGTTTTTACGCGAAACTGTCATAAATTTTCCTCGCTTGCTGTGTCTGCGCCGACAGAGGCTTCAAAAAGTCTATGACAGTTCCGCTATATCGTTTTTATAATGCACTCCCAATATATTCACAGTGCTTCTATTACTTTTAGCCTAGGTTTGCTTATGCTGCAACGTTCTATATCAAAACGAAAAATAGATTTCTTATTGACACTGCCGCCACAATTGCCGCGTGCAAGTTTCATTGCGCGTCTGTTTGTCATGAGCAGCATAGCTGCTACGTTTTTTATGACGTTAAATGCACAAGCCGCCAGCTGTAAAATACCCAAAAGCTATTATAAAAATGTCTCTTGTACCTCTAGTAGTGGCTATTTTTTAGCCATAAAAGATTTCGGTGCACCAGTTGCCTTGATTGATAAGCAAGGCAAAAGTGTGCTTGATTTAACCCGCTATCAAAAAGTAGATGCCGATAAAATATCGGGCGGCTTATTACCAGTATTGCGTAATGGTCGGGTAGGCTATGTCAATATGCAAGGTCGCGAGGTTATTCCTGCGATATACGATATGCTCAAAGAAGGACAAAGTTGGGCGCGTCCTGTCTCTGAAGGTCGCATTGTGGTCAAGCAAAGCGGTCATTATGGGGTTGTAGATACTGCCAACAAGACAGTCATACCATTTGCTGCAGCGATTAGTGATATCGACAATTATCGTAGCGGTATGACGCGCGTACGTAAAAATCAAGCTATCAGCTGGTTGGATAAAGACGGTAAGCTCACCTCTGACCCAAATAGCAAGGCTGCTAGTCAAAATTCGAAAGGTACATCTGTAAGCAGCAATGAAACTGGGCAGAAGCTAGAACCGCCCCGTGGTTTTACCACCTTGCAGCCGTGGCAACAAGACGGCAAATGGGGTTTTGTTGACGACAATAATGTATCTATGATTACCTATTCTTTCGATGAAGTGCGGCCATTTTCTGAAGGCTTGGCAGGCGTGCGTATAGACAATGAATGGGGCTTTGTTAATTTAGGTGGGGAGTTGGTGATTCCTTTTCGCTTTGACAATAGCGCTGCGAGTGTGAGCGATTATTATAAAGACCAGCCTGCATTTGTATTTACAAATGGCAAAGCTTGGATTGGCAATCTAGAAAACGGCAATAAAATGTGTATTGATAAAGAGGGTGACAGCATTGCTTGTGATTGATACTTAAGACTTATCATTTAATATTACGCTTAAATGTGCCGGCAAAAAAAGAGTGTCAGAGCGATAGATTATTCATCGCTCTGACACTCTTTTTTGCTTGAGGTGGACTTACCTTAAACTTAAACGGTCATTTTTCTAGCAAGTGCTTACTAATCAAATCGACCATATAAGGCTGATAGTATTCGGGAATATCATGCGCCATGCCTTCGATTAAATGAAAGGTTGCATTGGGTATGGTCTTTGCAACCACCCGTCCTTGTGAAGCGGGTAATAGGCCATCAGCGCTACCATGCAGCACAATCGTCGGTGCTTTAACTTGTTTGCTATATTTGCTAATCGAGCCAGAAGCTAAGATAGCATTGAGCTGTTGTACCGTACCAAGTGGATGGAAATTACGCTGATAACGTATCTTAGCAATGTCACGTACCATGCGCACATTGACGTGTCCTGGCGTACCAACGGTTTTCATAAACCAGACGCTATGACGCACGATATCGCGCTCAGAGTGGCTCTCAGGACGATTGATAAGGGTATATAACTGCTTAGGTTTCGGCGGTTTTAAAAACGCTCGATTGGTAGTGGTAAACATCAACGCCATACGCTGCACCAAACTTGGATAACGCGCGGCGACGATTTGAGCGATCATACCGCCCATAGAAGCGCCAAGCAGATGCGTTTTACCAAGTTTTAAGGCTTTGATTAAACGTGCCGTATCTTCTGCCATGTCGGTCAAATTATAAGCAACCGGTGCGCCTTTATTCGACAGCCCCGTTTGCAGACGCATCATCATTTTCAATTGACTGATACGCGGCAAGCCATCAATCTGTACTTTAGATGACAAGCCGATATCACGATTGTCAAAACGAATCACAAAAAACCCAGCATCGATAAAGCGTTTGATAAAATTGTCGGGCCAGAAGATCATTTGTGAGCCCAGTCCCATAATCATAAGCAATGGCGGATTCTTGGGATCACCACCGGCTTCAACGCACAGCTCAATGCCATCACCAATATCTATCATTGCTTGATAAAGATGTTCGCTCAAATCAGACGGATACCAAGCATGGTCGCCAAACTTTTGCCATTCAGGCGTTGGGTAACTGATTGCTGGAGAATCAATTGTCGCAGCGCTAAGCGTTGAAGAGCTAGATGGTAAAGAGCTAAGCGTTGCATCATTCGTCATTTTGTCATTAATCACTAAAGCATTGTCGGTTTCTTCTGAATTTACAGACGCGTTTGTGTGATTGGTAGGGTTTGATTCTGTCATGAAGTATCCTATTTAGATGGTCGTTGGCTTAAAATTCGAGCATCTCAAAATCAAGCTTGCCAACGCCGCATTCTGGGCACGTCCAGTCGTCTGGAATGTCTTCCCATTTGGTGCCAGGCGCGATGCCTTCTTCAGGGCAGCCAAGCTCTTCGTCGTATATCCAACCGCAGACAATACATTCATAACGTTTCATAAATAGTCCTATCAATTATTTCCAGTATTACGATTACTAATGTTTCTATTACCAGTTCTACTAACTATGTTAATAGGTGTTTTTAAAGCATTTATTAAGCATTCTAGCCAGCATTTAGCGTATAAAAACGCACGTAGTTTAGCATATAGCGGTTATTTTCATAGTTAAGTTTACACTTGTATATTGAGATTCACCAGCTTTTATCAAGTTCTTAGGCGTCATTTTAAGGGTTTTAGCGGTGCTGTGCTTGCCAATTTTGCCGCCACTAAAAAGCTGATTATGCTATAATTCTCGCCGCTATTTTTAGCGATTGATATCTTGTTTATCACTGTCATATCATTATTTAAGTCTTAAAAGTTAAGGGTTACTATGAGCGCGAATGCCGCCGTTACATCAGCTAAAGTTAATACCACAAACGATTCATCTACTACGCTCAATACTGACCATCCATTTTGGCAAATCATTCGCACAGTACCAGACTTCCCAAAAGTTGGCATTGATTTTTATGATATTACGCCGTTACTACGTAGTCATATCAATGCGGTGATTGACGAGATGCTAGTGGCTTTGCCTACCGGTTTGATTGATGAGGTGGATTGTTTGGGTGCGGTGGAGGCACGTGGTTTTGTATTTGCCAGTTTGCTGGCGGGACGTTTGGGTAAAGGTATGATTTTGCTACGTAAACCCGGTAAATTACCGCCGCCGGTTGCTAACAAAGCCTATGCATTAGAATACGGCAAAGACACGCTTGAGATGCAAAATAATTTGCCGCCGGAGCGGGTATTGTTGGTTGACGATATCTTGGCTACTGGCGGCACGCTGATGACTGCTTATGAGCTATGCAAGTCGGCGCAGCATACGGTAGTTGGCGCCTTGGTATTGTTAGATTTAGTTGCTTTACACGGCGATTTCCCCGTGCCTGTTTATACGGTTTTAAAAGCTTAGACAAATGGTTTTTAGCATAATAAAAAGCGCGCTTTTTTGACTGTATTTAATTTGTCTTAACTCGTTTTACTTTACGCTATTTAGCTTGCTGATAACTTTTACACGCCTGTTCGACGAGCAAGCGGCTAATCGTTTTTGGTTTGGTCAGCTTAAAGTCTTTGGTTGTCAGTATCGGTTTATCGGATTGCCAAGATTTTAACACTTTATCGTCAGCAGCATAATTTACGTAAGCTCGCTGATAGTAGCTTGCGTCCTTACATGAGATAAGCCATTGTTGGTCGCTATGATGGGTGCTGGTTCCTTTAATGTCTTTCAATTTCTCTTTAGCTTCTTTAGCTTCTTTAGCCTCTGCATTTTCTTTTACGCTTTTTGGCGCGGGATAGATTCTACGAATCGAGACAGTAATGTTTTCGACCTCTTTTTCATCAATAATATGAATGTCTGAGCGTTCGATAGAGTCCAGATCTAAGCTAAAAACAGAGCCAGTTTGGCTTTTTGAGACCTCTAACCAGTTTGCCGCATAGCCACTCATTGCAAGCGTACTACCTGCTAATATCACTGCTAGCCGTTTCATAATCGAGCCTTGCTTGTTGTTATATAAAGTCGCTTATCATAGCCAACTTAGTAGGTGCAGGCAAATTACTTTTATGACAAGGGGTTCATACTGAGACAATCTCAGCACTCGTGATTAGCAGGCAGGGGCCTCGGATATATAGTAAGTTTGGTTGTTAATCACGCATATCTGCTAGCATTTGCGCAAGTTCATCACGCGCACCGATAAAGCCATCGATACCCTTGGGTAATAAGTCTTGGGTGACGATATCTTGCTGATAAGCGGCACTGAACTCATCATGGGTTAAGCTAACTTTCGCCATGTCGGCCAAATCCATTGACATGCTTGGAGATAGTTGACGCGGCACTTCAATCTCCATCGCTGCCAGCTCATCTATAAGGTTGGGCGCGATGGTCAATAGATCACAGCCAGCCAGTGCCAATATTTGCTCAGTTGAGCGGAAACTTGCGCCCATCACTTGGGTTTTATAGCCATGTTGTTTGTAGTATTGGTAAATGAGCTTGACCGATTGCACACCCATATCATCTGAAGCAGGGACATTTTGGCGGTTCTGCTGACGTTTTTGCCAATCTAAAATACGCCCAACAAAAGGGGAGATTAAGGTCACGCCCGCATCGGCACAAGCAATCGCCTGATGCTGACCGAATAATAGCGTTAAGTTACAATGAATACCCTGCGTTTCAAGGTAACGCGCCGCTTCAATCCCTTGCCAGGTTGCGGCCATCTTAATTAAGACGCGCTCTGAGTCGATACCTGCTTTTTGATACGCTTCCATAAAGCTGAGGGCTTTATCAATCGTGGCTTGAGTGTCATAAGATAAGCGTGCATCGACTTCGGTTGAAACGCGACCTTCAATCAATGCCAAAATATTACAACCAATTTGAACAGTTAATTCATCAATTACCGCATCGACGTCACCGCGATGGCGACTCATGGTTTCTGACATCAGTGCCTCATTATCCGGATGAATCAGCGCTTTGGTAATAAGGCTTGGATTGGTCGTGGCATCGATGGGTTTTAGACGCGCAATGGCGGCAAGGTCGCCCGTATCAGCGACAATAGTGGTCATGGTGCGAAGCTGTTGTAATGCGCTCATCAGATATCCTTGATATGGTCAATTAACGTTTTGATGTTCTTATTTAAATTGGTTATTTAAAGAAGTTGCCCATGATAATGTTTATTTATAAAGCGATTTATCATGGCGGTATGGTGAATTTAATGCCTATCTTTAAACTGTATCATATATTTGGACGGTTGTAGCCTGATAGTTTCATAGGGTATAGCGTTTATCATGCATAACTGTGCTAAGATTTATGGCAAATTGCTTATTTGCGCGTATTTACGAATGGGCACTGTCGATAGTTTTTGCTATAGTAGAGCCGATTAGCTGTTTGGCGCGCGCGAAACATGAAAACTAAGCCAGCATTTACTATTAAAACAAGCAGGTTACCTCGCTAATAGATAACAGTCATAAACTTTAGCAATAATTTTAGAAAAAGGATGGGCGGTAATGAGTGAGCAGTCACCAGAGCAAAATATAGACAATCTAAACCAAACCCCTGCAAGTGTTGATGGGGCTGCAACTGATAAAGCGTTTTTAAACACATTGCGCCAAAGTATTGATGCAGTTGACTGCGAAATTCAAACGCTAATTAATAATCGTGCCAAATTGGCGCAGCAAGTAGCGACGGTAAAAAAAGACCACGTTGCTAATAGCCCTGATGCCGAAAAAACCAATCCTATTTTTTATCGTCCTGAGCGTGAAGCGCAAGTGTTAAAGGCGGTGATGGAACGTAATACTGGGCCCATTGCCGATGAGAAAATGGCGCGCTTATTCCGTGAGATTATGTCGGTGTGCTTGGATTTAGAAGCGCCGCAGCGCATTGCGTTTTTGGGCCCTGTTGGTACCTTTACCCACGCCGCCGCTTTAAAGCACTTTGGTAAAGCCGCTGATACCGTACCGCTAAACACCATCACTGATGTCTTCCGCGAAGTGGAAGCGGGCACAGCGATGTATGGCGTGGTACCAGTTGAAAACTCATCAGAGGGCGTGGTCAACCATACGTTAGATGGCTTTTTATCTTCTAGCTTAAAGATAATCGGTGAAGTTGAGCTGCCTATTCATCAGAACTTTTTGGTTGCTGAGCATACCAAACTCGATGGCCTAAGCCGTATCTACTCGCATCAGCAATCCTTGGCGCAGTGTCGTCATTGGCTTGATGTTAATTTCCCAAATGTTGAGCGTGTGGCGGTATCGAGCAATGGTGAAGCAGCTCGCCGTCTCAAAAACGAATGGCATTCAGCGGCAATTGCCGGTGATGTGGCTGCTGCAGAGTACGATTTACATAAGCTGTATTCAAACATCGAAGACAATCCTAGCAATACCACGCGTTTTCTCATTATCGGTCACGAAGCGATTGCGCCATCGGGTCAAGATAAAACTTCAATCATGGTTTCAGCGCATGATAAAGCAGGCGCATTAATCGAAATATTAAAGCCCTTGTCTTATCATGGCGTGTCGATGACCAGTATCGAAACCCGTCCTGAACGTCCAAATAAATGGGCTTATGTGTTCTTTATCGATATGGATGGCCACATCGAAGATGCAAATGTGAGTGCAGCGATTGCTGATATCCGCCCATTGGTCAAAGATTTGCGTATCCTCGGTTCTTACCCAAAAGCCGTGCTATAAAGTTGGCTTAATAGAATGGTTCTAGCAGGGATTCATCAACAGTAAATGCCTTATCACATCAAGGATAAATCATGCAGTCATCTCAGTCGACAGAGTCAAATTTATCACCGCTAGCGCCTGCCTATGACAGTATTTTAGAG
This sequence comes from Psychrobacter sp., assembly GCF_036731945.1. Classification (GTDB taxonomy): domain Bacteria; phylum Pseudomonadota; class Gammaproteobacteria; order Pseudomonadales; family Moraxellaceae; genus Psychrobacter. The sequence goes on from NZ_DAINDI010000005.1 coordinate 19,411, forward strand.
CTAATGCCTTATCAGACGGGAAAGCCGGTTGAAGAGTTGACACGCGAGTACGGTGTCTCAGATGTGGTAAAGCTTGCTAGTAATGAAAATCCACTAGGCTGCTCACCGCATGTCACACTTGCGATCACCGAGCAATTGGGTCAGCTGGCACGTTATCCTGATGGCAATGGTTATTATCTCAAACAAGCACTTGCTGACTTTAACGATGTTGGTGTCGACCAGATTACTCTAGGTAACGGCTCTGATGACTTGCTTGATATCTTAGCGCGTAGTTTTGCTGGTATGGATGATGCAATTATTTATAGTCAGTATGCTTTTATCGTTTATCCAATGCTGGCCAAAATGCAAGGAGCAACCGGTGTAGAGGTGCCAGCCAATCGTTTTGGTCATGATTTAAAAGCAATGAGTCAGGCGGTAGCGGACAACCCTAATAGCAAAATAGTCTTTATCGCCAATCCTAACAACCCAACAGGCACGCAGCTTACGCAGCAAGAGTTACGTACGTTTGTTGCTAGTGTGCCAAACTCAGTGTTGGTGGTATTAGATGAAGCTTATATCGAATATAGTCCTGAGAGTAATAATAGAGCGCTGCTCGATGAATTTGAGAATGTGGTTATTGTACGTACCTTTTCAAAAGCCTATGGGCTGGCGGGTTTGCGTGTTGGTTATGCGCTAAGCTCAGTCGCCGTCGCCGATTTACTCAATCGCATTCGTCAGCCGTTTAACGTTAGTAGAGTCGCTTTAGCTGCTGCCAATGCTGCGCTTGCTGACCAAGGTTTTATTGAAAAATCAAGACTCAATAATCAAGAGCAAATGCGCTGGTTAGAAAAGCAATTTGATGCCTTAGGGTTAGGGTTTATCAAGTCGCATGCCAACTTTATCATGGTGGAAATAGAAGTTGAGATGGAAGACATAACCGCGGCTGCCATTTATCAAGCATTGCTGGAGCAGGGCGTGATAGTACGCCCATTAGAAGGTTATGGTTTGCCCAATTGGCTGCGTATTACGGTAGGGGTTGCAGAAGATAATATGCGTCTCATTGATACCTTGCGCTCAATATTGACTGAAGATTAATAAAAGAGTATTTATCCGTATTTTAATCAAAAAATAAATCAATTTTACGACGCCAATATCAGCATGCTTTATGCCTACTGATGCTGGTTTGTTGAAAGAGAAACGCCGTGAGTCGCCAGCAAAACAACCCTAGCAATCAAAAGATAAGTAATCAAAACAATCATATGCAATCTTCTATCCATGCTCAGCCGCCGTTATTTAAGCAAGTCTGTGTTATCGGTCTCGGGCTGATTGGTGCGAGCCTTGCCCAAGCCATCAAAGACCATGGGTTAAGCGCGCGCTTGGTGGCGGTTGATAGACACGCGCCAAGCATTAATGAAGCCATGCTACATGGTTTGCTAGACGCGGGTAGTGACGTCTTAAGTGAAGTAATAGCTGGTACTGACCTAATTATCATCGCCGTGCCAGTACAAGCGGTGCAGTCAGTATTTGTCGATATTAAAACAGCAATGGATAATGGTCAACTTGCCACTGACTGTATTATTACTGATGTCTGTAGTACCAAGGTTAATATTATTGATGCTGCCAAAGCGGTCTTTAGCTCGCTACCAACGGGTCTTGTCCCTGCGCATCCGATTGCTGGGGCGGAAAATTCAGGCTATCATGCCAGGCGCGCCAATTTATTTGTCAATCATAGCGTCATTATTTGCGAGCTACCAACGACCAATGATAATGCTGTCGCTAAGCTTCGTCAGTTATGGGAAGCAGTTGGTGCGACGGTCATGCCGATGGCGGCTGAACATCATGACGCAATATTGGCACATACCAGTCATCTGCCGCATCTGCTGGCGTTTAATCTGGTTGAGCAGCTGGCAAGTCACGATGATAATTTAGATATGTTTCGCTATGCCGCGGGCGGTTTTCGCGACTTTAGCCGCATTGCCGCCAGCGACCCTAAAATGTGGCACGATATATTTTTTGCCAACCAAAGCGCGATTATAAGCGCTCTTGACGAGTATGGCGTTTATTTACAGAATATGCGCCAGCTTATCATTGATAAAGATTCGACCGCCCTCATGGGGCTTTTGGGCCGCGCGCAAGCCGCACGGCGACATTTTGGCCATATGTTAGCCAGCACCCCTTATACGGATACTTCTGCCATGTCAGCTTCTTATACTATTACTCCTAGCAACACCGTCTCTGGCACCATTACCATTCCTGGTGATAAATCTATCTCGCATCGCAGTATCATGCTCGGTAGCTTTGCCACAGGTGTGACCAACGTCACAGGGTTTTTGGAAGGAGAGGATGCGCTAGCTACCTTGCAAGCATTTCGTGATATGGGCGTGAGCATTGAAGGCCCTGATAAAGGCAGACTGACCATTCATGGCGTGGGTATGAACGGTCTAAAACCAAGCAAAACACCATTATACATGGGTAACTCAGGTACCAGTATGCGCCTCCTTGCCGGTATATTAGCAGCGCAGTCGTTTGATAGTGTGCTGACAGGCGACACCAGTCTAAACAAGCGTCCGATGGAGCGTGTGGCAGCACCATTACGTGAAATGGGTGCCGTCATTCAAAGTACCGGTCATAATGGTACCGCGCCGCTGAGCATCACTGGTCGTGATACGGTTGGTGAGCCGCTGCAAGGTATGGTATATGATATGCCAGTTGCTTCTGCGCAGGTTAAGTCTTGCTTATTGTTGGCTGGACTTTGGGCAGAAGGTACCACGACCGTTATTCAACCTGAAGTTAGCCGCGACCATACCGAGCGTATGCTCTCAGCCTTTGATTATCCTGTGACGGTTGATGGCAATCGTGTCAGCGTCAAAGGTGGCGGCACGCTCACAGGCGGTGATATTGCGGTGCCTGCTGATATCTCATCAGCGGCTTTCTTTATGGTAGCCGCAGCCATCAGTCACGGCAGCGAGCTGACCCTAACGCAAGTGGGTATTAATCCGACGCGTACGGGTATCATTGATATTTTAAAATTGATGAATGCTGATATTAGCCTAAGCAATGAAACCCATGTCGGCGGCGAGCCAGTCGCTGATATCACGATTCGCAGCTCAAGCCTAAAAGGTATCGAGATTCCAGAATATTTAGTACCTTTAGCGATTGATGAGTTTCCCGTATTATTTATCGCTGCCAGCTGTGCCCAAGGTCGTACGGTGTTAACCGGTGCAAAAGAGTTGCGTGTGAAAGAGTCAGATCGTATCGCCGTGATGGCAGACGGTCTACAAACGCTAGGCATTGATTGTACGGTGACTGAAGATGGCATGATTATTGAAGGCAAAGGCATCGAAGGTAAGGGCAGTAATGTTAATGAAGTGAATAATAGCCAGCCTGTCTTTGGTGGCGGGCATATCACCTCGCATCATGACCATCGTATTGCCATGAGCTTTGCGGTTGCCAGCTTACGTGCAGCGAAGCAGATTACCATTGAAGGCGTTGAAACCGTTAATACCAGCTTTCCAGGATTTGCTGAGCTTGCCAATCAAATCGGTATGTCTATCAAGGTTGATAATGGGGCGGTTTAATATTGAAGTTGTTAATTACCTGACAAAATATTATTAACTTCTAAAATTTAAAGCTTTATCTTCTGGATCTGTTAAAGTCCAAAAGCTAAATTTTTAAACTTGTTATAAAATTTATTTAATAATAGTTGTTGTCGTGAGCAATGTGTTGATACTTAGATGGTATCAACGCATTGCTTTTTACTTTCTATCCTCTACGTAGTAACCCTGCGCGCTTACTTTTATCATTTTATAATGGTTTAAAAATAGGTAAGGGCGCGCTTTGCTCTAAAAAGTTGTATCGTCTTATGACCACTCAAAATGTTGTCAAAAAACCCGTTGCTCCTATTCAAACCACCAGACGCGGTATTGCCACCGCGCTAACAGCGTTCTTTATTTGGGGTGCATTTCCGTTATACTTTAAGCAGCTCGCTGCTTATGATGCGACCGAGATTATCGGCCATCGCATTATATGGACCTTTGCCTGTTTGCTTATCGTATTGGTGCTGACCAAGCGCTGGCAGTGGATTGATACGCTAAAGCAAAACCCAAGATGGATAGCATTTTCTTTTATATCGGGGTTGATTATTGCCACCAACTGGCTGACTTATGTATGGGCGGTTAACCACGACCGCATTCTTGAGGCCAGTTTGGGGTATTTTATCGGGCCGTTGGTTGGCGTAGCGCTCTCGATGATTTTGTTTAAAGAGCGGTTGCGCCCCTTGCAATGGGTGGCTATTGGTTTTGCGCTATTGTCCGTGCTGATTCAAGTCGTTATGATTGGTAGCTTGCCATGGATATCGCTGATTTTAGCCTTTAGTTTTAGTACTTACGGCACCATCCAGCGCCAAACACCGCTCACGGCGGTCGATGCCATGTTTGTAGAAACCACCATGTTAGTACCGATTTGTTTATGGTGGTTTTGGCAAGCGGACGTGGTGAGTAGTCAGTTAAGTTTTTGGTTTACCTCAAACATTTGGCTACTGATGCTGGCAGGTCCAATCACGCTGATACCTTTGTTACTATTTAATAAATCGACTAAGATGGTCGCTTTTAGTATTCTAAGCTTTATGAATTATCTGACCCCGACCTTTATTTTCTTCTTAGCGGTATTTTATTATAACGAGCCTTTTGATTTACATCGGCTGGCGGTATTTGGTTTGATTTGGCTTGGGTTATTATTATTCAGCATTGACTTGTGGCGCCATCGCCCGAGTAAAGCGTTAAAAGCTGCGCGCCTGCGCGACGAGGCGTTATCGTAAAATTGTTTTAAAATAAAAGCATAATAAATAAGGATGAGTGCATGTTTCATACCGAATCTGATGTGATATTTGTCAAAGGCTTAACAGTAGAGGCGGTGATTGGTGTTTATGCATGGGAGCGCGCTATCACGCAACCTTTGCTGATTGATATTGCGCTTGAAACGGATATTAATAAAGCGGCTGTGTCAGACGAGGTTAATGATGCGCTCAATTACAAAGCGGTCTGCGATGATGTGAGCGAATGGTGCCAAGCGATTAAAGCAAAGTTGCTTGAGCATTTGGCTGGTCAAATCGCTGATAAGCTACTGGCAAAATATAACTGTCATAAAATAACGCTCAGCGTTGCCAAGCCAACTGCTATTCAACAAGCGGATGCGGTTGGGGTGCAGATCACTCGTTATGCCAAAGGCTCAATAGCCGAATTCAATGTAAACCAAGATAGTTAATCTGATGACACATAGAGCATTGGCTGATTTGAATCTTGAAGACTTAAAACAGTGCGCGTCTGAACAGCTGCAAACGCATTCTATATCGGCAGTGCTGCTCGCCCTCGGTAGTAATTATCAAGCTGAGAAATACTTACCACGCGCTCGAGAACAGCTTACGGCTTTAGGTGAAATACAGCTATCAACGGCATTTCAAAATCCTGATTTTACCGCGACACCTGAGCTACCAAAACCTGACTATACCAATCAGTGTGTTTATTTAACCCTTACTTCTGCCATGACCCTGCAGCAGTTGCAGCAGACTTTTAAAAAAATTGAGAGTGATTGCGGTAGACAGCGTTGCTCTGAATCAATAAAAAATCCTATAAAAATAGTCACTATGGATATTGATATTTTATTAATAAAATTAGACGATAAAGAAAATAGCCTAAGCAATAGTTTAGAGCCTAAAAAAATAACTAAAAACTCTTATCAATGGGTAATCATGGCAGATCGTTATCCATTTAAGGCCCATGAAAGAGCAGGGGTTGAAGAGTTGATTTTGAGTGGGCTTTAAAGAGGTTAAATGCAGTGGCTGAGCTGTTATTAAGAATAAGTCAAAGCTATTAAATCCTTAGTGTTTTCCTTCAAGTATCTCAAAATAAAAGCCGGGTACTACCCAGCTTTTACCTAATTCACATGGTTTAGCGCAAAAATCCTTACTGCGCCGTCAAACCACCATCAATAACAAATTCTGAACCTGTTGAGTAGCTTGATTCATCTGATGCTAAAAATAGCACCATGCCGCTGACTTCTTCGGGCTGTGCCACACGTCGCATCGGAATGGTTTTGGCAAAAGCTTCAACTGCATCTTTGGTATCGCCTTGCATAATCATCGGGGTAGCGATGACGCCCGGGTGAATGGAGTTCACGCGTATGCCATAAGGGGCACATTCTAATGCTGCGGATTTGGTCATACCGCGTACCGCAAATTTAGAATCGGTATAGCCGATAGCGCCGCCAACCAAACCGTTAATCGATGAGATATTGATGATAGAGCCTTGCTTAGCGGCTTTCATGGTTGGAATAACCGCTTTCATGCCTAAAAATACCGACACTTGGTTAATCTCTAGAATCTTACGATACTCTTCTACCGAGGTATCTAAAATGGATTTGTGCGTAGTGATACCTGCATTGTTGACCAAAACGTCAATACGTCCAAAATGCGCTTCGGTCTGTTCAACGACTTGCTTCCAATCTTGCTCGCTAGTAACATCATGCTTAATAAATAGCGCATCAGCGCCAAGCTCTTTAGCCAAGGCATCGCCTTTATCAGCATTAATATCGGTCAAGACCACTTTGGCACCTTCTGCCATACATAAACGCGCATGAGTTTCGCCCATGCCTTGGGCGGCACCAGTGATAATGATAACTTTATCTTGTAAACGAGCCATGAGTTTTCCTGTTTTTTTAGTTATGGATAATGAGAGAGTATAGGACAGAATCACTAAATACTCCTTAGTTGTTATGAAACCAAGAGTCAATGCTGTATGTTTTGAAATGATAGCTTTAAATATGCTTGTGGCTGATTTTTTATAAATAATGTAGTGAGGAAATAATGTACAACGATATATTGGATTTTTGTTTTAATGAGGCGGGTAGTGAGAAGTTTTTTGAAAAAAATGAGGATTTTGATAAGTTATTAATAGAGCGCTACAGCGATTTTCTTGAGCAAGCAGCGGCGGCAGAGTTTTATACGTGGCGTAGCAACATACAAGGGCGCTTAGCAGAAATTATTATATTAGACCAGTTTTCGCGCAATATTTACCGTGATACGCCAGCGGCTTTTGCCCAAGATGCAATGTGCCTTGTACTTGCGCAAGAGGCGGTAGCTGCCGGAGCATTAGAGGCGCTTGAAACGATCGATGAACGTAAGTTTTTATTAATGCCTTATATGCACAGCGAGTCAAAACTGATTCATCAGCAAGCAGAAAAGTTATTTAAGCACTATACCAACGCAGACACCATAGATGCTGAGCTCAAACACAAAGTAATTATCGATCGATTTGGCCGTTATCCGCATCGTAATGACATTTTAGGACGGGTGTCAAGTAGCGAGGAAATAGAGTTTTTGACCCAGCCTGACTCGTCATTTTTATAAATGTTGTTTGTTAACTATAGTGAGTAAAAAGTAATATAGAGACATCACGCACTGCTGATATCCATTTTTCTTGCTTGCTGTGCCTGCGCAGACAGAGGCTACAAAAAATTGCTATCAGCCATACCGTCGCGTTTTTAGAATATTTTGACGATAGTTAGTCGATACAGCGCTATTTCTCTATTGGTTAAAATAAAAAGAGACCAATTGAATTGGTCTCTTTTTATTTAATCTCCAAGCTAGCGAGCAATTTATTTCTGCTCAGTGCCAGCTGCATCCATATCAGCACGACCGATGACATCTAAGTCTTCTAAGCACAGTTTATCGTATTCTTTTTTGCAAAAGTTTGGGTCTATCTTGCACATGGCCGCTTGTAGTTGATCGAGTCGATTTTCTGATTGCTGGATATGTTCGAGCATTTTAGCAAAGGCTTCAGCCACTGGGTCTTGTGAAGAAGGGTCAATCCCATAAGCCTGAAACGCCGTCGCTCGTGCAGTGTTAGAAGTAGGGTCTGTTTCTTGCTGGTCAGCAGTTGCACCTGCTTGCGCGGCTTTTTCTTGTTGTTTGGGGTCTTGTACTTTGGTTGTAATAGGATTGCCTTTTTCGTCATGATGGTCTGAAATCATACGCGCGGCGCTACCAACCATTGTTGCACCTGCGGGTACAGGTTTGACCACCACCGCATTTGAGCCGATTTTAGCGCCTTTACCTACCGTAAATGGCCCTAATACTTTGGCACCAGCACCGACAATGACTCCGTCCTCTAAAGTAGGATGACGTTTGCCATTATTCCATGAAACGCCGCCAAGGGTAACGCCGTGATAAAGGGTAACGTCGTTGCCAATCTCAGCCGTTTCGCCAATCACTACGCCGACGCCATGGTCAATAAAAAAACGCTTGCCGATTTTAGCGGCAGGATGAATCTCAATGCCAGTAATGATACGCGAGCCATAAGAGACGGCGCGCGCCGCCAGTTTTTGCTCATTTTGCCAAAGACAATGCGCGCCGCGATGCAAAATCAGGGCGTGAATGCCAGGGTAGGTCAAGATGACTTCTAGGCTATTACGCGCAGCAGGGTCGCGATTAAATACCGCTTCGACATCTTCTTGTAGGTCTTTTTTGATACGGGCAAGCGATTTGAACAAGGAGGTTGGCAATGACATAAAGCGTCCTATCGATTGTCAGAAAAATAGTGTCAGAAAAATCACAATGACATCTTTTAAAGTTATAACAGCTTTGAGTTGTAAAATATAGTGTTGTCTTATCTGTGTGGCTCAGGCTTCTATCTGTTCAAAGACAAGTCCCGCAAATAAATGCTAAATGGCGCTAAAAACGTAATGATAAAACCATTTTTCTAATGTTTGCTAAGCTTAGCAATCAGTGCGCTTAATAGCTGATACTCTTTTTGATCCAGCTGCACGCGTGAGCCAAGTCGCGACAGTCGCGCTGGCAAGGATTTTAAATGTTCACTGTCTGCTAAGCCGCGTTGAACCATCAAATCGGTGGTACGCTGCACGAGCTGTTGTAGTTGCTGCTGGGTGATGGCCGGTTCATCCCATTGTTGACGT
>NZ_DAINDI010000005.1:28366-32183 GCF_036731945.1 Psychrobacter sp.
CTAATATGGGCTGAACGGGGTTTACATCGTCTAAGCTTTCATCAGGGTTTTGAGCATGAGTCTGCGCATAAGCAAAGATAAAGCTGGCAATGACTTGTACGGCAGAGGCAACATTTAGCACGGGATAAGCAGGATTGGCATCAATTTGAATATGATAATCGGCGTACGCCAGCTCTTCGTTGGTTAAGCCTCGGTCTTCACGACCAAATAAGATAGCGATGTTGGGCTTGCTAATAGCTTGCGGGCTTTCACTATTATTTGCTAAATCAAGCGCAGTTTGCTTATCGATAAAGTCAAACATGATTTTAGCGGCTTGCGTCGGTGTGACCACAGGACGCGGCATGTGACGACTACGGCTGCTAGCGGCAAATACCAGCTGGCAATCCGCTATCGCCGATTCTAACGTCGGCGTTATGGTGGCTGACGTTAATAATTCACTACCGCCTGCCGCGTGCGAAACACTGGTTTCATCAATGGGTAGCTTAGGGTCAACGACGGTCAGACGCGATAGACCCATGGTATGCATGGCGCGCGCCGCTGAGCCAATATTGGCGGGTAAAGTGGTATTGACCATAACGATTTGTAAGCAAGACAGATAATCGCTTACCGTATGGCGGGCGGTTGAATTTGCTAAGCTTGTATTTACTAATAATGAGGCAGAGTCGTTACGCATTATAGCCCCAGTCTTTGTTTGATTTCTTGTTCAACCCGTTGCAATGCTACGGCGACGTCTTCAATTAAACCAGCTTGGTCACCAATAAGGCGCTCACGGCACGCTTCTTGTAATTGGCTACTAAGGCGAGTTAACTGAGTCGCACCCAAATTGGCGCTGGCACCTTTTAGCGCATGCGCAAGCTCATAGCCGTTGGCATTATCCTCTTCTTGTTGTGCGCGTCTTAATTTGACAATGCGCTCGTGACTGTCAGTAAAATACACTTGTATCAAATCAACGAAGTCCTCTTCTAACAACTCACGCATATCATCAAATTGCTCGTCATTAATAATCTCGTCATCGTTTTGCGTATTTGTATTGTTAGGATGTTCAGTCATAATCATGTGTCCAATATTTTAAAAGTTAAAGGGCTCAGCTTAGCTACTATAAAGACGTTAGCTATAATGAAAATGTAAATTGTCTTCATTAACCATGCTCTTTAATTGCTGCAAATTGTCATCGTTAGGGTAGATGCGCCAATGCTCAGATAACCCGACGTTGGCAATACCGTATTCTTCATAAATGCTCAGCCCAAGCGGCAAGCAGTTATCATTAATAGAAGCATCGGTGTTGCTAAGGGCATTATTAGCATAGCTGCCGTTTTGAAGTGCATCTTGATGTATATTATTTTCTAAGGCTAATAAATCATTGCCATCTTCATCATATAAGCTGCCACCCATCGCTGGGTCATAAGCGCTGTTACCACTGCTACCATTATTACCTTGCTCGTCCTGCTCATCGTTATAAGCCAAGCGCGGCGCTGGTATGAGGCCTGCTTGAGCGGATTTTAGCAAAGGCTGCATACGCGTGAGCAGATTAATATCGCTACCGTGAACTTTAATGCTGATTTTTTTCATCCAACGCAGGCGCGCGTCAACCATACTCATGGCATTATCAAGACGGGCAAAAATGCGCCCGTCACGCTCACGGATACTGCCTTTAATGACGACGACTTCATCAATCTTCAACTGCTCTTTGACGCGGTTAAAGCGCTCGGCATAACAGCTGACTTCTAGACGTGAGGTGCCATCGTCTAAAGTGATGACGTTACGCGTACCGAAATTGGCAATATCGATAATCAAACCCGCAAAGTAGCAGCTACCGTTATAACCCGTGTCTGCCAGCTTATCGAGGCGAGCGCCGGAGGTATAACGTTTAAGCTCATCGCGATATTCATCGATAGGATGTCCAGTCAAGTATAAACCTAAGGTATTTTTTTCCGCTTTCAGGCGGTGCTTATCACCCCAAATCAGCTCTGGCGTCATGACCAGTGGCGGCGCTGCGACCACGCCATCCATTTCACCGAACAAGTCCATCATGCCAAGTTCATTGTTTTGGCGGTCTTGTTCCGCAGCTTGTACGGCGCTTGGCAGTTGACTCATCAGCGCCCCGCGAATCTCGTATGCTTCGTCGCTTGGCAAGTCTGGTCGTAAAGTCGCGGCAAAGTCATCAAAACAGCCGGCACTAACCAATGCCTCAAGGGTACGTTTATTAACTTTTTTAATATCAACGCGGCGGCAAAAGTCGTATAAATCTTTAAATGGACCTTCACGTCGGCGCGCCTCAACGATAGACTCAACCGCTCCTTCACCAACACCTTTAATCGCACCCAAACCATAAATAATATTGGTCGGCGTATCGGCGACAAAATGCCACTCACTACGGTTTACTGATGGATTAACGACGGTCAAACCAAAATTTTCACGGCAATCATTGATAAAGAACACCACGTTATCAGTGTTGTTCATATCAGAGGTCAGTACCGCCGCCATAAATTCGGCAGGGTAGTACTGCTTTAAATAAGCCGTCTGATAAGCAAGGACACCATAAGCAGCAGAATGCGAGCGGTTAAAACCGTAGCCAGCGAACTTTTCCATCAAGTCAAAGACGCCGCCCGATGTCGCTTCATCGATGCCTTGCGCGGTCGCACCCGTGACAAAAATATCGCGCTGTTTGGCCATTTCCTCAGGTTTTTTCTTACCCATGGCTCGGCGTAGCATATCCGCGCCGCCCAAGCTGTAGCCTGCCATGACCTGCGAGATTTGCATCACCTGTTCTTGATAGACAATAACGCCGTTGGTGTTTTCTAAAATTGGCTCAAGGTTAGGATGGTCATAAATGACCTCCTCGCGGCCATGCTTACGGTCGATATACATCTCGACCATGCCTGCATCAAGCGGACCGGGACGATAGAGCGCACACATAGCGATAACGTCTTCGATATTGGTCGGTTGTAATTTGGATAGATATTTTTTCATACCCATACTTTCTAACTGAAAGACAGCTGTGGTTTTGGCTTCTTGCAGCAGCTTATAGGCTTTTTTGTCATCTAAGGGCAAGTCCTCTAACACCAAGGCATCTTTGCCCTCGCGGGCGCGGCGCAGATTGATGTTTTCTACCGCGGCGTTAATCACCGTTAAGTTACGTAAACCCAAAAAGTCAAACTTGACTAGCCCAACGGCTTCGACGTCGTCTTTATCAAACTGACTGACGCGGTGACCTTCGTCATCACAGTAAATCGCGCTAAAGTCAGTAATTTTATGGGGAGCGATGAGGACGCCACCCGCATGCTTACCAACGTTTCGACAGACGCCTTCGAGTTTAATCGCCATTTCCCAAATCTCAATGGCATCTTCATAGTCCATATTATCGGGGTTGGAGATTAAGTCTTTTAGCTGCGGCTCTTGTTCAAGTGCTTGGCTAAGCGTAATTCCTGGGGTTTTTGGAATCAATTTGGAGATTTTATTGGCCAAAAAGTATGATTTGCTTTGTACCCGCGCCACGTCTCGTACCACCGCTTTTGCTGCCATGGTACCAAAGGTAATAATTTGCGACACCGCTTCACGGCCATAGGTTTGTGCCACATAATCAATCACGCGGTCACGACCTTCAATACAAAAGTCAATATCGAAGTCGGGCATAGAAACACGTTCAGGATTTAAGAAGCGCTCAAATAACAAGTCGTAATGAATGGGGTCGAGGTCAGTAATATTAAGCGCATAAGCGACCAAAGAGCCAGCACCAGAACCACGACCGGGTCCAACCGGTACGCCGTTGGCCTTTGCCCAGCGGATAAAGTCCATGACGATTAAGAAGTAACCTGGG
>NZ_DAINDI010000005.1:32193-37999 GCF_036731945.1 Psychrobacter sp.
CCCATTGATAAGATAACTTCAAGCTCATATTCTAAGCGCTCATCGTACTTTTGGCGAAAGTCACTCCAATTGTCAGTACGTGCTTCAATCGGAAAGAGCTTATCCAATCGATGATTAAGACCGCGTATTGATTCGGCGCGGAAAAACGATTCAATCGTTTCGCCTTCGGGCACGGGAAATTCAGGCAGGACATTAATGCCAAGGGTCAAGGTCACATTACAGCGCGTGGCTAAACGTAAGGTATTATCAATGACCTGCGGAATATCAGCAAACAGCGCCGTCATTTCCTGCTGGGTTTTTAAATACTGCTCATCTGAATACAGCCGTGGACGATTGGGGTCGGCAAGAACATACGAGCCTGCGATACAAACGCGCGCTTCGTGAGCGTCAAAATCATCTTGCTCTAAAAAGCGCACATCATTATGAGCAATAATAGGAATACGATGCTTGGCACCGGCATGAATAGCCGCTTTTATAAAAGCGTCTTCACCCGAGCGATTGGTGCGCTTAATAGCGAAATATAAGCGATCATCAAACTGTGCTTGCCATTCTGTCAGCAGCTCGTCAGCTTTTTCTGGCATAGAACTCACCAATGCCTGACCGACATCGGATTTTTCGGTAAATAAAACGATGACACCAGCGGCGTGCTCTAAAACATGGCGACGCTCAACCACTGGCACCCCATGATTGGCAGCATCGGCGCGTCCCTCGGTAAAGCCAAGCGAGACGATACGGGTGATATTTTGATAACCCTCATTGTCCATCGCCAGTAGCACCAAGCGCGTGTCCTCATTATCCATAATGATTTCACTGCCGATAATAGGCTTAATACCCGCCCCTAAGCAGGCACGATAAAACTTCACCGTCGCATAAAGGTTGGATAAATCAGTCAATGCCAGCGCGCTCTGATTATCTGCCGCTGCCGCTTTAATCAGCGGCTTGATACGCACGATAGAATCGGTAATGGAATATTCGCTGTGGATGCCAAGGTGTACAAATGCCATAGAAGACTCTTACTGGTGCAATCAAAAGGGAATAAGCTGTATGATAATAAATTTTTTATTATCAATACGTTATGGTTTTTCAAGAAGTGATAGGACGTGAAAGTTGATATTTTGAGCTTTTAAAGCTGGTCGTCAATAATAGCATTATTTGGCGCAGACAGCCACCGATTCAAACGTATAAGAGAGAGGGCGAGGGTAGAAAAAGCAAGTTTAATCAGGATGAAACAGTTTTAATGAGTTTAGCCAAAAATGCCCTCTATAGGGTTAAGAATAAAGAATAGAGGGCAAGATAAAGGCTAGAGAAGGGCATTATTTGCAATTGTTTTTAAAAGATTAACTTTTAAAACAAACTATCAAACTTTAATAACCCACCACCGCGGCATCGACGATACGTGGGTCAGAAGAACCATAAACGCCATTTGGGGTAATCATAATCGACTGGGTTGAACCCATGGCTGACTGCGGGCTAACTTTATGTCCCATTGATTCTAGCTTTTTAATCGTATCAACATTTAAGGCTTTTTCGATACGAATCTCATCGGGCAGCCATTGGTCATGGATACGCGGTGCGTGGGTCGCTTCGGCAATATTCATATCATGGTCAATGACGTTGGAAATGACTTGCGTGACGGTAGTAATAATGCGGCTACCACCCGGGCTGCCAGTAACGATATAAGGTTTGCTATCTTTGAATACCAGAGTCGGGCTCATTGAAGATAATGGGCGTTTATTGGCCTCAACTGCGTTGGCATCGCCACCGATTAAGCCATAACCATTGGGCACGCCGGGTTTCGCAGAAAAATCATCCATCTCGTTATTTAACAAAATCCCTGTACCTTCAGCGATAAGCCCTGTGCCATAAGAGAAATTCAGCGTATAAGTATTGGCTACGGCATTGCCGTCTTTATCGACGATAGAGAAGTGCGTGGTTTGGTCGCTCTCGTATGGTAGTGGGTTATTGGCTTTAATGGTTGCCGCTGGCGTGGCTTTATTGGGATTGATTAAACTGCGCAGTTTATCGGCATAAGCTTGTGAGGTTAAACCGTTGGCAGGCACGTCAATAAAGTCAGCATCTCCTAAATATTCTGCGCGATCGGCATACGCTAATTGCATGGCCTCGCTCATTAAGTGAATGGTTTGTGCGCTGTTTTGACCGTAGTCTTTTAGTGGATAGCCTTCTAAGATATTTAAAATCTGCACGATATGAATGCCACCAGAAGACGGCGGCGGCATGGAGACAATCTCATAACCCCGATAATCACCTTTAACGGGTACGCGAGCAATCGCCTTGTAATTGGCTAAGTCTTGCAAGCTCATATTGCCACCAGCTTCATTGACGGCTTTGACCAATTTACGCGCGGTTTCGCCTTTATAAAATCCATCAGCACCTTTTGCCGCAATCAGTTTCAGAGATTTTGCCAGCTCCGGTTGACGTAGTAGCTCACCGGGTTGATAGGCACTGCCGTCGGGTTTAAAAAATATCTTTTTGGTACTTTGCCATTTTTGTAGACGGTCACTTAACGCTTCTAGCGATTCGGACAAACCAGCGGTGACTTCAATACCGTTTTCAGCCAGTGCAATCGCTGGAGCCATGACTTGCCCGCGACTCATGGTGCCATGATCTTCCAAGGCTTTTAGTAAGCCTGCTACGGTGCCCGGCACGCCAACCGCCAAGCCATGATAACGGGATAAATCACTAACGGCATTGCCATCGCTATCAAGATACATATCACGTGAGGCGCTACTGGGCGCTTTTTCGCGATAGTCGAGTGCAACCGTTTTGCCTTGCTTGGCATCATAGACCATCATAAAACCGCCACCGCCGATATTGCCCGCCCGTGGCAGAGTCACTGCTAAGGCAAAGCCAACGGCGACAGCGGCATCAACAGCATTACCGCCATCTTTTAAAATCTTTAAGCCGATATCAGAGGCAAGCGCTTCTTGGGTGGCGATCATGCCATTTTTTGCCCAAACAGGGTGATGAATGGCGTCAGCTGAGTAGATAGCTTGGTCGGTTTTGGCTGTCTTGCCACTAACGACGGCTGTGCCTGTGGCGGTAGTGGGCGCTAGGGCAGAGGATTTCGATTTTGTAATGCGCTGAGTCTCGGACAATACAGTCGGATTATCAGCCATAATCGCTAAATTAATCGCACTGGTATTAATCGAGGTTGGATTAATAGTGGTTTTTGCGGTCGTAGGTTTGGTTTCTGCGGCGTGAGCAGAGACCGTTAGCAATAGCGTACTAGTGATAATCAGCACCGCAGATTTTAGTTTTTTATGGGTGAGCGTTTGGGTGCTATGAGAATGAGAAAACAGAGTTGACATCGCAAAGTCCTTTTTACGAGGGTGAAAAAATTGGGCTAAAAAGAAAGGTGAATCAATAAGGTTAAATAGTAACGGACATTGCCAGTAGTAGGAAGGGATTTACTATTTTTCTTTTCAGATAAAGAAGCCCGTTATAAGGTAGTTAAGCTTTGTAAATTCGAAATATAAAAAAAGAGCCAAAAAAAAGCGCACCGGCTAACCGATGCGCTTTTTTATAATCTACTTTTTTAAATACTCATATTCTCATTAAAGAGTAGTGGTCAATTACATGCCTTGCTAATACTTGCCATGCATCTGACGGTTTTTTGCACCGTGATGACCTTTTGCTTTTCTTTCTGATTTTAATTGCGCCATTTTTTGACGCTGTTCAGGGGTTAGTACTTGTGAGATGGCGTGCTCAGTTTGCACGCGTTCAATAAAACGCTGTTTGGTCTTTGCCGCTTGTTGATCGGCTAGGCGGTTGACGGCTGCCGTGTCTAAAGTTTTGGCATTGGTCAACGTTTGCATTTGTTGTTGCATTTGTGCGCGTTCTGCTTGATATTTGCTACGGTCGTTTTTGTTGCCACTATATTTTTCTTGCATAATGGCTTTGATTTGTGCCTGCTGCGTCGCTGTCAAATCCAACTGCGACATAGGGCCTCTCATGCCACCTTTACGCATGCCGTTTTTCATGCCAGCTTTGTGATGTTTTTGTATACTGGACGTTGTTGGCGTTGCTGACGTCGTATCGGTGGTGGCGTTGACACTGGTACAGCCCGTAACCGTTAAGACGCTAGATATCGCGAGTACTGAGCCTATCAATAATTTTTTCATTATCATTACCTTAAATTATGGTGCAAACGTTAATTATTACGAAAAGAGGTTTTTTATCTGAGAAGTAATGATTATCAAGTGTCCCGGATAGCCACTATGAATCATCATTTGCCATCAGTATTTGTTGCTGATAGCGACTATCATACGACAGCTAGAAGTTGCGAACATTTATGAAATATTAAGAAAGGTAACGTTTGTAGCGCATTGATGGGCGCTTGCCTGATAATATCAGCCATACTATGGCATGCTTAGAATCATTTGACTGAGCGGCGAGAAGGTAGATAAGAGTGGAGGATAACGATGCCAAACATTTTATTGGGTGACGATGATGAAGAGTTGACCCAACTGCTGCAAGAGTATTTGCATAATCATGGCATCCAAAGTGACTGTGTGCATGATGGCGAGGCGGTCATCGAACGCTTAAAATCAGCCATGCATGATAGTGCGCCTTATGATTTATTGGTCCTCGATATTATGATGCCAAAGATAGATGGGCTCAGTGTCCTGCGTCAGCTACCAGCGATTAGCGATATTCCCGTCATTATGTTGACGGCAAAAGGTGAGGAGATTGATCGTATTATTGGATTGGAGCTTGGCGCAGATGATTATATTACCAAGCCTTGTAACCCGCGTGAGCTGCTGGCACGTATTAATGCGGTGGTTAAACGTAGCCGTATTACCGCATCGGGTGCGGCCACCTCCGAGCACACGCCACTGCCAGAGAGTCGCCTGCATTTGGACCAAAATCAGCGTATCTGTCAAATAGATGGCGTTGAGCTACAAGTGACTGGTACAGAGTTTGATTTGTTGGTGGCACTACTTAAACAAAAAGGCGAGGTAGTGAGTAAAGCGTGGCTGTCACAACATGTCTTACAGCGTGAGTTGCAGCCGTTTGATCGCAGTCTTGATGTGCATGTGTCGCGCTTGCGTAAAAAACTTCAGCCTTTTCATGATGAGTCTATTAAGGCAATTCGTGGTAAAGGTTATCAGTTGGTACTGTAATGACGGACGCATCGATGCCTACTTCTACATTTAAGCCAAGAATCACGCTATTTTGGCGACTATTTCTCAGTCTGTTATTGACGGTACTCATCACCTCTATCATCTCTGTCACGGTAGAACGTTGGCTCAATGGTAAAGAACTCAGCGCTCGGATGGACGTGCAAATTGACAGTCTTTTACTCAAGCGTCAAGAAGTGGTAGCGGCGCTGCAAGCAGGTGATTTATTGGCAGTCAGGCAACTTTACCGTCAAGACCGACGACTGATGAGTCAAATCAGAATCTATGACGAGCAG
This sequence comes from Psychrobacter sp., assembly GCF_036731945.1. GTDB lineage: Bacteria > Pseudomonadota > Gammaproteobacteria > Pseudomonadales > Moraxellaceae > Psychrobacter. The sequence continues at coordinate 37,631 of NZ_DAINDI010000005.1, forward strand.
GGCGCTATTATTTTTCCGCGCTATCGCTATAGGGAGGAGCGTCAAAGAAACACGCAGGACGTGGAGCATGCCTTGCCATCGCATCCTATGTCTGACAATCGTAGAGCGCATCATGATAAAAATGACAGCACCTATGAAAAGCCTTCTTTTATTAATGAAATTCTGCATCCAGCGATGCCGAATAGAGAAGTAATTTTTGACCCTAATAATCGCCCAGAACTGGCAGATATCACCGTAGATTTGCCAGACGGGCAAATGGCCATTATACAATTGCGCCCGCATTTGCGTTTTGCTGATGTTTTAGCGCTGCAACGCGGTAATTTTACCGTGCGTTTACTGCTGATTATCCTCTTTAGTGTGTTAGTCTGC
>NZ_DAINDI010000005.1:38009-48482 GCF_036731945.1 Psychrobacter sp.
CGAGCTAGGTTTATTGGCAAAAGATGTGGCTTAATTATCGACTCGATTGGCTGAGAGTGAGCTTGCGCGCAAGCAAATGTTAAGTGATATCTCCCATGAGCTGCGCTCGCCACTGGCGCGTCTCGATGTGGCGACTGAGCTGACGCGCGACTTTGCGCCCGATGCCAGTCGTTATCTTGACCGTATTGATAAAGAATCGGCACGCATGAATGAGCTGATTGAGCAAATCATTCATATTCAATCTTTGCAAATGCAGCAATATACCATCGATAATTTAGAAAATGATGCCGTAGACTTGGTTGAACTCATCACCGAGATTGGTAAAGACGTTTGTTTTGAGTTTCAGAATAAAGATGTGCACTGGCAATGGACGCCGCCAGATGTCTTATTATCGTCATCATCTGATGCGTCTTTGACTGTGCTTGGTAATCAAGAACAGTTGCATAGCGCCCTTGAAAATATCATTCGTAACGCTTTTATGCATACTCCTGCAGATTCGACCGTTACTGCTGAAGTCACAAAAGCAAGGCTCGATAATAAAAGAGACGCCATTCGAATTAGCATAACAGACGAGGGCGGCGGGGTAGCAGAAAAAGAATTAGAGCGTATTTTTCAGCCCTTTGTACGCCTTGATAGTGCCCGCCACAGGGAAACAGGTGGCTATGGGTTGGGATTAGCAATCGTCCACGCGGTTGTCGTCGCTCATAAAGGCCAAATTAATGTTTGTAACCGCAAAGATGATATTCAAGGCTTAATAGTGCAGATAGTGTTACCTATTCATAAATCGATTTTCTAATAGAAAAACATAGTAAAAACTCTCCTATTAAAAATATATTCATTATTCGATATATACATGACGAACGGTAGTAAATATCCGACGAACGGTATTGTTACTCTCTTTATATTCATTAATAATAATATACAGAGAGTTATATTGTTCTTACAAAACAAGACGTTTTATTTCTAAAGCCATCATCCAAGTAACAATTTATGTCTCACTTCCACCATAGGTATTTATAACGATTTTATTTTGTGGCATTGACTCTCTAAAAAATAGGTTCTTATCTCGCTTTTTAAATCTGATATATGCAAGGGAGTATGCGTCATGAATAGGAATTATAAAGTCATATGGAATGCGTCTTTAAACTGCTTTATGGCAGTTTCTGAGTACGCCAAAACGCGTGGCAAATCATCAAAATCTAGCGTGAGCTCAAACGCTACTATCAATACCACATCCACTCTTTCATCTACCCGTATTTTTCGTATAACCACTATTTGGTTGGGGTTAGTGACGGCTGGATTTAGTATGCAGGCGATTGCTGTACCTTGCGACGCTAGTACAGAGATAAAATGCGGAATTAATGCTACAACAGGAGGTCTTCATGGCATTGCTATAGGTAAGAATGCCACGGTTTTAGGTAGCCAAGCGATAGCAATTGGTGGCGGTTCAAGTGGTCAGAACACCACTGCTAGTGGAGAGCAGTCTATTGCCATTGGTGCAAACGTTGTTTCATCAGGTGCATCTTCTATCGCCATTGGCGGTGATGATTTAGATGCGGCCTCTAAAACCAACTATGATGGCAGCATATCTACAGGTGCCTTAAATAGTGGTCAGGTCAATACGACGTTTCATGAATATGCTGGGCGAGACTTGTTAGAGTCATGGGATGCATATGGCCACCATACTGAAGCGAGTGGCGCTGCCTCTATTGCGATGGGTGCAAAAGCGCGGTCTGCTGGCAACCTAGCAACTGCTATAGGTATTCATTCGAGCGCAGCTGGTATGGCTTCATCAGCTTTTGGCGTAGCATCAGCAGCCACTGGACAAGGCTCGCTAGCATTGGGTGCAGGAGCAGAATCTTTGACACAAGATGGAGTGGCATTAGGTTCAAGGTCAGTGGCTAATGTTGCTAGCGGCGCATTAGGTTTTGCACCAACAAGTGCAAGCGCAGCCGACCAATCCGCTATCAAAGCAACTAATAGCACTAACCTTGGGGCAGTCTCCATCGGTAATGCTAAAGACGGTACTCGTCAGATTGTCAATCTTGCAGCTGGCACTAACGACAGTGATGCTGTGAATGTGGCTCAGCTTAAAGGAGTCTCAAGCGTAGTCGATAAAGGTCTCGATTTTACTGGTGACAATAGTATGACCACTGTCAACCGTAAGCTTGGTGACAAGCTCACAGTGAAAGGCGGTGCAACTACAGCCTTATCGGCTAACAACATTGGTGTAGAAGCGACCGGTCCTGGCACACTAACCGTCAAACTGGCCAAGGATTTAACCGGTCTTAATAGTGCCAACATTGGTGGTAGTGTGATAAATACCAATGGGTTAAGAGTTGGTAACAGCTTAGTTAATCAGAACGGCTTTACCTTTCTAAGTACTGCTAGCCCTAACGATACGGTTAGATTAACGGACGCGGGTCTACATAATGGCAACAAGCGAATAACGGGCGTTCTTAGCGGTGGTACAACGCTAACCAATGCGGCCAACATCGGTGATGTTAACAGCACCGTTGCGGCCAACAAAACTAAGTACTACAGTGTCAACTCAACGGGTGGAACCAATGATCTAAACGAAGGTGCCACTGGACAAAACGCCATGGCCATGGGACGTAATTCTGTGGCTTCTGGCAGTCAAGCGATCTCAATTGGTAGCAGCGCAAGTGGACAAAAAACCACTGCTAGTGGAGAGCAGTCTATTGCCATTGGTGCCAACACAGTATCAAAAGGGGCATCGTCCATCGCCATTGGTGGTGATGATCTAGATGCAGCTTCTAAAGCCAACCTCACAGGCGCTGATAGTGGCAGCGTGAACAGCGGCAGTGTCAACGCAACATTCAAAGCATACACAGGTCGTAATTTGGTTGAGACACCTCCTTATAATGTAAATACTGAATCAGGTGGTGCTGCCTCCATTGCCATAGGTGCAAAAGCATTGTCACAAGGGGCATTGTCTACCGCCATTGGTGTACAGTCTTCAACAACTGGCGTTGCCTCCTCCGCGTTTGGTGTGGGATCGTCAGCGACGACAGAAGGTTCAGTGGCACTAGGAGTTGGGTCAGTAGCTGATGTAGTAGGCGGCGCGGTTGGTTATGTTCCAACAGGCGCAAGTATGGCTTCTACCAACGCCATCAACGCAACACAAAGTGGGGTAAGATCTGGTGCTGTCTCAGTAGGAAATGGCACAGCAGGTGGTAGCCGTCAGATAGTCAATCTTGCAGCAGGTACTAACGACAGTGATGCGGTGAACGTCGCGCAACTAAAAGGCGGCGTCTCAAGTGTCGTTGGTCTAGGCTTCGGTATCAAAGCTGCTGATGGCAAGACTGTCAACAAGAATCTAGGTCAATCGGTTGAGATCGTAGGCTCCAACAACAACATCACTACACAAGAGAACGGTGGCAAAATCGAAGTTAAGCTTAATAATAACTTAAACTTAGGTACACTTGGTAGTGTGACAACTGGTAATCCTCTCGTAGGAACGACTACAGTTACCGGTGCAGGTATTGTCTTAACTTCTGCTCCTGGTTTTTTTCCTCCCACTCTTCCTTCTGTGACGACAATAAATGGTAAAGGCTTAACCATATTGGGTGGTCCAAGTATTACAACTAAAGGTATCGACGCTGGAAATAAAAAGATTACTCGAATTGACGCTGGTGTCGCTTTAACTGACGCCGTTAATATGGGCCAGCTTACTGGTGCTGCAGCCGGATCTAGAACAGAAGTAAAAGCCGGTACAAACATTGTTGAAGTGGCGAAATCTGTGGGTGATAAAGGTCAAGATATCTATACCGTCAATGCCAAAGGCTCAACAGTTTCAAGTGCTAACTCTGGCGCCCTAACGGTCACACCTGATATTAAAGATACCAACAACATCACTGACTACAAAGTTGACTTAGGTGCTGATACTAAAGCCAGTTTGGATAGTGCAGACAGCGCCTTACAATCTGTGGTGACTCAGATTGATGGTGTTGCTGTCAAAACCATCACTAAGACCAACAATACGGCTAACTTTCTCAAAGGTGACAATATCGTCCTAACAGCACAAGAGGGAGGGATTAAGGTTGCAACAGCTCAAGATTTACTGCTAAATAGCGTAAAAATGGGCAATACTATAGTTAGTAAAGATGGTATGACCATAGTTGCGCCAACAGCAGCTCGTACAGTCGTACTTAGTGGCGCTGGTCTTAACAATGGCGGTAATAAGATCACTAATGTTAAAGCTGGTGAGATGGGTACAGACGCTGTGAACGTTAATCAGTTAAATCTGGCCAACACTATCATTGATAAAGGCTTGAACTTCGGTGGTGATAGTGGGGGAGATGTCAATCGTAAGCTTGGTCAAAAGCTTATAGTCAAAGGTGGCGATACTATCGATTCTGACCCAGCAACTAAAAACATTAGCGTCACCGCTAATGGGGTAGATGCTTTAACCGTTAGATTGGCTAAGGATATTAACCTTGGTAACACGGGTAGTGTCACTACTGGAGATACTCAGGTTAATAATGCAGGAATTACATTATACAAGGGTGATAACGGTCTAGTTGTTCTAACTAACAATGGTCTTAACAATGGCAACAACAAGATTACTAACGTGGCGGCTGGAACTTTGAGCACTACTAGTCAGGATGCGGTTAATGGTAGTCAGTTGTTTGAGACTAACGAAAACATTGCCAAAGGTATTAAGTTTAACCTAAATGGTACAACAAAAACCTATGCGTTAGGTGAAGCAATCGAAGTTGCGACTGATACCAACCTTACTGCGACTGCTTTTGGAAATGGTGCAAAATTCGGTCTAGCTGACACTATCAAAATCGGTGGCGCAAGTCCAAACGCGGTATCAATAGATGGTATGGCAGGCACTGTCAAAGGATTGTCAAATACGACTTTTGATGCCAATGCAACTTACAGTGGAGGCCAAGCCGCGACTCAAGAGCAATTATCGGGACTTCAAAGCGGTATAAACAACACTTTTGATAAAGGTATATCGTTTGGCGGTGACAACGCGCCGAAGACCATCAAGCGTAAGCTTGGCGACACAATTATCATAAAAGGTGGAGTGAGTGATTCTGCGAAACTAACGGACAGTAATATTGGGGTTATCGCTGATGATGCTAATACCTTAACCGTTAAACTGGCTAAAGACTTAACTGGACTGAACAGTGCAAGCTTTGGTAGTGATGTGATGCTCTCAACCACAGGTTTAAGAGCCGGAGCTACTGTAGTTGATACTGGTGGTGTTAGCTTCAGTGGCAGTGCGGTAAGCTTAAATAGCAGCGGGCTTAACAACGGTGGTAATAAACTCACCAACATCGCACGGGGGGAAGCAGACACGGATGCGGTTAATGTTGAACAGCTAAACGAAGTTAAACAAAGTGCAGCGGATGCTAACAAAGGCTGGAATCTCAGTGCCCAAGGAGTAAATACCAGCACAGTGAAACCAAGCGATACAGTTGACCTAAATAACACCGATAACAATATTACGGTCTCTAAAACAGCAGAGAATAATAATGTTAGTTTTAATTTAAATAAAAATATCGCCGTTGATAGCGTAAAAGCTGGTGATGCTACATTGAATAGCGATGGACTAGATATCGCAGGTGGTCCTAAATTTACTAAAACCACTATTGATGCCGCTGGCAATAAAATTATCAATGTTGCTGATGGTCTCGTAGCATTCGAGAGTAAAGAGGCGGTCAATGGTGGACAGTTGCAAGAGATTATTACTGTTATACAATCAGATGCAGCAGTCTTCGCTACACAAATGGGTGCAGGTCTCAACTTTGGTGCTGATAGCGGTGCCAATATCAATAAACCGATGGGTGATGGTAGCGTGCTAAGCTTTAAAGGCGGCAATAACATTAAGACCACCGCCGAAGGCAGTAGCATCAAGTTTGACTTGAACGGCAACATCAATGTAGAGAGCGTCACGACTGGCAATACGACGGTTAATAATAGTGGTGTCACTATTAAAAATGGCCCAAGTATGACCGCCGCTGGTATCTATGCAGGTAATGCTGAGACCGCACCTAGCATGACGGCTGCGGGTATCAATGCCGCTGGTACCAAGGTGACAAATGTAGCAGATGGTATGGCGCCTAGAGACGCTGTGAACTACGGGCAGTTAGAGGCCGTTACTAGAGGCTTAGGCGGCAGCATTAATGAGCTTGGCTATAAAATTGGCGAAGTCGAAGATGACGCCAACGCCGGTATCTCGGCAGCGATGGCCATGTCTTCATTGCCACAAGCATATATCATCGGTAAACCTATGATAGGTGGCGGTATCGCGACATTCAACGGCGAAAGTGCCGTCGCTATCGGCTTCTCTAAAATGTCTAACGATGGACGCTGGGTCATGAAATTAAATGGCACCGCAGATACCCAAGGTAACGTAGGGGGTGCAATCGGTGCAGGTTTCCACTTTGACTAGTTAGCCAAACAATTCGGCTAGCTTTAGCAAAACAAAGCTATATAGTCATTGAATGATTAAAGTAAAAAAGCAAGACACGAGATGTCTTGCTTTTTTTATGAATGAAATTTGATTGAACAGACGAGCATTTAGTGAAGTTAATAAAAGTAAAATTAGTGATATTAAAATCTATGACTTCAAATGTTTAGCGTACCAAAATAACAGGCGATAAGGTGCTGGCAATGATTTCTGTCGTGGTACTGCCCAGAAATAAATGCTGAAGCTTAGAGCGCCCATAAGCGCCAATGACGATGATATCGATGTTGTTTTCAAATTGAAAGCTGAGTAAACCCTCAACCGCATCAAGTTCTAAGAGCTGATGGGTATCGACGCTAAAACCAGCTGCCTGTAAGTGTGCAGCCGCGTTATCAAGGCTTTTTTTAGAGGCTTCGTTATGATGACCGACCATAACGATATGACCTTGTAAGCCTTTTAACAGGTTGCTCTTTGCAAGCATGTGTATGGCATTTATCGCCGTTTTGCTGCCATCAAATGCCACCATATATGACTGCGGCTCTTTAAATTTCTCTGAACAAATCAACACCGGTATGTTCGAGGCGCGGGCCACCGTTTCGATTTGACTGCCGATATTGATACGACTGTTTTTATGGTCCTCACCGCGCCGTCCCATGACGATGGCGCGATTCTTTTCTTGAAAATGCTCAATCGCTGGCAGCAGTTTACCGCGGCGTTGATAAATGCAAACCTTCATGTCTTGAAAGCCATTTTGTATATGACTTTTCGCATCTTGTACCAAGGCATTGCTGTAATTGTTGACCACCTGCGCCCTTTGCTCATCGAGTTCCGATAACTCATCGAGCAAAAACTGGCGACTATTAATACCGATGGCGCCAGACAGATCGCGTCTGACCGAAGCTGCTACGTCGCTCACGTGCAATAAAGCTACTGAGATGTCCAATTTGCTTGCGTACCACGCGGCATAATCACAGACTGAGCCAGTCACCGCTGAGCCATCGATACAAGCCAAAACGTGCTCTTCCGTTATCATAATCTGTCCTTAGTTTTGCATTTATCTTTTGATAAACCGACTTTTTCATCACATTAAAAATGACCTAGTAGGGGTCATCATCTTACCTCAAATATAGTCATAGCAAGATTAAAGCGCTAGGTTTTAAATGCCTTTTTATAAATATAATTTTCTTTAATTATAGAACAATATTTCACTAAAAAAATATTGGTTCTACTATAAATATAATTAAATATCAGGTTATATGACTGATATAAAATAGGCCTTTATTTAAAAACACGGTCACTTTTTAGAGAGTGTTAAATAAGCACACAAATTAAAAACCAACTCTTAATCCCTAAAGATTGATAGTTAATAGTTATACAATTATTAAAGTAAGAAAAATAATATTTATGTTTATTATTATCATTTTATTTAAAATAAGCGCTATATTTTAGATGTTTGCATTTGCTAACTCATTAGAAGTCAAAGATATAATTCTCTTTAACACCAAGCGCTTATCTAGGTTTCTCATAAATTTGGCATTTAAACACCCTCTATTCTTATTAGACTTTCATCAAGACTAAAATTAATCTTAGAGTATTTTTAAAATTTAGTTAATAGTATTTTTAATTACTGTATAGTTATTTGAGTTTTTTTAACTTTACATAGCTAAAAAGCTTCAAGTTATTGCTTTATAAGTAATCAAAAAACAAATCTTATCTCTTGTAATTTTATGAACTATTGTTAATTAATGAAGGTAGTTTTTAAGGACGTAAATTAAAATTTGAGACAAGCAACTTGTCTTTTATACCAAAGTTGTTAATATACTCCATTGTATTTTATTGCTGTTTCGGTATCAAACGTCTCATTATTTTGAGGGTTTGGTGTTAATAGGGAAGTTACTAGGAAAAAAGGTATGAGTGCAATTAGCCACGAAGAGCGCGTTCGTCACGAAGGTTTGCGTGAAAAAATCATGTCAGCAGAGCAAGCAGCAACATTTATCTTGCATGATATGAATGTTGGAATGAGTGGTTTCACAGGGGCAGGTTATCCAAAAGCCATCCCAGCTGCATTAGCAGAGCGTATAAAAGCGGCGCAAGCCCGCGGCGAAGACTTCAAAATCGGTTTATTAACCGGCGCATCGACCGCTGCAGAATGCGACGGCGTCTTGGCCGAAGCCAATGGTATCAAGATGCGCACGCCTTATCAGTCAGAGCCCGCGCTACGTAAGCAAATCAACGCTGGTGAAACGCATTATTTTGACATGCACTTATCACACGTCGCTCAGCAAAGCACCTTTGGTTTTTATGGTGATATGCACATGGCGGTGGTTGAAGTGGCCGGTATTTTGCCAGATGGTCGCCTGATTCCATCTACCTCTATCGGTACCAATAACGCATGGTTGCACAATGCCGATCAAATTATTTTAGAAGTAAATAGCCGCCAAAGCTTATTGTTAGAAGGTATGCACGATGTTTTTGATGACATTGGTTTGCCGCCGCATCGTAAACCGATTCCGATTACCACACCGGGTGAGCGTATTGGCGAGCCGTACCTAACTTGTGATTTGGATAAAGTCGTCGCCGTGGTCTTGACCGATTCACCTGACCGCAATAGTAAGTTTGCCGATCCTGATGAGTGCTCAACCAAAATTGCCGGCTACATTATCGACTTTTTCCATGAAGAAGTGAAAAAAGGCCGCATGCCAGCCAACTTATTGCCGATTCAATCTGGTGTCGGTAACGTTGCCAATGCGGTATTAGCAGGCTTACAAGCCAGTCCGTTTGAAAACTTAACTGGCTATACCGAAGTATTGCAAGACGGTATGTTAGATTTGATTATGTCAGGAAAAATGACCCAAGCGTCGGCAACGGCGATGTCGTTAAGCCCAGAGGCATTGGCACGTTTTAATGCCAATATCGAAGAATTGCGCAAACGCATTATCTTGCGTCCACAAGAGATTACCAACCATCCTGAAGTCTCGCGTCGTCTGGGCGTGCTCGCTATCAATGCGATGATTGAGTGTGACCTTTATGGTAATGTCAACTCAACCCACGTCATGGGTACCAACATGATGAATGGTTTGGGCGGCTCTGGCGACTTTGCGCGTAATGCCTTTACCTCAATGTTTGTCAGCCCGTCAGTTGCTAAAGGCGGCGCTATTTCATGCATCACGCCGATGGTGTCACACGTTGACCATACTGAGCATGATGTGATGATTATCGTCACTGAGCAAGGTTTGGCAGATTTGCGTGGTTTGTCACCACGTCAACGCGCGCAAAAAATCATTGATAACTGTGCGCATCCAGACTATCGCCCAATGCTACAAGATTATTATGACCGTGCTGCACAGACAGCTGGCATGCAAACGCCGCATTTGCTCGATGAATCTTTATCTTGGCATCAGCGTTATGTTGAAACCGGCGATATGCGCGTCAAAAAAGGTTTGGCTTTGGCGGTTTAGGTTTCAATGCTTAACTAAATACTTACTGAAAGGCTTAACGCCGAAATCAGCGCCGTAGCTGATGACACAATGAAAAACACCGCTTGTCTATTTAGATGAGCGGTGTTTTTTTGTCTTTAAAATACCGATACTTTAAAACTAAGATAAAGGGTAAAAATTTGGCTTTATAGGTATGTTTTTTAAATGCTTAACTATGGCTGTTTAAATACTCAATCAATGGCTTAATGCCAGAGTCGACAATCCCAACGCCTTGGGCGACCAAACGACCGTTTTTATCTAATACAGATATCAAGTTAGAGTGGTTAATATCACCATTATCGGCAAATTGATATTTGATATTTAAGGTGTTGGCAAGCATACGGGTGCTGGCTTCATCGCTACGAATCAGGTGCCAGTTATCACCAAGATTATTATGCTCAGCAAAGTTTTTCATCACATCAACGGTATCGCGCTCAGTATCTAATGTTGCTAGTAAAAACTCCGTTTGCGCACGTGCTTCAGGCGTCATCTCTTTATACATCTGTTTCATCGATTGTACCAAGATAGGGCAGGTATGCTGACAGCTGGTAT
>NZ_DAINDI010000005.1:48492-61329 GCF_036731945.1 Psychrobacter sp.
CCACTACTTGATTTTTACCCTCAAGGTTATCAAGCTCAAAGGTATTACCACGATGATCTGTCCAGTCGCCGCCTGCCTGATAGATAGAGTACTCTTGCCCGAGCGCTTCTGCTGGTTCTTGGGCATTCATATCGGCATGATTCATCTGTTTATGATCCATGTTCTTCATGTCGTGATGATTGTCTGTCGCGACTTTAGATTCAGAAGTAGTATCAGCTTGATTGCCTTGCGTCGCCGCCGAGTTAGTCGCGTCAGGATTGCTACAGGCGAATAAGCCAATACAGAGTCCAGTAGTCAAAGTCAGTTTGATAGCATGAGCCAGATGAGACAATGGCTGAGTCACTGTATTTTGTGAACTTGTATTTTGCAATCTTGTATTTTGGATAATTTTTATTGTTTTCATAAGACAATCCTTAAATACCATTAAATTCAATTGAGTATAAAAAGTAGGGCGCTGTGTTAAAAGGGTGCTAGGTTAAAGTAGAGCGCTATGTTAATGCAAGTTAATTACTAGCACAGCGAAAACCTAAGCTGCTGACCGTGTATTTGGCTTCTAAGCTTGAGCGAAAACCATAGCGCATAAAGGCTGCATAATCACTCGGGTCGACTGCACCGGCTGCACCCGAGCCACAAAACATTTCTTGGTTTAGGTTACTGTCTGAACGTGATTCGCCAGTGACCAAGCTATTATTAAAATTCTCTGTCCATTCCCAAATCAAGCCGTGCATGTCTTTGACGCCCCAATAGTTGGCAGGGCTTTGTCCGACATCGGCAAGCTGGTCTTTGTTGCCAGCAGACTTACCATACCAATCAAGAATGCGCTGGTTGTAACCGGCCTCCAAGCTGCCATTTTTATTGGTAGTAGACGCCTGTGCGACATATTCCCACTGTTCAACCGTTGGCAAGCGCTTGTTTTGCGCGCGGCAATATTGATTGGCGGCATACCATGAGACATTGACCACAGGCTTACGAAAATCCGCCTTTTTAGGCACAGAGATATCTTTGGTATTGATCCAGTGCTTTAGATAACCAGAATCGGCAAAAATGGGTGCAATGGCACGTTGACGAAACTTTGGATTTTCTTTTAAAAATTGATAAAACTTTATATTGGTGACGGGTAGCTCATCAATTTTGAATGTATCGACTGCCACCAATGGTGAATTTTTGCTCAAATATAACGGACGATAAGTACCAGGCTGAATGGTCAGCTCTTTTGCTTGTGCTTGCGTGCTTATCAACGCAAAGTCGGTTGTGACGCTCAGAGCACTAACGACTAATAACAGTGCGAGCGGGCGAGTAGTCGTATCCACAATCTTCCGAATGTTCATTTTTAGCGTTTTGTTTTTGTGAATTTCAATGCTGTGAGTGTTGCTTTTTCGAGTGTTAGTGATGTAAGTCCATAACATAACTAATCTCCTAGTAAACCAAAAATAGGACGGTGCCAAACGCTTGTTTAACCAGATACTGTATTGAAAGTGACTGTTCAATGAGAGTTTTTTCATCGAACAGTCTAATTGTAATCCTGTCAACTAGCGTAGCTTTCTAGGTTATTTACGAGCGGCTTTGACCTCTTCTGGCGTCACCTCACCACCTTTGTTGCCCCAACTGTTAATAATATAAGTGACGACGTTGGCGATTTTTTCATCATCTAGGGCAACGGCTGGCATGACACTGTCGTACTCCTCGCCGTTGACGGTAATTTTACCCGTCAAGCCATGCAAGATAGCATTGACGGCGCGTTTTGGATCTTCGTTAAGGTAGTCAGACTTGGCCAATGGTGGGAAGGCTTTTGGTATTCCAGCACCATTTAATTGGTGACAAGCCGCGCAGTTACTAGCGTAAATTGACTCACCCATTTTAATTCTTTCTTGCTTGTTGGCGGCGGTCACGACTGGCGCAGGCGCATTGGTTTTACCAAGACTTTGTGCTGCTGAGCCTTCCGGTAAGTAGACGTCTTCACGCACTTTTCCTGAATATATTTTTTTGTCCTCTGCGCCTTTGACATCGATGATACCAAGCGCACCTTTGTTAAATGCCCGGAAAATAGAGTGGTCAACCATCACAAGCTCGCCTGGAACATCTACTTTGAACTGGGTAATCGCGGCGCCCCCTGCAGGGATAAGGGTGGTTTGAACATTATGGTTTTCAGCGCTACCGCCTTCCATGTTGACCTTGTCAAAAATCTCACCAATCACGTGGAATGAGGACACTAAGTTAGGACCACCGTTACCAACGAATAGACGAACCGTTTCACCGACATTGGCTTTTAGCGAGTTTTCACCGGTAAGCGCGCCAACTGAACCGTTAAATAATACGTAATCTGGCTGCTCTTTTACTGCTTTTTCCATATCAAAAGGTTGTAGGCCTTTATCGCCATAGTTGCCTTTGGTATAAAAATCGCCCTGCATGACATAAAACTCACGATCAACCTTCGGTAAACCGCCTTCTGGCTCAACCAAAATTAGACCATACATACCGTTTGCGATGTGCATACCGACAGGCGCTACCGCACAGTGATAGACATATAGGCCTGGTTTTAAGGCTTTAAAGTTAAACTCCGAGGTATAACCAGGAGAGGTAAACGAAGAAGCAGCGCCGCCCCCTGGACCTGTCACCGCATGTAAGTCAATATTATGCGGCATTTTTGAATCAGGATGGTTTGATAAATGGAACTCAATTTCATCGCCTTGACGTACGCGAATAAATTGTCCTGGTACCTGACCGCCAAATGTCCAGAAGTTGTACTCAACGCCATCCGCTAGACGCATGGTTTTTTCTACGGTTTCCATTTTTACGATGACTTTTGCCGCATAGTCACGATCGATAGGTGGTGGTACTTCAGGCGCATGGGTGATAACCGCATCAATCACTGGTAGCTCGCCATTTTTGGTGGCTGGCGCTTTGCTATCCTTAGTAGTTTGGGTGGTTTCTGCGCTGGTTGCCGTCGCCTTATCAGGGGTTGATTTATCACAACCGACCATGCCTACCGTACCAAGAGCAAGAAGACAAGCTAATGCAAGTTTAGAATAGCTAAAAGCTTGAGGCTGAGAGATTGTAGAGTTAAAAAGACGCATAAGGCTCTCCAAAAATTGAAAATAAGTGGCTCATTTAACAAAGCTCGATTTATATCGGTTATTAGCATCCTAATGTGATAGTTAGATAAAGCGAAAATCACTATAGAAATGACAAGATTCGACAACAAAACTATAAAAGCGGTGAGCTTCTAAATTGGCTTCCATAAGATGTATTTTAAATGAATGTTTATAAATAAGCGAATTATTTGCGCAAGATTTGTTCACGCTTTTTATACTGATGAGTTATAAATTTAATTAGGTGTTCTTACGATTTGATGCACTAGAAAAGAGAGGAGTAAAGACTTTAAGGATTAAGATTTGAACACTGAGATAGGTTTTTTAAGGTTTGAAAATTCTGCTCGAAATTAGTGAAGCTAAGTGGTTATTAAACTTAGCTATTATATTAAGTTGGGTCAGTATTGTAAGAGTGAGAGGCAGTTTATATTCAACGCTGATCGGAATTTTTGTCATTATTGCTATTTTTCCGATAAGACAAACGACGCTTGATGAGTAAACCGATAATAACAACCACGATTGATACACCAATGGCCTTAGAATAGGGGGCTAACACGCCTGCGACAGCGTCATAGTTTTGACCCAAGTAATACCCAGCTAGTGCCAATATCGCGGTCCAAATGCTGGCGCCTAAAGCGGTTAGCACCAAAAACGGTAATAACGCCATTTTATTCATACCGGCAGGGATTGAAATTAGCGAACGCACGCCCGGCACCATACGCCCAAAAAACACTGCCATTTTGCCATGTTTGTCAAACCATGCATTGGCGTTGGTGATGTCAGTAGGTTTTATAAACACGTATTTGCCGTATTTCTCAGTGAACTCGACCAAGCGCGGCTCATCGAATTTATGACCCAAATAGTATAAGGGTAGCGCCCCCAGTACCGCGCCAAGCGTCCCAGTTAAAATGACCAAGACAATGCTCATATCGCCTTTAGAAGCGGCGAAACCAGCAGCGGGCATGATAACCTCAGATGGAATAGGCGGGAAGACGTTTTCAGCAAACATGGCAAATATAATGCCAAAGTAGCCAAACTTTGCCATGATGCCGAGTACCCATTCACTCATTTGATCCATGTAAATCCTAGATAATTGACAAATTGATGGCTGTCAGTTTATAACAGCCATCAGTTGATAAAAACTATCGACTGGTAAAGGTAATGGTTTTTGTGCCGTTTGTAGACGGCTGGCTAATCGTTACTTTACTGTCTAAAATATCGCCGCGCGCATTGATTTTATAACATTCTGACGAGCTACCATTAGGATCGTTACTGAGTAGTAAGTTAGCCGAGGTTTCTATACAAAACCACGCGGTATTATTAGTATCTCTGGTTAAAGACCAATCTTGATTGTAAGTGCCTATTTTTTTGCGCATGCTTCTATCGGCATAGACATCTTCAGTAATCAATTTGCTTGATGAACCAACCGTTGCCATTTTGGGAATAGTTGTGGTCTGATTCGAGATCGAGTATTTACCTGAGCTGTCAGTGAAACCATGGAATACCAATGGATTAAGGGTAAAGTAATTAATGGCGACTGATTGATCAGTGACTTGATTGTTGACTTTATTAATGGTATTTACTTCAGCGCCTTGGACTTGTTTATTGTTAAATACCATGCTGCCTTTGGGCGTGACTTTAATGTCAGCAGAGGCGGTTTGATTGCCGACGTTCGCCACCAAGCTTTGACTGCGGGCTTTGGTATAAATATTGAGCATGGCCGCTTCAACGGGATATTGTGTGACAATATTGTTTGAATTGCCCGGCGTACTGCCACCGTTCATGCCGCTTGCACAGGCGCTTAATCCTACCGATATAGCGACAAGTAATCCTAATTTCTTCATGGTGTATTCCCTCGATTTATTTAACTGTAATTTATTAATAAGTGATAGACCTATCTACTATAATCGAATTTTTAAGCGCTGACAGCTGCTGTGTATCCTTGCGCTTGCTATCCTTACATCATTATAACAACCAATGATTTTGTAGAAATTTATTGAATAAACGCGTGGTAAAAACCGCTAGGCAGTCAAAACAGGATAGATAAGTGTTTTTGCTGCTCCTACTGCCTTAGTCTGTTATTATCTCCTCCTGCAATAACGCCAGTTTTTCTCTATAAGCACCAATTATAAGCACCATTCGTTAGGACGCTAAAATGATCGTCAAGCAAAAGCCAAGCGCCATCAAACTGCTTTTTACCTTACGTGGCTCCATTTTGCCAAAGGTCTATCCACAGATTTTGCTCATTAGCCTAATTAGTGCCTTTATCACCAATATTCAGCACGGATTTCCCAGCTCTTTTTCTTCCTATAGCGTTGCGCCGTTTACCTTGCTTGGGATTGCCTTATCGCTGTTTTTAGGTTTTCGGAATAATGCCAGTTATCAGCGCTGGTGGGAAGCTCGAGGGCTATGGGGGCAATTGGTCTATGATACGCGCAGCTTTACCCGTCAAGTGCTGTCTTATATAGATGATGGGAGTGAGGATGGGCAAGATAGCCAGCGCCGATTGGTATATTTAAGCATCGCTTTCACCCATGCCCTACGTCATCGATTGCGTGACAGTGCGCCTTGGAAAGATATGGAGCGTTTTGTTGAGCCCGTTTATCATGCCAGCATGCAGCAGGCGCAAAATTTGCCGGATTATCTGCTGCGTCTGCTTGGTAAGGAGCTTGGCTATTGTCGGCAGCAGCGCTTGACGTCAGATCTTATGCTACAAAATATGGACGAGCGCCTAAATTCGATGACGGTGGTCTTGTCGGCTTGCGAGCGTATTCATAGCACGCCATTGCCGTTTGCTTATACGTTGCTGGTGCATCGCACGACGTATTTGTACTGCTTTATGCTGCCTTTTGGTTTGGTTTCTTCTTTAGGTTGGGTGACGCCTTTGATTTGCGGCGTCATTGCTTATACCTTTTTTGGTTTGGATGCGCTCAGTGAAGAGTTGGAAGAGCCTTTTGGCTTGGCTGCCAACCAATTACCGCTGACCGCTTTATCAAGGAATATCGAGATTAATTTGCTAGAAGCCTTGGGCGAAACCGAGTTGCCGCCCAACATCATGGCTAAAAACGGCTATTTGCAATAAGTTATTTATAATAGGTAATTTGCAATAATCTCTGTGTCATAAATAGCGGGTGCGGCAATAGAATATCGGTTACCAAAAAATATCCTGCTAAAATATACGTCATAAAAAAGACCACTCGATTGAGCGGTCTTTTTCATTTCACCTTGTCATAATAACTATTAAATGCTGTTTAAAAAACTTAGCAACGTTTGTTGTTGGGTGGCAGGTAATTTTGTAAAACGTGTCTTAGCACTTTCTGCCTCACCGCCATGCCAAAGTATCGCTTCTGTCAAGCTGCTGGCGCGACCATCATGCAAAAACCGTGCTTCTGGGTCACGTGCGACAATACCAATGCCCCACAATGGCGGTGTACGCCACTCATAGCTTTCGGCATTTTTTTCTTTAACGCCGTCATCTAAACCTTTGCCCATATCGTGCAGCAATAAATCGGTATAAGGGTAAATGGTTTGCTGGGCAAGTAGCGGAAAGCGCACACTCGCGCCCGTTTTTTGTTTTGGCGTATGACAGCTTGCACAGCCAACTTGGGTAAAGAGCTGCGCGCCTTTATTAAAGGTCGATAAATCAGCCACTCGGCGCTCAGGTACTGCCAAGGCAGTCATAAAATCGGTTACCGCATCCAAGCTGCTGTCTGAAACCTCAGGCGTGCCGCCATTGGGCGCTGTCCAACAAATCGGCTGATTGGCTGTACAATTGGGATCCATAAATAGGGAAGTGGTCAAACCCATATCTTGTGACATAGCATTGGCGTTTTGGGTGCGTAGGCTTGAGTTAATCGCCTTCCAACCAAAGCGGCCAATGCGCCGCTGTTTGCCATCCTGTACCCAATGTACGCGCCCACTGATGCCGTCTTTATTGTTATCATCGGGGTCAGCTGCTGCAATGATATCCGCATCAGGAATCAAGTCGAGTAAGCCCATGCCGACCAATTGCGGTGAGATACGGCCACTGATAGCGGTATCTCCCAGTGGCTGATTGGGGTCGGTGGCGCTAAAGTCAAACTGCACGCCGGCAGGTTGATTGTCATTACTCGCTGTGATGGTGTAGCGCATTTTACCTTCGGGTGCGATGCTGGCATCGATACTTTGATGTTGCATTTGCTCGCCGTAATAAGTGTGCGCAAGCCCTTGTTTGTTGCCGAGCCTAAATAAAATGGCGTCACTTAGCTCGCCATTTGCCGCATAAATAGGTTTGCGTCCTTCAGCGCTATGGCACTGGGTACAGGCATTGGCGTTAAATAAGGGGCCAACGCCATCAAAGAGCACACGACCTTGATTGGCTGGTGTCCATTCGGTGATAAATAGCTCGCGACCTGGCGATACGCCGCCCAAGGCACTGCTTGGTAAATTGGGCATAATTTTTAAAAATGGCCTTGAGATATCGGCAGCAATGGTCGCGTTGCCACCGGCTGGTAGCCAATTGATATCAGTTTCAGGATTGTTTGGGCTGTCTGGGTTTACAGGTGGAGTGGGCGGCGTAGGCTGGCTAGGTAACTCCGGTATGTTAGAGCTGTCATTGTTTGAGTTATCTGAAGCGTCCGAGCCACCACACGCACTTAGTAATAAAGTTGCCGTTAAACAAAATAGCGCACGGCGTATGACGGGGAATAAAAGAGTAGAGGGAGCATTTGAATGGTTTAGTGAGTAACAGTTTGGTGAGTGAGGCAGTAGAGACATGGCAAGACCTAAAATGGCTAAAAATATCATTTATTAAATTATGAAAAAAACACCAAAGATGAGTAAATGGAAATTAACAAAACCGTAATTTAACAAGGGCAACATGAATTCGGCTGCCCTTGTTCACTACATTTGCTATTGCATACTCATGTTAAAGATAAGTCACGCTTATAGTTGGCTTGGTAAATTGACTGGCATCGGGGTGTTATACATCCAAACGTGGGTGGTGTCTTTATTACCGAGTGAGCCTTCGAAGCTCCAACCCCATGTAAATAATTGACCGTCTCTAAGCGAGGTATTTGCATTTTGCTGCAGAGGTTTTTCATGGGCGATCAAATGCATGACGCCCATCGCCATATTGTCGATATTTTTTAAGTTAGGCAATTTATTGGTTGGCTCATCTAAATCCTTGTAGACAGTTTTGCCTGCGCTATTTGTCTCCCCAAACATGCCCCACGCATAAAGAATACCGTCTGTCGCTGAGCCATTTTCTGTTGTTCCATTGTTCGATGGCACATCGTCCAGCAGCGCATAGCTGGCATTGCCATTCGCATAGATGCGGCGAATGTTTTTACCCGTAAACCATGGTAGTTTGGTTGGTTTGACAATAGTATTTGCCCAAGCGCTTTCAGTAGCATTGAATTTTTCGCCGTTATACCCTATTTGGCTACTGGCATTAAGCCCCCAAGCGTAGACCGCTTCCTTATTGGTTAGCGCCAATACATGGTCACGGCCCGCTGCCAATTGGGTCACTTTTTCAATGCCAATGCTTGGGTCAGAGGCAAGCTGAGGAGTAGGGGTGATAGCCTTAGTGGTATTAACGTCAACGTTGGTATGGGCATTGGAATTGCCGCTCAGAACATCAATGCGAATCGGCCTTGCATTAACATTGACGCAATTATTGGCCTTATTACACTCTTGACCGCGACCTAGATTGGCATAGGCGTCGCTGCCCCAACCCCAAACTTGACCTTTATCATCTAGGGCGTACGAGCTGTTGGCACTGGCCACCACTTGTACGATATGACCGATGTCAGCGGCTGCTGAAAAATCAACCTGTACCGGTGTGCTGCTATTTATCGTTGTGTTATTACCAAGCTGACCTTGGGTGTTGGCACCAAACGCCCACACGCTACCGTCTTTGGTCAGTACCAAGTTATGCTTGTAACCTGCTGCTACCATCAGCGCATTATCAATACCAGCGATAGCACCAATATCTAGGCGGCAGTCTTCGGTCTTACTACAAGTGTTGCGACCAGTCTCACCGCGTCCTAATTGCCCAGAAATATCTTCGCCCCAACTATAAACCTGACCTTTAGCATCTAGCGCCAGCGAATGATTTTGGTTAAATTTAATAGACACGAGATTTTTTGGGGCACTATGCATCAGCATAGGGGTATCTGGATGACCTATGACGTCGGTTATTTTTGTCATCATTCCCAGACCTGTTTGCCCAAAATTATTGCGCCCCCAACCATACAGTTTTCCATCGCGCAGAGCAGCCGTATGTGAGCCACCCGCCGCGACAGTATCGCCCAAATAGACAGTTTTGGTCGAGCGCATGATGTTGCCATTATTATCTGTGGCTTCTAAAGTGATTTTATTGCTACCCAATGCCAATAAAATACGCGCGTCAAAATTCCCGTTTGTATCAAAGTCTAAGCTTTGCGCCGGCTCTTCATTGCGCTTATAAGTCAGCGATTTGATGCCACTGCTGTCTTGCACTTGCCCAGATAAAAATATCGCTGCCACTGCGCTATAGCCATCGGTAAAGCTACTATCGGTGGTCAAAAGTGGCGGCGTCCCATCAATGATTGTCGTGTCATCAGAATCATTGCCACAAGCAGTGAGTATTAAAGTCGCACTGATAAGTGCCACTGCTGGGCTAAGACGGGATAAGCGCATAGAAACCTCAATAAATGATCAATAGAAGAATAGGTGTTTAAATATAGGGGATAGCAACATAGCGTAAAACGGGTGTAACTATGGATGCGAATAATATTACAAATGATAATTATTATCAATATATAAATAAAAATGTTGATTTGATGGATTGAAGATAAGTGTTTTTTATATAAGGGTGGTTAAGGCTTTAATGAAATGAGTTTTAAGGTAAATAGTCAATGCAATATAATGAATATTATTTTTGGATAGGCTTTTTTCTGTGAAAAAGTGAGGTATATTAAGATAGAAAGGTAAGTCATTTATACAGACTTGAGTTTTTGAAAATTTGGATCAATAACAAGCTATTAACATCATAATCAACCGCCCCTAATTATGAGGATAATTTGAATAAAATAAGCAAAGAAGCCGCTGCATTTACAGCCTTGCCACTCAACATCCAAAACGCGTTAAAGCAAAATAAACGCATCGTCTTTATCGCCAACAACCCTTCTATTAGCACTGATAAACTTAAGCAGTTATTACGCCCTGACGATGTTTTGGTGTTATTTAACCATTTTATTAATGCTGATTTTTTTGCCAACCACCCGCTTGCCAGTAGCCTGCCTAAATTGTTATTTTTTCGCCAGATTGGCGATAGTAAACTGCATTTCGGTTTGCCGCCGAGGAGCAACAATGTCGCGGTAATGAAGCGCATGGCAAAAGCGGCACCATTAGGTATTTTACTGAGCAATCGGCCTTATCAATTTCCTTTGCTCAGTGATGATCCAAGTCCCGATGATGACCCGATTGATGATGATCGCATACTGACGCTGCCACCGGCGGTGCAAGTGTTGTTGCAGGATGCGGCGCATCATAGCGTGTTATCGGAGCGCCATCCGGTCGTTGAGGACTATCCTTACTTTACAGATATTCACTCTTCAGCCCCTTCGTCAGGATTTTTGTTGTATCGTTTGTTATTATCGGCGAGAGAGCATGTGCAGCTGCTGCAAAAAGCACCGCTACCGCTGCAATTATTAATGATAGGTTTTAATGACAACGATAAAACCGCGCATTTTTGGCAAGGGCATAATTGGGAATTTGAGCGCCGTGAAATGAGTTCGCCGCCGCCAGAGGTGGAGATCATACGCCAGTATTAGGCAAGGGAAGATTGGTAATTTAAACGTAAGCCGCATCAGGATAATAGGCCAACTCTATCTCTTTACTGCTAGGCTGGCGTAACAGCGTAATTGAATTTGATTGCTCGTTCGTCCAATCAATTAAGCCCATTTCAGAGAACTGTTCAAGCCAGCCGCCCATCGGCCAGCATTGCCATTTTTGATAAAAACGATTGGCATTGACGATAATGCTTTCCAAATGATTGAGAGGCGGGCGATAGACAGCGTGCTGCTGATGATAAATAAGGTCGGCGGTCAGATAAAAATTAATATCTAACTGACGGGCAGTAAAGGCAAAGTCGGTATCTTCTGCGCCATAACCGGTGTACTGCGTATCAAAACCCCCTATTTTCTCAAACTGTTCACGTTTAATCGCAAAGCATAAACTCCAAAAAGCGCCGTAATCATCCGTTTTTTTAATAGCTGTCGGTGCTGCCTCATTAGACATCGATTGTTTCGCATCGAAGTTATCGCGATAAGGATTATAAACAGATAGATGATTTAAGTAATCATTAGTCAGCGCGCCCTTTTGCAACGCCAAGCTTTCCTCGTTTGATAAAGGTCGCGTCAGATAGCGCGGTTGTCCCATCAGTAGAGCGTTTGGATACTGGTTTAATTTTGTGCTTAGTTGTTCAATAAAGCTCGGCGCTACGATGCAATCAACGTCCAAAAATATCAGCGTGTCATGGCTGGCACGCGCGGCGCCAATATTGCGATTATGACCGATATCAAATTCGGTTTTGTCCGATTTTTCTAACGTTTGATGTTCTAACGTTTGATGGTCTGCGCTGTCCACTAAATCTACTGTCGTGGGAATCTTGACAATGTTTAAAGCAAAATCAGCCAGACGTTTGGGGTCGGCATCATCATTGACAATAATAACTTCATCGGGCTGAACGCTGCCATTTGCGAGGCTACTGAGCAGATTATACAGGTGACGATTGCGTCCATAACAAGTCGTAATCACCGTTACCGGCATATGCTCAGAAACCGCATTGGGATTTGTGGTGGGTTTTACGGTCATTGTTTGTCAGTGCCTCTTTTGTTAATTTGGCTTTTATATTTTTGCTGTGACGTTATTGATAATTATTGCATTTAACGTTCAGGCTTTAAGGCAAGCTGCGGCAGCAACCATTGTTCAAACCAAGCTTTAGTCGTTGGGTACTCGGCCATACTCTGCATAAACGCTTGAGCTGTCTGTACAGATTTTTGCTTAAGTTTTGCATTATCAGGCTTTGATAAGGACTTAGTTCGAGCGGATTGGTTGGCAATTTCTCCACTTAGCTCATGTGTGACGCTTGCAGTCATTAAGGCTTTAAATTGCTGCCAACTTAAGGCGCGTCCTTGGGTTATCAACGCCTCTGCCATTACCTCTTGCTCTTGGTGGGGGCGATCGTCAGGTAGGACGACCAGTGGCGTCGCATAATCATAGGCTTGGGCGACGGCATTTAGACCGCACGCCATTAGTAGATAATCGCTATGTTCGAGAAATGGCGTCACATCACTCACTTCGGCCGCGATGTCAACATAATGCCGTTTATCCTCGTCGATTGGACCAAGCGATATAATAAAAGCATATGGCAAAAGCTGCCGCAGCTCGGGCAGTTTTGCATCAATGGCTTGATGCCCGCCGTAGCCTTTAATGACGGTAACGGTAGTTGACGTATTTTTATCATCTAGTAACGAGGAAAGCGCTTTTTCATCAGTGATCAGCTGTATTAAGTGTTTTATAAAATCTTGGTAAGTTTGCGCATTTTTTTGCTGAGTGTTGATAAAGTCAAGATAGAGGGTTTTTTGACTTATCCATTCAGGGGTTTTGGTAGATTCTAATGTGCGAGGATAAGGGGCCAGTAAAGCAAGCGCACCAGCGAAAGCGTTTAGATGTGGCTCATCATCGCGAATACCAGGCAGTCTAATATAAAGGTACGGAATAC
>NZ_DAINDI010000005.1:61339-62601 GCF_036731945.1 Psychrobacter sp.
CTGGCGGCGCGGCATAGCATGGCGACTTCAACGCTGACATCAATAATCATCAAATCAATGTGGCGCTGATAAATGGTATCCAGTATTTTATGACTGCGCTGCTGAATATCGCTATTACCGACGGGCGAATAATGCAGGCTGGTTGGTTGCCAATATAGTCCTGCGCGCCCAGCGAGTACATCATCTGCACGTTCATCTTCGGCGGGTAGTCGTACAACTTGCGCTTCATCTATAGCCGCAAACGTATAGGTATCGGACGTTAAACTGGTAAATACCGTTAATTTCTGTCTTGCTTCAATGGGTAATAAGGCAGCAAGCTTATCGATTTGGCGGCAATGCCCTGAGCCGTGATGATGGGCATAATAACCAAGCCGCATTATCCTTGCTCCATTATGTTATTTAAGCCACTGCTTGCACCGATTATTGACTCTGCTTTTTTGTTTTTGCCATTTCTGTGGATAAATGAATTCAGTTTTAAATGCGCATCTGTTGGGGCTTCAACGCCTTTTTTCTGCTCGATTTCTGCTACTGCTGCTTTATACAAGTCTAAATAGCCTGCTACCATGGCTGCGACGGAACAAAACTGTAAGGCGCGTTCTCGGCAGGCTTGGCGTGAAATGCTTTGAATCTTAGTAAAGCCTTTGATAAAAGCGTCTTTATCTTCCTTAGCGACGATAACGCCAGTGCTTGGTGTGACAATCTCGGCGCTAGCACCGACATCAAAGCCAATCACTGGCGTACCGCACGCTAAGCTCTCAGCCAGTGTTAAACCATACGGCTCATCCCATGTGCTGGTAAATAGCATGGCAGTCGCTTGACAAAGGTAGCGATTTACCTCGTCTTTGGTGACATGACCGACATAATCAAACAGTCTTTGCGCGCCATTTTCACCATCTTTAGCCAAGAGTGGGGCAACTTGCTCAACAAAATACGCTTCATTGCTTTTAGGGCCAGCAATAATGAGTTTTTTTCCCGCTTCCATACAGTATTGCATGGCCAAATGCGTGCCTTTTTCAGGGCAAATACGTCCAAACCAAAAATAAACTTCATCATTTTCAGGGGTAAAATCATCCGTAGATTCAATATTGGCGTCAAAGGATTTTACATCAATGCCGTTATAAACCACTTCTGATGGCACAAACTCAGAAAATAGCTGCTGTTGGTGTTTGCTGATAGCGGTAAACTGAGT
Source organism: Psychrobacter sp. (assembly GCF_036731945.1). GTDB lineage: Bacteria > Pseudomonadota > Gammaproteobacteria > Pseudomonadales > Moraxellaceae > Psychrobacter. Next base: position 62,529 of record NZ_DAINDI010000005.1, read on the forward strand.
GGTTGTACCGTGACGCAAGGTCAATAGCGCCAAACGTAATTGCGGAAAAATAGGTGTATGAAAGGTGGTAAAA
>NZ_DAINDI010000005.1:62611-64402 GCF_036731945.1 Psychrobacter sp.
GAGCCAAACGCTTGACCGGTCATCATCGGGATATGATGTAAGCTGTGATTATGCACGATGTCAATCTCACCACGTTCATCGCGCTCGATAATATCGCGTAGCACATCTTGATAGACCAAATACTGATACATCTCCTCACGGCTCATGCCTAAATTCTCATGCTCATTCGGATAGACAGTTTTATCAAATGCTTCTCGGGTTAGCATTGGAACGAGGCGGGCCCGCGTTTGACTGTCTTTATGCGCATAAAGTAAAACCTCATGACCTTGGGCAACAAGCTCATCACATATAAGCTGAGTAATCATCTCAAGCCCGCCAGCAAAGGGCTGCGCAATAGGATATAAACAATGAGCAATCATCGCAATGCGTAAAGGTTTATCCGCTAAAGAGGCAGGGCGTTCAGCATTATTATCAATAGCATCTATAAAATTAACAGGGTCAGCAACGGGCATAAGTACCTCAAAGTAAAACGAGCGATTATGGTAAATAAGTAAAAAAGGATTTAATAAAATCAATGCCTAAAGCTAACTATTAAGAATTAATAATCTTTTTGTCTTCAAATGTCGTATGCATTTCAGGTTGCAGTGGCTTTAGACTTTTGGTTGGTTTGCGAGGCTGACTAGTAGCCAAGGCAACCGTAGGTTTAGACTTAATACTAATAGTGGACAGATTTTTCTCAGAGACCCTAAAGTTATCAAATGCCACTTTTGCGGCGCCGATTTTTAACGTACAAACCAACAACGCACAGATAAATAATAGCGGAGAATAAAGCGGCGAAAACGGTGCCACTATAACGGCAGTGATGATATTAAGCAGCAAAATCAGCTTGGGTAACGCCACCATATTTGCACGACGTAATGAGCTTTGAGTGCGAATGTATGCTTGCTTTGGCGTACAGACAAAGGGTTTTTCACTACCCCATAACACAGGCAACCAAGATAGCGCGCCAAGCTCCCAAAAGTTCAGATGCATCAGCCATGCTCTGACACGCATTTTGATACTAGACTGATGGTTTTGATTAAGCTGTCTGTTTAGTGGCGCTTTATCCTGTAAATATGCCCATAATCGCCTTATGATAAAAACGCCATAGCTGGCATAAACGACGTACAAAGGCGTGAGTAGGGACATGTTAGGCGTGACGTCCGAGAACTGAGCTTTTAGAAGTGCGTAGCCAAGGATAAATAAGGTCGCCAGCTGCAAAAATATAAATAAACCAGTGAAGTTTATCCAAGCACTGAGCTGCGAGAGATGCGCGCGCGTATACGCTAAACGTTTACCCAGACTTTTCGTATCTTGGGTTTTAGTGGGCAAGTCTATTGCAAAATAGTTGCTTAACACCTGCATATTGCCATAAATCCAGAGCCGACGCTGACACATTAAATCATTTAACGAGGTAGGTAAGAGACCTGTCGCAATGACTTCTGGTATGAACTGACTGCGAAACCCTTTTTTATGCATCAAGACGCCCATTTGCGCATCTTCGGTAATCGAGGCACCCGACCAACCGCCTAAGCTCAAAAGATCTGCGCGGCGTATCACTGCATAAGTGCCTGTTGATAGTGCACGCTTACGATTAAAGGGGCGATATAAGTGATGATTAAAGTAATGGTTAAGCTCGCTGTGCGTGTCCACTTGCCCAGCACTGCGGTAAAACTGTGGAAACTGTAAAAGCGTATGGTTTGGATATTGCTTAATAGCGTGGGCAATCGAGTCTCTGGCTTGGGGCAAGGCTTGATAATCACTATCGACCACCACAATGTGTGAGCAGTCTGGATTCATAAGCCCCAACGC
>NZ_DAINDI010000005.1:64412-66197 GCF_036731945.1 Psychrobacter sp.
CCTTCTACCGCATCAATATGATAAAAGCGGACATTAAGTGCTGGATCTAGACTGGCGCAAAAAGCGGCCAAAGGCTGATATAGTGAGGTGTCTGTGTTGTTGTTATCAATAATAAGTATCTCATCAGTCGCCTGTTTAACAGCCAGCAAAGACTGGATAGTCGCAATTACCAATTCTGGTGGCTCAGACCGTGTCATTAACTGAAAGCTGAGAGACGCAGAAGCTAAAAGATTTTTTTTATAAATTGTCATGGCTTATCCTTAGGCACATACGACGGACGAGAATAGGGAAAAAGCATGAGTGAAAGACACATGCAAAAAATGAGCATAGTAATAGTTATAATGAAGTAGTTATTATTGTGTTTTTGATTACCCGTTAAATAGTAATATAAAACTCGGTAACCTTGAGATTGTTAAGTGTTGGTGAATATTTAAGAGTGTAATCCTACGTAATTTATGCGATATATTTCACACCTATCAGTACGCCTAATACGAGTTAGACGAGGTTTGTGTTATCAGATAAATCGCAAAATTTTTGGGTTAATTTAAGTATTTCAAAAAGGAGATACAGAAAAGAGGAACAGCGAGAATGACAAGGATTTAAAAACAGAGAAGGAAATGCAAAGGCTATGCAATGAAGAACGCTAATGTTAAAACATAGCGCCTTTTATAAACAGTGCCTGTATAAATAGTCCCTTGTATACATTGCTTAAAGAATGATAAATTCCAAAAAATAAAAGCGCATTAGGCATGTTTATGACTGCCCAATACGCTTTATCATTAATAACTAATAAGTCTTAAATGATGTTTAAATCTTAAAATCTAAGACTAGTAGTTATTACTGCGGCGCCAATCGTCAACTTCACGTTCGGCATCTTCTTTACTATGGCCATAACGTTCTTGGACACGGCCAACCAATTTATCGCGGCTGCCTTCGATGTGCGTGAGATCGTCATCGGTCAAGTCGGCCCATTTCTGTTTTACTGAGCCTTTAAGTTGGTTCCAATCACCTTTTAGCGTATGTTCATTCATAGTGGTATTCCTTTTCCTATTATTAGATTGCATTGATTTTTCTAAAACCCATCAATTTACTTTGTTATATTTCTCACTTATGGGTTATCAGCAGGCATAAATCCTTAGCTGACAAATCTAATATAAACATGGATAATTGCCTTGTCTGTAGCCCCGATGTGTAGAGTGTTACCCAAATCTTAGCGATAGATTCATTGTGTTAGCAAGGTATACGCCGTGTCATAAATGCACTATTTTCATAAAATCTGTTGCACTTTTTAAAATGAATTACTGTGAATTGCTGGTTTCTAAGTTTGCTAAAAATGCGGCAAACCCTTCTGTCGCTCGCGCTTGTAATCGGCTGCTAGTAATGACCCGAACGCGATTGCTCCAAGTGATAGTAAAATTTTGCTTCTCGAATTTTTTAACCAAATCGACATCTTCATGGCAAGGCAGGGCCGCAAAACCACCAACGGCGAGATACGCTTCACTACTAAAGCTCAGATTTGCTCCATGAATATGACGATGTCCCATCTTATCTTGATAGTGAGCGATATAGTCTTGACGTGTTTGGGGCGTTAAATGCGCCCAGTCATCAACGCTCACGACGCCGCATATCATATCAGTCGGCTGATGATTAATATGAGCGATTTGCTGCGTTAGCCAATCTGCCGTGACGAGCGAATCAGCGTCGGTACAGGCAAGCCAAGTCGCGCCAGAGGTGATCGCATGACGAATGCCCAAATCTCGCACTTGTCCCACGCACTGGTAATCA
>NZ_DAINDI010000005.1:66207-67647 GCF_036731945.1 Psychrobacter sp.
GCTTAACCAATGTGAGCGTGTCATCGCTACAACTGTCGAGCACCACGAGCACAGTGGTGGTAATGGTAGAGGGCAGCTGATCAATGGCCGTCTGCACCGATGCCAAGCATGTAGAGATGGTCAGCGCTTCGTTATGAGCGGGAATAACGATAGCGATATTTGTAGTATTCATGCATTCTCCTCGGCGGGTTTACTGTTAAACCAAGTTTTCTTGCATAGCCACTGTTTCGGGCGAACGTTGCCACACATCCAATAAAAAATCGCTATCGACGACTTTACTTTGATGGGTAAAGGTAGGGTTTTGACTGTCAACTTGCTGTCCTTGCGCAGAGTTTACGTCGTGACTTATTCTATTAAATGCGTGGTGCAGACGTTGGTGTACCGTTTCACCCGTCATGGTAAAGCCATCAATGTCATAGCGCCAATGACAGCATAGTAACGTGCCGCCTATCGCAAGATTTTGCTGAATCCAAGTAATGATGGTATCAATATCATTTGGCGATAAATAATATAAAATTTCACTAATCACAATTAAATCAAAATGCGATTTCGCAGTCGGTAATACGCTAGGAATGACGCCTTGTATGACCTTTACATGAGCAAACGCTGCCAAACGCTGCTTAGCCAGTTGCACCGCCTGTTTATTACCGTCGATGCTTACCAAGGAATGACAACGGCTGGCAAGTAGCGTACTAAACACGCCATTACCGCACCCTAATTCAATAGCGCTGGTATATTTTGCTTGGGGCAACACCGCTAGACACATATCGCGTTTGCGCTTTTCGTACCAGCGGGTCTGATACTGCCACGGGTCGCTATTGTCGTTGTATAAGGCATCAAAATAGCTTTCTGAGTAAGCGGTGGCTGTCGTCTCTTTTTTACCATTCGGCAAATCAGTATGAACAGTACGTAAGTCGGTTGTAGGTACCTGAAAATTACCGACCTCATGCATTGGCGGTGTCAATTTAAGATTGTGGCTCATATAAATAAACTTCCCAAGGTTGGCTAATTCTAGCGATGGTTTGAGCCGATAAAATAGGCGGGTTGCCTGTGCTTTCATCAACGGTTATTTGGCTTTTGAAGCAGGCGATAGCCTCGGCTTTGCGCTGTAATTGCTCCGGCGTCAAGTCCACTCTGAGCGCGCAGTGCCAAGGAATACGACTATCAGCAGGCTTTGCCCAATGCCACGCCCAAATTAACACTTGATAACAGGCGAGCTGATGCTGCTTAGCGAAAGCGGCGACTACTTGTCCTGTTGCTTCATGATCGGGATGACCATCATGTACAAAAGGCGTGATTAAAATATCATCAGGTTGAATAATTGCTGCTAATTTTTGGTGAAACTGTGCCCGCTCAGCAAAAACGTCACCATCGGTTAGCGCTAAAGACATACAGGTCACCTGCTGAGCAATGCCTAACACTTCTAATGCCGCTAAGCTC
>NZ_DAINDI010000005.1:67657-73719 GCF_036731945.1 Psychrobacter sp.
GGCGGATAGTATCAAGCAGATGCGGCTGATAAATCTGCGAGTCTGGGTGACTTTGTGTGCCGTTGGTCACGTGCACAAGGACGATAGGATTACCGTTGGCGGCCAATTGTTGCAGCAGTCCGCCGCAGCCCAATATCTCATCGTCAGGATGCGGCGCAAATACACAGACGCGCTGCTGCGGCGGGAAGCTTTTTGCTATATCTAGTCGAGGTAAATCGTGCAGTCCCTGCCAGTGTTGCCAAGCATCGGTGCTGGTACCATCGCCTTCAATGATACGGTCACCGACAATCGGATGCTCAGGCTTGGCTAAGTGCGCTAAGGGTGCTGAGTGCGCCGACATCACATTATGTGTCGTCAAAGGCTGAGTATCATTTTCTGCCTGATAGCCAGCAAAGTCTTGTACCAGCACATTTGCTTTTGGTGTCATAGTTGCCATATATTGTCCTGCCAGTCTGTCGAATCACTGTTTGTGGCGCGGTCGAAAGCGCTAGATAGCTCGCCGATTTTTTGTAAATCAAAGGCACCATGACTTTGACGAATAAATACCGCCAAATCTGCGGTTAACCTCGCAAAGTGGGCATTGCCACAAAACGGCGCCGCCCCTAATGCTTGTCCGACTGTTTCCATCACTTGGCGTGCTACTCGCTCAACGTTGGCGCGTAATTGACGGATAGCAAGTTCATGGTTTTGCTGCGGCTTACTCTCTATTAAGTCAGCAACATGATAAAAATACTGCTGAGTAACGGCCAATGCTGTGCTGATTTGACCCAAATACATGGCTTTATAATCATTGGGTTTATGCTGATAAGCGGTTATTAAATAATTGGCAATGCAAGCGGTCGCACCGTACCAGCAAGCCGCAACGCCTGCCGCGCCATGCCAAAATCCTACCCGTTCTAAATACGCATTTGGCGCACCTACATTAATGGCGTCTACCTCATGGAACTGTATGGTTGCCGTATCAGTGGCTTGCATGCCGACGGCCTGCCAAGCGTTATTATCAATATCAATGTCAGATTGGTGCATATCCACCATCAATAGTTGCGCTTGTCCCTGCTCATCGCGATAAGTCATCAACCCATAATCCACGAGGTTGGCGCCCGAGCACCATGCCTTGCTACCGCTGATTTTGCCCTCTGTATGACGTATCGGGTCTGGGTGTCCTTCTGCTGCCCAAACCGCCCATAAGCCTTGAGGCGCTTTATCGTAGCCGACTTCATGCAAAATACTTAACGCATCCAAATGCGATTCAAACCATTTCGCAAGTGTTAAATCTAGGCTCGACACATAAGCCAAGACTTGCCATCGAATCAAGGTGTTAGACTGATTTGGCTTGCTTGCTTGTTTATTATTTTGAGCGTTCGTCGTATCGCCTTCGCTTATAACATTTTCAGCACTGGAAACAGCCCCAGAACCACTAGCAGGGTGGGGAATGTGGTCGCTATAGCGAACTAAAATCGTTAATATTTCACGGCGCAATTTATCGGTCATAGCCAAACTGCCGATAGTTTGGTTTTCTGCGCGTATAGCGTCGTCTATAGCAGATTTTATATTTGATAATAAGGCGTTTTTGGCATCGGGCACTTGCATACAGTCTCCTAATTATTATGAATCAGACATTTGAATGGCATCAAAAGCGCCATCATCTGCTGACCGTTTTTTATTATCATATCGGCCTTCTAAATATAAATTGTCTAAAAAGCGTTGCTGCCAAGCGTATAAGTCATCTTGATGTAGCCCTTGTAGCAATGCTTGATAGCGTAACTGCCGCTCTTTTAATGGCATCGTCAATGCCGTCCTTAACCCCTCTATCATACTCGTGGGCTGGTGCGGATCGACAATGACCGCCGCTTGCATTTGCTCAGCAGCTCCTGCATAGCGAGAAAGCATAAGCACGCCCGGATCATCAGGATTTTGCGCGGCGATATATTCTTTAGCCACCAGATTCATACCGTCTTTTAAGGAGTTGACCCAGCCGATATCACTTTGCCAAAATGCGGCCATCAAGGGCTCATGGTTTAAGACGTTTTCGCTATATTTAATCGCTTGCCAAGCACCGTTGTCAGTTGAAAATTGCTGATTTATATCACTGACTGTTTGTTTAACTTCCTGATAAAGCCGTTGATAAGTTGGCAAATCTAAGCGACTAGGACAAGCGATTTGTAATAATTGCAGCTGATTTTGATAGCTTGGATAATGCTCTAAAAAGTCACGATAGGCTGAAAAACGTCTTAATAAGCCTTTTGAATAGTCAATTCTATCTACCGCGATAATTTGTTGTGTCGTTGTCTTGTCGGTTTTTTTGTATACGTTATGCTGCGCCAAATGTGAAAGTGGAGGCGAGGCTAACTGACTGACCTGCTGCTGAATTCTCGCCACATTAATACCGATTGGATAGGCGTTAATCAATAAACAATGCTGAGGTTTAAAGTCTAAATTAAGCGTTAATGCTGTCCCAGATGAGTGGTAAGGGTAAGCATGAGCAAAAGGTTGGTTTTTTTGTAAGACATTAATGGGTGTAAGTCCGACATCGCTGCTTTCTGCTAATGTATCTTCCCTTACATTTTCTTTTACCAAACTGTCGTCGCCTAAGCTTGCTTTTATTAGACTGTCTTTTAAATAGTGTTGGAAAACATCAACGCAATTGGTGCATCCTTGCTGGGTTTGGGTACCGAGCACATCATAATGCGCCAAGTGATGAATGAGCTCAGCGCTTTGCTCAAGCTGTTGCCAAAAATCCTGCGCCACAAAGGGAATGTGTAAAAAAAGCCCAATGCGATTGTTGATACCAATCTTTCGGCAATGATACGCCACACTTAAAAAGTGATAATCATGGACCCAAATGACATCGTCAGGCTGGATGATACTTTTTAATTGGCGCGCAAATAAACGATTGACCGCCTGATAGCCCGCATAATCATCTGTAGCTTGGCTGATAAGCGCTGTTTGCTCATGCAGTAGAGGCCACAATACATTATTGGCAAAACCGCAGTAGAAATGCTGATATTGCTGGGTGGTAAAAGCGGTGGTCATATAAGTGATTTGTGTGGCGCGGGTTTTTGCCTTGCTGCTCGCCATAAAGCGTTGTTGAATACTGCTAAATGTATTGGCGGCGTCGGTGTTATTGGCGTTGTTGTCATTGACGACTTCGCCATTCCAGCCCATCCAGACGACTGATTTGCCGATTAAGACGTCTTGCAATGCGACAGCAACCCCGCCCGCCATAGGGTGGTTATCGGGCATCTTTACGCGGTTAGATAAGACAATTAAGCGGCTCATATAACAGGTCTCGTGATGTTTTTTAATGGGTGTCGGTCAGTGTCTATTAGGGGCGGTGCCACTTGCTCTTGCTCTGTTAAACCAGATAACTCGGACGATAAGGTTGGGCGCTGTTGGCAAAACTTTAAAAAGCTCTCAAGCAATACCGTGACCTCAAAAATATTATTGACATAATAATGCGCACACGTTGGCTCAGTGCCGTCATAACCTACTTTCATACCCATACCTTTTATGAGTGGTTTAGAATCCTCTCGTGGCTCGTTATTTTGTATAAAGCGACTTTTTTCTGTCATGTGCTTGTCGTCTTGTACTGCCACAAATCCTGTTTCATCGGTGATGTCGTCACCTATAAAAATAGGACAAAGCCTATTGTTAGCCTGGAATTTTTTTAGTAAAGTCAAAATTGCACTGCCTTTATCGGCGTCTTTGGGCGCGATTTCCCAGACATATTTACCTTGTTTTACTATCCAATCACCATGGTTTTTTACGATTGTGGTTATAATGCGATAAGCGATATCGGCTAAGGCAGGATTTTGACGATAATGGAGGGCAACGGAGTAAGGCTTGTCTTCTATGATAAAATCGTCATAGCGCAAGCAAGAGCGGATAAGCGCTTGTTTTATAGCAGCAAGCTCAGTGCTGTCGACGGATGAAACGCTCATATTATTATTAGATTCGTTATCTTCAAAGTCTATTTCTAGTCCATGCGTTGCGGCGATAGGTAAGCTTAGCGGCGCCAGCATTTGCTTTGCTTCGGCTAGACTGCGCCCAGTAACAGCAGCGATTTTGACGCCATGACTCTGTATGTTTTGTAAAAGTGTTAAAGTGGTGGCGGGGATAAAGCTGTCTTTCGGGTTCAAGGTGAAATTAGCAAGCGTGCCGTCGATATCTAAAAACAAGCAGTAGCGCTGCTGATGAGAGAGATAATCAGCAAAGTGATGGGGCGCAACGTATATAGGAGATCTGATAGGGGCGCTATTTGCTGGGACGCTTCTTCCTGAAGTCACATGTTATCCTTATTTTAACGTGTTATATGATGCTCTAAAACGGGTATCTTTTAATCGAAGCTAAGCGATTAAAGCTAAGCAATTAAAGTTAATTAAATAAAAATTATCAACGAAGCTTAGCAATTAAGCTTCATCATAAGTTTGCCATAAAGTCCATCCTACTACGATGGACAAAATATGGTATTTAGTATAAGTTTTTTTAGTATCTGTCTTTTAATTTACAAAAACCATTAGGAAAAGATTATGCATATCAGCGCAAATTTCGATGCCGGTAATATTGAGGTTATCAATGCAGAAGATCAAACCAACATTCAATTGGCGATTCGTCCAGACGTGGGCGGAGAGTTTTTTCAGTGGTTTAACTTTCGTCTATCAGGCGAAGTTGGCGAGCAGTACGTACTCAACATTATGAATGCAGGGAAGGCGTCTTACCTTGCAGGCTGGGAGGATTATCAAGCGGTGGCTTCCTATGATCGCGAGTATTGGTTCCGTCTGCCAACCTCTTATAAGGCTGGTAAGTTAACGATAACGGCAGAGCTTGCGTGCGAAAGTATTCAAATTGCGTATTTCGCCCCGTACAGTTATGAGCGTCATCAAGACTTGTTAGCGGCGGTGCAAGTGCATCCGCTCGCGTGTTTAGAGCATTTGGGCGAAACGCTTGATAAACGCGACTTAACCTTAGTAAAAGTAGGTGATGGTGATAGCAAGAAGCGCAGTATTTGGATTACGGCGCGTCAGCATCCGGGCGAGACAATGGCTGAATGGCTGGTTGAGGGGCTATTGAACAGTTTGTTAGACGAGGATAATGCCACGGCTAAGTTGTTATTAGAAAAAGCCAATTTTTATATCGTACCGAATATGAATCCTGATGGCAGTGTGCGTGGGCATCTGCGTACCAATGCGGTAGGGACGAATCTAAACCGTGAATGGGCAAACCCAAGCTTAGAAAAAAGCCCTGAAGTATTTCATGTCATCAATAAAATGGAAGAAACGGGTGTCGACTTATTTTATGACGTGCATGGCGATGAAGCGCTACCGTACGTGTTCCTTGCCGGCTCGCAGGGCACGCCAAGCTATAACGACCGCCTTGCCCGTCTACGTGATAAATTCTCAGAAGTCTTAAAATTGGCCAGTGCCGATTTTCAATCTGAATTTGGTTATGATATTGACGCGCCGGGTACAGCAAACATGACGATTGCTACCCACTGGGTAGCCGAGCGTTTTGATTGCCTTGCCAATACTTTAGAGATGCCATTTAAAGAGAATGCCAATTTACCTTTTGAAGATACAGGTTGGTCACCTGAGCGTTCTATTAAATTAGGGGAAGCCTCGTTAGTCGCTATGCTGGCGGTCGTTGATGAGTTGCGTTAATCATAAATTTGCTGCAAGTTAATCAGATGGTTTCATGACAATAATTTAATAGCGATGGTTTAATTGTTTAGGGCAGGAGCTTAAACGCTCAGTTTTTAGCTTTTGCTCTAGGCAATTACAAGGTTATTAAATGGCGGGTAGCAGTAATTTTGCATTTTTATTAAATAAATCTGTTTTAATCGGCTCTTGATGACTTGATAAAAAACGACATAATTAAACCACTTATCGCTAGGGCGTGTCTTCAATTCAATCGATGGACATCTAAATGGGCTAAAAATGGCTAAATTTTGCCAAACTTCATCAAATAGCTAGGTAATATCCCGATATTAACGGCGCTATTTTCCTTGTTTGACTGCAATTTATCTCATTTTTATCACCATTTTTAAAATGAAGACACGCCCTAGT
>NZ_DAINDI010000006.1:0-1935 GCF_036731945.1 Psychrobacter sp.
GACTGCAATTTATCTCATTTTTATCACCATTTTTAAAATGAAGACACGCCCTAGTTATTCTAAGTTAACTGTCTAAAATAGTTTTTAGAAAAATAATTAACGCTAAAACCTTTTTATGGCTGCCTACTGAACTCGTACTGGCAGCCGCTTTTTATCTATCCTTACATTTTTTGCACATCCTGTGACACCTCACTACTATTAGTTGCAATTATAACGCGGCAAACTGATAAGCATAATTTTGATAATTATAAACAACCCGTTTAATCGTAATTATAACTATAATGAGGACATAACCATGGACAATTCAAAAACCCCACTACCAGAAGAGATGGACCATATCGAAGGCGATAGCAATATCGATGTTAATGAAGACGGTAGCCAAGAGATTGATTTGAACAATCCTATGCTGCACACCTTTGATGACGACGATGTCATCGATAATAGCGCAGGATTTAATAATTCTGAAGTTGGCACAGATGCCACCCAAGGACTGACGCCAATACATCGCCAAAATATCGATGAAGCTCGGATTGATGAGGTATTGGTCGAAGACAATCTAGACGATAAAGATTATCCTGACATCGTCGATATTGCTGACAGAGATGCCGCTAAAGTTTCTAACGATGATAATTTTTAGAAATTGTGCCTTAATGAAATACCGAATAATTTAGAAAAAAATACCGAACATTATGTCCGGTATTTTTTTGATTTAAGAAAACCATTAAACCCAACCATCGAGTGTACCAGCCCAGCCCTTAACCAACGGCAAACTCAATGCTTCAAGCAAATCAATATGCGCCTCATCTAGGTTTAATGCTGGAATATAATGATACTCTTTCCCGCCTGCATTTAAGAAATTATCACGGTTTTCGATTGCCAATTCTTCCAGTGTTTCTAAGCAATCAGCAGAGAATGCCGGACTAATCACTTGTACCGAACGCACCCCAGATTTGCCCCAATCTTCTAATACCACATCGGTATACGGCTTGACCCATTCTTGCTTACCAAAGCGCGACTGAAAGCTGATAATCCACTCGTCATCTTGTAGACCAAGTTCGTGCGCCACTTGCGCGGCGGTACATTTGCAGCGTTTTGGGTACGGATCGCCTTTATCGGCATAGGGCTGCGGAATCCCGTGAAAGCTAAACATCAACTTTTCAGGCTTGCCATGCTCGGCTTGAAAGCGGCGAATCGAGTTAGCCAATGCTTGAATATACAGCGGATGCGCAAAGTAATCTTTGACAATGCTATAGTTTGGCAAGTTGCGTTGCTTTAGCGTCCATTTGGTCAAGGCATCATAGACGGCACCGCCAGACGAGGCAGAATACTGCGGAAATAACGGCAAGATAACAAAATGGTCAACGCCCTCGCTTTTTAGTGTATCCATCACGTCAGGCAAACCCGGATTGCCATAGCTCATCGCTGCATGTACAGAAACGCGAAATGGCGCCACGCTATTTGCCAAGCGCGGCTCGAGCAGCTCAACTTGGCTGTTTAATATTTTGCGAATGGGCGAATCGCCTTCCCAAATACTGGCATAAGCTTTTGCCACACGTTTTGGGCGACTTGGTAGGACAAACAGATTTAAAATAATCGCCCATAAAAATTTAGGGATTTCAATCACACGCGGGTCGGACAAAAACTGTTTTAGATAACGACGGACGGCGGGCGCGGTCGGCTCATCTGGCGTACCTAGGTTGACTAATAAGACGGCAATACGGGGCGGCAATTGAGGTTTCATAAGGGCATTATCTATTATTGGATTATGTTATGGTGAAGTTATAGGCTTTGATCAGCTAAAAAGTATTTCAAAATTCATATATTTTAGCCATTTATTTAGCAATAGTACTATTAAGCCTTAATTAACCACACTTGGCAATTATCAAAATATACTAAGCAGACGACAATCAATCACATACCAAATTATGGTTAAAT
>NZ_DAINDI010000006.1:1945-32403 GCF_036731945.1 Psychrobacter sp.
CAAAAACGCAGGGCAAAACACATGCGGTTTAGGATTGCGATACCGTTAATACCGCAGCTACTGATACTTTGCTTGAAAGACTGCCTATCAAGGTTGTACTCCTACGCACATCGCCATACAATAGACAAGCTTATAATAAGAAAGTAGTTAGAACCATTATTGTCACCATTCTAGGTTTATTTTATTTATAACCGTTTTTTTGTCCATAACTGTAACTGTTGTTTTGTGAGGTAGCTTTGAGCGCACGTTCTGATAGTACCAGTGATCACTCCACCAATCATTCTGCTAATGCGGCCGATTCTATCGATGTGGTAGGCTCAGTTGGCATTGTCACACCGCAGACTTTTCATTTCGCTGAGCCATTGACCTTGGAGTGCAATCGCACCCTGCCCGCCTTCGATTTAATCTTTGAAACTTATGGCACACTCAATAGCGACAAATCAAACGCCATTTTGATTTGTCATGCCTTATCAGGCAGCCATCATGCAGCGGGCTTCTATAGTGACGACGATAAAAAAGCGGGCTGGTGGGACAATATGATTGGCCCCAATAAAGCCATCGATACCAATCAGTTTTTTGTGGTTTGCGTCAATAATATCGGCAGCTGCTTTGGCTCTACAGGCCCTACCACCATCAATCCAGACAGTATAAGCGATGAGGGTGAAGCGCAGGTTTATGGCCCTGACTTCCCCCTTGTCACTATCAAAGACTGGGTGAAAACCCAAGCCATGCTTTCCGACCGATTGGGTATTGAGGTTTGGCATGCCATTGTCGGTGGCTCAATGGGCGGTATGCAAGCCATGCAATGGTCGGTCGATTATCCAGAGCGCTTAAAACGCTGCGTGGTCATTGCCAGTACACCAAAGCTTTCTGCGCAAAACATTGCCTTTAACGAAGTTGCGCGGCAATCCATTCTCTCTGATCCTGATTTTAAAGACGGGCGTTACTTACAGGCGGGTACTTATCCTCGGCGTGGGCTTATTCTTGCACGTATGGTCGGGCATATCACCTACTTGACCGATGATGCGATGAAGGCAAAGTTTGGCCGTGATTTAAAATCTGGCAAGTTTATGTATGGCTACGATGTCGAATTTCAGGTCGAGAGCTATTTGCGCTATCAAGGCGAACGCTTTAGCGAAAACTTCGATGCCAATACTTATCTGCTCATGACCAAAGCGTTAGATTATTTTGACCCAACGCGAGATTATCCGGCAGCAGCAGAGCTAGAAACCTCCCTCGCCGCAGTAGTAAAAGCCGATTCTACCGAGAATGAGCTTGAGAAAACGCTAAATAATAGCGCCACTATTGATAATACTGAAAACGCTGATAACGTCAATGTAGCCAATGCAAAAGAGCTGAACGCCCTAAAAGCTGCCTTTGCTCATACAAAGTGCCAATATTTGGTGGTGTCATTTACCACCGACTGGCGTTTTGCGCCCGAGCGCTCACAAGAGATTGTCGACGCACTGATGGCAACTGGCAAACCAGTCAGCTATATCAATGTCGACGCCCCGCACGGTCATGATTCGTTTTTATTCGATATTCCACGTTATATGGGTGCGGTTAAAGGATTTTTGACCGCGCCATTTATTGCCAATCGCTTGAAAGCCAAAGGAGCACGCTCATGAGAATGGATCATCAATTGGCTGAGCGTTGGATTGCGCCGCACTCGCATGTGCTGGATTTAGGCTGCGGTAATGGCGAGCTGCTCGCGCATTTACAGCAAAATCTAGGCGTCACCGGTTATGGACTTGAGATTGATGAAGATAAAATCAATGAAGCCATCACTAAAGGCTTATCCATCGTCGAGCAAGACCTCAATGATGGTTTGAGTCGTTTTGCCGATAATAGCTTCGATACCGTGGTTATGGCGCGCGCCCTGCAAGCGGTAAAAGCGCCTGATATATTGCTGCTCGATATGCTACGCGTTGCCCGTGAGGCCGTGATTACCTTTCCTAACTTTGCCCATTGGCAAAACCGCCTGCATTTGGGCTTAAAGGGCCTGATGCCAGTTTCAGAAGCCCTGCCTTATGAGTGGTATAACACCCCAAACATTCATTTGTGTACCTTTAAAGACTTTGAACAGCTGTGTGCACAGCATGATATTCATATCATTAATCGCTTTGCGGTCAGTGATTCTGAAAAAGGGCATACGCCGCTGATGACCGCATTAATCAGGCAAGCGCCCAATCTGCTTGCAGACGTTGCTATTTATCGGGTCACCAAACAAAAACCTGCTTAATAGTGAAGTTAACGCACTGGTTATTAACGAATATTTAAATAAAAAGGTAATAATATTAACCTTAATAGAATGTTAATTTATTCTTACGCTTAAGTAACTCTATGATTTTATTGAGGACCAACAGATATAAGTAGGCATTAAATCGTGTAATTAGTATTTGAGTTTCGTAAGTTTGGGTGTTAAGCTAGCGAAATAGTGTCAGTCATACCCCATATACGACCGTTTATCGGATTTTTTAACCGTCTATCGGCTCTATTTGAGGCAACGATCCACTAAATATATAAATGTTATTGCTAATGATTAGGTAAGAAGGTAGCGCAAAATTTCACCTAATTGTTATCGCCGCCTAACTGTCTCAAGCGAGACCGTTTTAGCGGTGCAACTTTTTCTTTTGCTTATTAACTGCCTAATTTTGGAGCTGCTATGAAATTATTAAAAGCTGCGTTGTTTACTGCCCTGTTCTCTTGTGCGGGCCTTGCCAACGCTGAGTTAATATCAAACGTGCCACTTGATACCTCACGTTTCGAGCTAATGCCTATCAGTGAGCTGTCTGCCAGCGCTGCTCAAGGTAACAATCACGCCCAGTTTTATTTAGCCAAGCGTTTGCAAAAGGGTGAAGGCGTTGCCCAAAACACCCAGCAAGCCATCCAGTGGTACACCAAAGCAGCTCAGCAAGGCGTTGCCCCTGCTCAGTTGAACCTTGCCATCATGTATTTGCGCGGTGAAGGCGTACAACCAAACCTTCAACAAGCGCGTCTATGGTTAGAAAAAGCCGCCATGCGTGGTGATAACCGTGCCAGCTATACGCTTGCCCTGCTCGATGAGAAGCAAAAGAATCTGGTCGATGCGTATAAATGGTATGACTTGGCTGCCCGTGATGGCATGCTCGATGAAAAAGTCCGTAACAAAGCCCGCGGTAAAATCGGTCAATTGGCCTTGAACTTATCAAGTGCTGATATCGCTAGCGCGCGTAGCAAAGCCGATACTTGGTTTCAGAGTAAGTAAGTTCTAATTTAGACTTTACACAGTAAATATAAAAAAGCTCAGTATCATACTGGGCTTTTTTATTTGCCATTTTTATGATCTGTCATATTTCGATGAAATTATAGGAAGATAAAACTGCCAAAACCTTTTTAAAATTTGTTAAACTACGCCCGCATTAGCCAATTCCACAATTGCGCTAGTGTTATAGCTAATCTACATACTTAAACCAATGCACTAGGTTTGCGACCTAGCCAGCAGGAGAAACACATGAGTACCTCACAAACGACTGACGTACAAGCGTCAACTCACGCCACAGAATACGATAGCGTCACCAACAATATCGTGGTTGCCGCCCTTTATAAGTTCACCCGCTTTGCCGATTTTGAGCAATATCGTGAACCAATCTTAAACACCATGCTAGAGAATGACGTCAAAGGCACGTTATTAATCGCCAGCGAAGGTATTAACGGCACGATTTCTGGTAGCCGCCAAGGTATTGATAGTGTCTTAGATTATTTGCGCAGTATCGAAGCCATTGGCAGCTTTACTTTTAAAGAGTCGTATACCGATGAACAGCCTTTTTATCGTACCAAGGTGAAGCTAAAAAAAGAAATCGTCACCATGGGCGTGGAGAATATCGATCCATTACAGTCGGTCGGTCGTTATGTAAAACCAAGTGAGTGGAATGCACTAATTTCAGACCCTGACGTTATTTTGATTGATACCCGTAACGATTACGAAGTACAAATTGGAACGTTTCAAAATGCTGTTAATCCAAATACCGAAACCTTCCGCGAGTTTCCAGAGTATGTGGCAAAAGAGCTAGATCCTGCGAAACATAAAAAAGTCGCGATGTTCTGTACCGGCGGTATCCGCTGTGAGAAATCGACAGCATTTATGCGCGAGCAAGGCTTTGAAGAGGTCTATCATTTAGAAGGCGGTATCTTAAAATATTTAGAAGAAATTCCAGCCAGCGAGTCCATGTGGCAAGGCGATTGCTTCGTCTTTGACAACCGTGTGTCAGTTAATCACAATTTAGAGAAAGGCAACTACGAGCAATGTTTTGCTTGTCGTATGCCAATTACTCAAGATGATATGCAAAGCGCCGCCTATATCAAAGGCGAATCGTGCCCGCACTGTATCGATAAAGCCACTGACGAGCAAAAAGCGCGTTTTCGTGAGCGCGAACATCAAATGCAGCTGGCGAAAAAACGTGGTGAAGCGCATATCGGTAGCGATGTGATCGATGTGATTGAAAAGCGTAAAGCAGCTAAGATTGAAGCTCGCCGTCAAGCGGAAGCCGCCAATAAAGCCAAAGCTTAATAAGATAAAATAACCAAAGCTTAACGGCATTAAGGTTTATTAAATAAGGCTTGTTAAATAAGAGTTATAAAAAAAGAGACCAACAGTGTCTCTTTTTTTGACCCTGTTTTATACCGCTGGATAAATTACTTGGTCTTGACCATTTAGCTCAGCCCCTGGTGTAGGCTTGGCAACATCCAAGCGACCAACGCCCATAATATGCTCTACCCTATGGCCTCTAAGCAGTAAATAATCGGTAATGATACGCCGATGACAACGCCACCATACTGCTTCAGAACACATAAGAGTAAGGCGTTGTTTTTTCCCGAGTTGAATGAGTTGATCGAGGGCGGCTTGAAAAGTATCACTTAACGCATAATCCGCATAGTTATGAAAAGCTTGCACGCGCCATAGATCATTAATCTGTTCATCGACTTGCTTTTGTTTCGGACGTTGCCCGCCAAGGTCAGCGCAGTGCTGATAACTGATGCCAACTTGACTGAGTGCTTGCGGAAAAGTATCGATATTAAAAACAGGATTAGTTCGAGAACGTGGAAAGCTGCGCACATCGATGAGCAGTTCGATATCGGCTGCTTGAAGCATCTCAATCAGCTCATCAAGGTTACGGGTCGAATGTCCAATCGTATAAAATGTGGTGGTCATGGTTAAACCGTTATAAAGTTGTCGTTTTATTTTGCATGGTCTTGTCTTGAATGGTTCAGTGATTTTTCTCATTCAATATTAACCAGTCTCAACCTGCTCACTCATTAGGACTTTTGTAGGACAATCGTGCTCGAAAGTCGCTAACGCAGCAGAATCTATCAAAGCCAAGTAGAATAACCTAAACCTTTACTGCTTATAATACCCAACTAATCACAGCCAGCATAAAAAATAGAGGCTCAATTGAACCTCTATTTTTGGCATTTACAATGCTTCTTACCGAATGCGATCAGCTACCGCGATAAGTACTATAGCCATAAGCTGATAAGGTAATTGGCACATGATAATGCTGCTCGCCTTCAATATTGAAGTTTACTTCAACATAAGGGTAAAACGATTTCAAACCTTTATTCTGAAAATATGGTGTGGTCTCAAAAATTAGCTTATAAGTACCATCATGATTGACGCCGGCTTCATTAGGTAGAAAAGTCCCAATACGACCATTAGCATCCGTCTTTTGGGTATTGAGCAGCTTCCAGCTTCCAGTCTTTTCTTGCATCATCAATCTTACATTGACGTTTGGTGCTGGTTTGCCTGTACTAATATCTAGGATATGGCTAGATAATTGATATTTATCTTGATCGCCTGCTGCATAGCTAGCAGTCGCGCTTAGAGCTAATACGCTACCAAGTGCTGCTGCTTTTATCATTTTGGCTTTCATAAAAATCCTTATATAAATTTCGGTTTATTTTAGTAAATGACTATTGGTTTAGTATAAGTTGTTATAAACCTATCATTGTAAAGAAAACGTTAATTTATATATTGAAGTTTTATAGGCTATGATTTTTATAGACCGTGATCATCTTACTAACCCATTCGACATCAAGAAAAATAACAAAAAAAATAGCAGACAACCATTTTGGTCATCTGCTATCGATGGGCAATTACTTTGTTTTAACTTAGCTCTACGTTTAAGTTAGGGCTAATTAAAATAAGATACGTACGCGAATGGTTTCTTCAACGTCTTTTAGCTGATCTAGAGCAGCACGTGAGTCGTTATAGTCCACATCCATCACTAGATAGCCAACGTCGCCTTCGGTCATGAGGCTCTGCGCTAAAATATTGATATGCGCTTCGGCGAACAGGCGGTTAATCTGTGACAATACGCCTGGGACGTTTTTGTGGATATGCAGCAGACGATGCGTGCCTTCTTTAAACGGTACAGAAACCTCTGGGAAGTTCACCGCAGTTGCAGTATCACCTTGGTCAGAGTAACGGACAAACTTATCGGCAACTTCAAGACCGATATTGGCCTGCGCTTCTTGCGTTGAACCACCGATATGCGGCGTCAAGATAACGTTGTCAAATTTACGCAGTGGTGACTCAAACTCTTCATCTGCTGATTTTGGCTCTTTTGGGAACACGTCAATCGCTGCGCCCAAGATTTTACCTGACTCAAGGGCTGCTGCCAAATCATCAATCTCAACGCAGGTGCCGCGAGCGGCGTTGATAAAGTAGCTGCCATCTTTCATATGCGCAAATTGCTCAGCTTTCATCATATAGCGCGTGCTTGGAACATCAGGCACATGCAAAGTGACAATATCAGCAGTTGATAATAACTCTTCTAAGCTACCAACTTGCACGGCGTTACCGAGTGGCAATTTGGTCACGACATCATGATAGATGACTTTCATACCAAAACTTTCAGCTAAGACAGACAACTGCGAGCCAATAGAGCCGTAACCGACGATACCGATCGTCTTGCCGCGCACTTCGTGTGAGTTGGTCGCAGATTTGCCCCAGCCGCCGCGATGGACGGTGGCATTTTTTTCAGGGATACCGCGATATAGCATGATTGCTTCAGCAAGCACCAACTCCGCGACCGAGCGAGTGTTCGAATACGGCGCGTTAAAGACAGGAATACCCAAATCACGAGCGGCGTCCAAGTCGACTTGGTTGGTACCGATACAAAAACAGCCAATACCGATCAGCTTGTGGGCGTGCTCAAGCACTTCACGCGTCAGCTGCGTGCGCGAGCGGATACCGATAAAGTGAGCGTCTTTAATTTTTTCGATCAGCTCATCTTGATCTAGGGCGTGACTGATATTCTCGATGTTATGGTAACCAGCCCCTTCCAATACTTTTAACGCATTGTCGTGTAGACCTTCAAGCAATAAAAACCGGATCTTGTCTTTTTGTAGTGATAACGCCATGTGAGAACTGTCCTATAATTGTCTTATAAAAATCATCAGTGGGATAAGTCTGATGGATGAAACGAAAACAGTCTGGATATCTTACACAAAATTTGGCAGCGATGTTAGCAGATTAGATGAATTATTGCTTATCAAGCCTGAAAACTTTTTATGCTATAGTGAATCATGGTATATAAAACTTATAACCAAACCTTATTAAACTGTTTTTAACGATTTAGGCGAGACAGATAGGCGTATGACAGCATCTCCATCTATCATTGCGCTACGCGCTCGCTTATACTTATCTAAACCTACTTATTTATATAAACACAGTTAGCACCGCTGGGTTATATCCATTTAGCGATATAATAATCCCTTTTATGCATAGCGCTTGCGTTTCTACCGAGATTTGACCATGACTTCTTTAGCTAGCCAAAGCAATACTACTGCTCAAAATGATTCTCAAACCACTACCACTGCTATCCAAAATATCTTAAGCAGCTTGCTCCATGTCCATCAGTTTGACGCCAGCCAAATCAAAACTGATAGCGAGAGCTTGGAACATTGGGGCAAAGACTGGACCAAGCACTTTGCTCCGGCCGCTGCTGCCATTGTCTTTCCAAAGACCACCGAGCAAGTACAAGCGATTGTCCTGCTTGCCAATGAGCACAATGTAGTCTTAACGCCAAGTGGCGGCCGTACCGGTCTGTCTGCTGGAGCGGTCGCTGCCAATGGCGAGATTGTCGTTAGCATGGATAAAATGAATCATATCGGACAGTTTTATCCTGCTGACCGCATGGTTGAGATTGAAGCTGGTGTGGTCACTGAGCAGTTGCAACAGTTTGCCGAATCAAAAGATTTATACTATCCCGTCGATTTTGCTTCAGCAGGCTCCAGTCAAATCGGCGGTAATATCGGCACCAATGCTGGTGGTATAAAGGTGATTCGTTATGGCATGACCCGTCAATGGATCATGGGATTGACTGTCGTCACGGGAAAAGGTGATATCTTGCAGCTTAATCGCGGTATGGTGAAAAATGCCACCGGTTATGATTTACGCCAATTATTTATCGGTAGCGAAGGTACGCTTGGTCTAGTCACTCATGCACAAATCAAGCTTGAGCGTCAGCCACAAGACTTAAATGTCATGGTCTTAGGCATGGACAGCTTTAACGATGTGATGAATGTGCTGTCGGCTTTTCAAGCGAAGATTGATTTAACGGCGTTTGAGTTCTTTGATGAGGTGGCAGTTGATAAGCTCATGGCGCATGGCCAAGTACAAGAGTCTGGCGCAAGCAGAAGAGCTGTGGAAATTGCGCGAGTATATCTCTGAAACCATCTCAGTATTTACCCCTTATAAGAATGACGTTTCAGTATTAATCAGTTACGTACCTGAATTTATCGCTGAGATTGATCACATCGTCAGCAGCAACTATCCTGACTTTGAGGTCTGTTGGTTCGGTCATATTGGCGATGGCAATTTGCATCTTAATATCTTAAAGCCTGAAAACATGAGTAAAGATGACTTTTTTAGCGAGTGTCAAATCGTTAATAAATACGTGTTTGAAACGGTACAAAAATATGGCGGTTCGGTCTCTGCGGAACATGGCGTTGGTATGACCAAAAAACCGTATCTCAATTATAGCCGTAGCGAAACTGAGATTGAGTATTTACGCGCGGTCAAAAAAGTCTTTGACCCCAATAATATTATGAACCGTGGTAAGATTTTTGATATGTAAGAGGTTTTTTATCAAAACAACCCATCTATAACCATAAAAAATGACGCTAAATATCAAATTTTAGCGTCATTTTTATATTATCGTTTAGCACAATAGCAAGGCTTAGAAATATAACAGTACCAAACCGATGACCAACAGTACACTTAAAAGCCCTTGCACCACTAAAAAAGCTTGATGCGGGGCAGCAATGTGGCGCACCATATTGCCAAGCGCGTTATAGGTAATGCCGGATGCTTTAATGTGAGGCGGAGTGTCAAAGGTTTTGATAATTTGCAAAAACTGTTCGGTGCGCTCAGCTGACCAGCCGTGCGGCGCAAAGGGTAGATATGGCGACAATTGCGCTGCCTGTTTTTTGGTGGCAGGCGACCAAAGCCAACGCTCCAAGAACAGTAAACGCATGCGCCAGTCTGAAAAATCACGCTGCGTAATCACTTGTAATACGAGCACTTGCACGTCTTTATGGCGCTTATCGGCAAAAATGCGCTGCGTCAACGCCGCGACTTTGGCTTTTTCACCTTCCATACATTGCAAAAAATGACCATTGCCATAACATAACGTACCTGTGATGCCGTGCTGCTCGTTATAATCACGCGCATGAGCTTCTACCTCATCAAATATTGCTGCATTTAACCGTGAAGCAAGCGTCAAGCTGCTGACATACACCAACTGTATCAATGCAGTATCTGCTATTTCATCTAATTTGCTAAAGGCATTAGCATGAGTTAGGGGCATAATAAAAATCCTAAAAGGTCACCATTGAAGGCAACCGAAAAAATACGCCATCTAAAATGACGTGTAAAAAAATAAGAATATTACGGATAGTAAAGATGGTGCTTCACGAAAACTGAGCAATAAAATATGGTAACAAGACCTAATAATAAAATCGGGCAACAAAAACCTAGCAAATAATTACGCCGCTTGTCTGTGATTGTTTATGGGAGTTGCTATCATAACCAGCGCAAAGAGAAACGTGATAATAAGCGTCATTTGTGCCATAAAGGGCTAAAAATTAAGTTACCTGTAGAAAGTATTTAAAATAAAAACAAAAGACGGTGGAAGAATGAGCACTTGTAAAATTGCTAAATCGCCTCATTAAAACAAATAATGACAAAGGCAGGATTTATAATTTGTGCGTATAACTCATTGTAAATGCAAAGATAAATGATTGTAACGTTTAAATAAGCCTATTGATATGCTTTTATCGACATTGTGATCTAAAAAGTCGTAGAAAAATCTGGGCGCTGGCGTTTACTTTTAGCAATTGCATCTATACGAAAACGCCTTTTACGTGCTTTTCTTACGTTTTTTAATAGCCAGTTTTTTATCAAAACCCTATTTATAGCTGCCCTTTCTAGCAAGATTTTTAGCACAAAAATATTAATATCGATTTATTAAGACCGGTTTACAGAGACGACAGACAGGAACATTATGAGCAAAATTGAAAAATTAGATGATTTTCACCTAACCATTGCTGAGATTAAGAAAAAAGACTACCCGCAGCTTAAAGCCTTGATGGATCGCGTTTATGTCAATTTGGGCGGCGCATGGTCAAAAAACACCATTCATGCTTTGATTGATGCCTTTCCCGAAGGACAGATTGCGCTATTTGACCACGATGAGCTGATTGGCATCGTGCTCTCTATGCGCGTCGATTACAACAAGTTCTCTAACCCGCATACTTATGATGATTTAATTGGTCATAAAGAAATTATCAGAGACAACCCTGAAGGCGACGCGATTTATGGGCTAGATGCAT
Organism: Psychrobacter sp.; assembly: GCF_036731945.1. GTDB lineage: Bacteria > Pseudomonadota > Gammaproteobacteria > Pseudomonadales > Moraxellaceae > Psychrobacter. The sequence goes on from NZ_DAINDI010000006.1 coordinate 12,821, forward strand.
TAATCGACCCTGAGTATCGTGGGTATCGTTTGGGGCGTAGGCTTTATGATGCGCGTAAAGAGCTGTGCCGTCAGTTAAATTTCCGCGCTATTTTGGCCGGGGGTCGTATTCCCAATTATCATAATCATCAGGATTTGACCCCGGGCGAGTATATTGAGGCTGTAGAAGCGCGTGAGATTCATGACCCAGCGCTGTCCTTCCAATTATCAAATGGCTTTATCGTGAAACGTATTTTGACCGCGTATCTGCCAGATGATGCACAGTCAAAAGGCTTTGCGACGTTGCTTGAGTGGGCAAATATCTATTATGAGCCGCAAGATTATAAGCCAAACACCCGTAAATCAGAGGTGCGTATTGGCGGTATTCAGTGGCAAATGCGTGAGGTGGAGTCACCTGAAGAGCTGCTGCAACAAGTTGAGTTTTTCGTCGATATCATGGCCGATTACAACTCTGACTTTGCGTGTTTGCCAGAATTCTTTAACGCGCCATTGATGGGTCTGTGTGAATCGACTGACCAAAACGTCGCGATTCGCTTTTTGGCCGGTTATACCGAATGGTTTAAAAACGAGATTTCGCATTTGGCGGTCAGTTATAATGTCAACGTCATCACCGGTTCCATGCCGTTTTTGGACGACGATGATACTTTATATAATATCAGTTATTTGTGCCGCCGTGATGGTACGGTCGAAGAGCAGCGCAAAATCCATATTACCCCGCATGAGCGTAGCGCGTGGGTGATTGAGGGCGGTGATGAAGTCAAAGTGTTTGACACCGATGCTGGACGTGTTGGTATCTTAGTTTGCTATGATATTGAGTTCCCCGAGCTTGCGCGTTTGATGGCGCTTGATGACATGGATATTTTGTTTGTTCCATTTTGGACAGATACCCAAAACGGCTACCTGCGCGTACGCCACTGTGCGCAAGCACGGGCGATCGAAAACGAATGTTATGTGATGATTTGTGGATCTGTCGGTAACTTGCCGCAGGTTGAAAGCTTGGATATTCAATATGCGCAGTCGTCTATTTTCTCGCCATCGGATTTTGCGTTCCCGCACGATGCGATTATGGCGGAGACCACCGCCAATACCGAGATGGTATTTTTCTCAGACGTGAACTTAGACAAGCTTATTCACGTTCGTAATGAAGGCTCAGTGCATAATCTACTTGACCGCCGTGATGATTTGTTTAGCTTAAAGTGGAAAAGAAAAGCCAAAGTGCCAGCGAGTAAATTATCAGACGCTGAGCGCCGTGAAAACTCCGGTAGCGTGCTTATCGGTGACCCATTGCAAGACCGCGCGAAAAAACCATAAGCGGTCATTTTAAGAAGCAGGCATTAAGCATAACAATATAAAAATTATAATAATACGGCTGACCATTCAGCCGTTTATTTTTATCTACTTAAATTTAAAGGCAAAAAAAGCAGCCATTATGACCACTGATTCTAATCTTAATATTACAAATACCCCTGAGACGCCAAAAAAAACGCCCAAGCAAAAGCTATTGTCGGTTGCTAAAAACCTGCTTATATACGGCTTAGCATTTGCGATCATTTATATGGCGATTAACTGGTGGCGCCAACCGGTCATGCCGGCCAATCCGCAATTGCAATTGACTGACTATCAAGGACAAAGCGTTGATTTGGCAGCGATGAGTCGGGATAAGCCAACGCTGGTATACTTTTGGGGAACGTGGTGTCCGGTTTGTCGGGTGACCTCACCGACGATAGATAAGCTTGCGGCGGCGAATAATTATCCTGTGGTAACGATTGCGATTAAATCCGGCTCTGATGAAGAGTTGCATAGCTACCTTGCCGAGCACAATTACCGCTTTACCACTATCAATGACCAAGAAGGTGAAATATTTGCTGATTGGCAAGGCCAAGTAACGCCGTCTTATGTGGTTTTGAAAAATGGCGAGATGACGCAAGGCTTGACTGGTATTCAGCCACTTTGGTCACTCAAATTGCGTTTGTGGTTATCAGAAGTTTTTTAACCCGTGGTCAACAGTATAAAATGTAACAAATAGACGATTAAACGTGCCAGACCTGAGATTTATTAGATGGCGCATTACTGCTAATCAATCATTGCTTTTGGCTAAAAATAGGACGATACCGGCCAGCTCTTTTTACCCTACTCATTTTGTCATATAATAGCTGCCGTTACTCTATTCCCTTTTCTAAGTATTCTGCTAAAAATATTTTTTGTTGCAATCGTCTGATTAGTATTTATGATGGACATGTCCATTTACAATCAAGTGATAAGCAACTTATTTTGCGCCATGTTTTTTAAGCAAATTTTTCCAAGTAATAAGTAAAAGACTAGCATCGATTATCCAATATTTGACCCCATATATCTTTAATCTTACGCCTGAATTTAAACGCTATTTCTAACCACCATTTATAAGACGCCTTCTATGACTGATAAAAGTAACGACACCCCAAGCCACGATTATAAAGACACCCTAAACCTTGCCGATACGCCTTTTGCCATGCGCGCCAACCTTGCCAAACGTGAGCCAGACTGGCTAGCGGCTTGGGAAGCAGACGACGTGTACGGCAAAATTCGTCAGGCGCGGGCGGGCGCAACCAAATATATTTTGCACGACGGCCCTCCATACGCCAACGGGCAGATTCACTTAGGTCACGCGGTCAATAAAGTATTAAAAGACATTATCGTCAAGTCAAAAACCTTGTCGGGTTTTGATGCGCCTTATGTGCCGGGTTGGGATTGTCACGGTTTGCCTATCGAGCAAAAGGTCGAAGCCAAAGTTGGTAAAGTCGGTCAAAAAGTCTCGGCAACTGAATTCCGTGGTCTATGCCGCGAGTATGCAAGTACCCAGATTGAGCTACAAAAGGCGGACTTTAAACGTCTGGGCGTGTTTGGTGATTGGGACAATCCTTATCTAACGATGAACTTCCACCAAGAAGCCAACATCGTGCGCGCGCTTGCTAAAATCTATGACAATGGTCATGTCACCCGCGGCATGAAGCCAGTCAACTGGTGCTTGGATTGTAGCTCTGCGCTAGCAGAAGCTGAAGTAGAATACCAAGATAAAGTCTCAGACGCTATTTATGTGAGCTTTGATGTGCTTGATACCGACAAGGTTGCCGCATTAAGCGGCGTTGAAGGTAATATCGCCGCAATTATCTGGACGACGACCCCTTGGACGTTACCAGCGAACCAAGCCATCTCATTACACCCTGAGCATGACTATAGCGTGGTCGCCACTGCCAAAGGTAACTTCTTATTAGCCACTGACTTGGTTGAAAGCGCATTAAGTGAGTTTAAACTGACTAACGATGGCATCTTAGCTACCGTATCAGGACGCGAGCTTGAAGGCCTGCGCGCCCAGCATCCATTGATTAGCGAGCGTCAAGTGCCGCTTATCCTAGGTGAGCACGTAACCACTGATAGCGGTACTGGCCTCGTCCATACCGCACCGGGGCATGGTCTTGACGATTATATCGTTGGCCTAAAATATAACTTGCCAGTTGAAAACCCAGTCAGTGGAACGGGCGTTTATCTAGACAGCGCGGCAGTATTTGCAGGCGAGCATATCTATAAAGCCAATCCGCAAATCATTGCAGCCCTGCACGATAACGGTCATTTAATCAACCATACCAAAATTGAGCACAGCTATCCGCATTGCTGGCGTCATAAGTCGCCGATTATTTTCCGCGCCACGCCGCAGTGGTTTATTAATATGGAAACCAAAGGCTTACGTGAGCGTGCCCTTGCCGATATCCCAACGGTCAATTGGACGCCTGCTTGGGGACAAAACCGCATTGAAGCAATGATGAACGGTCGCCCAGATTGGTGTATCTCGCGTCAGCGTACATGGGGCGTGCCGATTACCTTCTTTACTCATAAAGAAACCGGCGAGCTGCATCCAAATACGCTGGAACTCATGGAAGTGGCGGCGCAAAAAATCGCTGCAGGCGGCGTAGAAGCTTGGTTTGATGCCAGCTGTGAAGATTTCTTGGGTAGCGAAGCGGCAGACTATGATAAAGCAACCGATACGCTAGACGTTTGGTTTGACTCAGGAACGACGCATTTTGCCGTCCTTGAGCAGCGCGATGAGCTGACCAATCCTGCCGATATGTATCTTGAGGGCTCGGATCAGCATCGCGGTTGGTTCCAGACTTCCCTACTAACGTCTGAGGCGATGTATGAGCGCCCACCGTTTAAGCAAGTATTGACCCATGGTTTTGTGGTTGATGAAAACGGTCGCAAGATGAGCAAATCACTTGGCAATATCATCACGCCGCAAGATGAGATCAATAAAACCGGCGCCGATATGCTACGTTTATGGATTGCCTCGAGCGACTATCGTTATGAGATGAGCGCGGGTAAAACAGTCTTTAAAGGCGCGATCGATATGTATCGCCGTATCCGTAATACCCTACGCTTCTTGCTGGCCAATACCGATGACTTTAATCCTGCGACCAACAGCGTTGATATTAATGAGCTGGTTAGCCTTGATAAATTTATCATTGAGCGTGCGCAAGCAGTACAAGCACAAATCATCAGCGCGTACGATGCGATGGACTTTCACCAAGTCACCCAGCATATCACCGCGTTTTGCTCGCAAGACTTAGGTAGCTTTTATCTCGATATTATCAAAGACCGTCAGTACACTACTCAGACTGATGGGCAGCCGCGCCGCTCTGCGCAAACGGCGATTTATCATATCGCTCATGCCTTGATTCGCTGGATTACGCCAATCTTGTCATTTACTGCGCAAGAAGCTTGGGAAGTATTGGAAGGTAAAAACGGCACTGACGCAGGCTACGTGTTTACCGAAGCATGGTATGAGTTCCCAGCATTTGAGCTTAGCGCCATCAGTAGCGACGACTGGCAACGTATTATGCAAGCAAAAGATATGGTTAATAAACATATCGAAACCGCGCGCGGTGAAAAAATCATCAATGCCAACTTGTCTGCAGGCGTTGATTTATATGCTGACGGTGCGATGTACGACAGCTTAGCCAAGCTTGGCGAAGAGCTGCGTTTTGTCCTGATTACCAGTAGCGCAACTTTAAGACCAATGAGCGCCGCGCCTGCTGATAAAGCCAACAAAGCCAACGCAAAAGCCGATAGCAATGAAAATGAAGACGCATCGGGTGATTTAGTGGTTAACGTCAGCGCTGCGACGGGCACAAAATGCGTACGCTGCTGGCATATCCGTGATGATATCGGTGCAGACGCAGCGCATCCTGAACTATGCGCACGCTGCGTGACCAACGTCGCAGGCGTGGGCGAGGTGCGCCACTATGCCTAAATCAGCGCCTAATCCGACAGACTCTTCGGAAAATAAGCAGCCTCAGGTTGAGATTGATCATTCGCCTACGCCTGCGCATGCGACTACGGGTAGTTCAACCACGCCTAAAGGCCGTCTGAAGAAGACGCCAAAAATGGTCGCTAATGGCAGTCGCGCCTTTATGTGGTACTTGCTGGCGCTTGCTGTGCTTATCATTGACCAGTGGACGAAGTGGTTGGCTGAAACCAATCTCAATTTCCTTGAGCCCGTACCTGTGATTGAGCCGTTTTTAAATTGGACGCTTGCTTATAACTACGGCGCGGCGTTTAGTTTTTTAGCAGACCAAGCAGGTTGGCAAAAATGGTTTTTTGCGGGATTAGCTCTCGTAATGTCACTGTTTTTAATCAGCTATCTGGTCAAAGCACCGCGTAAAGCCAAGCTATTATCCTTTGGTTTAGCTCTGGTGCTTGGCGGCGCTCTTGGCAACCTGATTGACCGCTTGCTCCATGGTCACGTGATTGATTTTATTCACGTGCATTATGCTGACGTTTGGCATTATCCAATCTTTAATATTGCCGATATTGGTATTTGTATTGGTGTGGCGCTGATTGTGATTGATATGCTGTTTTTAGAAAAGAAACGTGATGCTTAAATGATATAAATACAATGACTTTGCAAATAGGCTACTAAATCGGTAGCCTATTTTTTTGCGCCTTTTTTGAGAAACAGTATATGAAAGATTATTGATAACGTAAGCGATATAGTCGAGTGACGCTAAAAACGCTAAAGTATATTAAGTTCAATATAAAAAGGGTGCTGCCATGTCTGATAATCAAAAGTCTCCTAGTCAAACATCTAATCAACACAAAAAACCTATTGCTCAAAAGCAAATTTCTGCTGCTAATGAAAATAATAAGCACACTGTTACTTTGTCAGTGCTGCAAGCCGATATCACCACCTTAAATATTGATGCGATTGTCAATGCGGCCAATTCAAGCTTGCTTGGTGGCGGCGGTGTCGATGGTGCAATTCATCGGGCAGCGGGACGTGAGTTATTGGCGTATTGTCGTACCTTGAATGGTTGTCAGACAGGTGATGCTAAAATCAGTCCAGCGTTTAAGCTACCCTGTCAGTATGTGATTCATACGGTCGGTCCTGTTTGGCATGGTGGCAATCGTCACGAGCCAGAGCTACTTGCCAGCTGTTATCGAAACTCGCTGGACTTAGCAGTTCAAAATAATCTAAGCAGCATTGCTTTTCCGTCTATCAGTACTGGCGTCTATGGCTACCCAATCGAAAAAGCAGCGCAAATTGCTGTGGGTACGGTGCAAGATTATCTACAGAACCTTTTAGGCGAAATGTCTGAGCTTTCAATTCGCGAAGTGATTTTTTGCTGCTTTTCAGCTACTGATGCGGCGGTTTATAAGCAAATATTAGAGCAGGATTAAAAGTAAAACACGCTTAGAACAATGCTTTTAACCCTATTAAGTCGCCACCGTTTACCATAATAAATAACAACCCTGCCAAATTAATAATGACGGTCAAATAATAAACGATACGAAATTCCGGCTTTTGTGACTTATGACGTAAGTAGGTTTGGGCGACCAGCGCACCGACCCAACCGCCAAGCGCACTTAACAAATGCAGCGTTGATTCAGGCGTGCGCCAGTCGCCACTTTGGGCAGCGGCTTTGTCTTTGGCATACATGCCATAGGTAATGACGCCTAATATCACGTACCAAGCAACTACTAGCCAGCTTAGCTTATTCATCACCGCCAATAAAATTAAAACCCCATAAAAACCAATACCAAGGAACAAGCGTTTCTTTTGCCCTGCTTCAAATTCTGCTCGGGCACTGCGTTTGTGATTACGCTGCCGGATTTGGTTGTTCTTGTGCGCCATTTTTTGTTGTACAAAGCTGAGTTCTTGTACATCCTTTGCTTGCAGGCGTCCCTGATTGTCTTGCCCTACTGTAAAAACCACTTGCTCGCCAACCTCAGGGCGACGTTGGGCTCTAAACGCGCTAATATGAAAAAATACCGACTCGCCCGCTGCAGTTTCGATAAAACCAAAACCTTTATCGTCTTGCCATTTTTTAATATGGCCTTGTTGTTTATGTGCCATCGGTTTTGCCATAAATACGTCGCTCTCTCTTAGATTCATCAAATATATTACACTATTTGCGTTACACTATTTAGGCTTACATCTTTTATGAGATGACTTATCATTTCTGACATTATTTTTAACCAGATTTTTAATTATTTTATAACTTGCAATAGGTGGCTTTTACTATGACCGACTCCCAATTTATCACTCCTAATGAAGACATTCGCATCACCCACGGCAGCCTTGTAAAGCTGCATTTTGAAGTATCGCTCGAAAACGGCACGGTGATTGATTCAACCTTTAACCGCGACGAGCCAGTGACGCTGACCGTTGGCGATGAGAGCTTTTTACCGGGTTTTGAGCAAGTGCTGATGAACCTACGCGCTGGCGATACACGCACCGCCCACCTTGAGCCTGAGCAGGCATTTGGTGAGTGGAACCCTGATAACATTCAGCATTTTAGCCGCACCCAATTTGCCTTAGTCGCTGACAATCCTGAAATCGGTATGTTGGTCGAGTTTGAAGATAAAGGCAAAAACACCCTGCCCGGTACCATTAGCGCCATTGACGACGACGAAGTCGAAGTCGACTTTAACCATCCGCTTGCTGGTCAATCGGTACTGTTTAAAGTAAAAATATTCCAAGTCACCCCACCGGGCGTCACAGGTATCAAGATTATGTAGTATGAAAAACGGCTTTAGAATAAAACCTTATTGAGAATAAAAACAGGGATAAACAGATGCAATATCAAATACTGCCGCAACTGAATGAAAAAGTCTCAAAAATCTGCTTAGGGACGATGACTTGGGGACAGCAGAATAGCGAAAGCGACGCGCATGCCCAGATGGACATGGCGCTTAGTGCAGGCGTGAATTTTTGGGATACCGCCGAGATGTATCCGTCGCCGCCTGATAAAGACAAGCAAGGCGATACCGAATGCTTTATGGGCACGTGGTTTAATAAAACCAAACAGCGCGACAAGGTCATTCTGGCCAGCAAAATGTCACCGATGGATTTTTTACGCGATGGTCAGACGCGTTATACCGCTGCGCAAATCAGCAGCGCTATCGATGGCAATCTTGAGCGTTTGCAAACCGATTATATTGATATTTATCAGTTGCATTGGCCTGAACGTCAAGCAAATTTCTTTAGCCAGCGCGGTTATAGTGAAGAGATGGCAGCGCAGTCGCTGGATGATTTGACGCCTTTTTTACAAACCATCCAAGCATTAAATGACGAGATCAAAAAAGGTCGTATTCGTGCTTATGGCTTATCGAACGATACCGCTTGGGGTCTGATGCGTTATCTGTGGGAAGCGGACAAAAATGGTTTAATCGCGCCTATCACGGTGCAAAATCCTTATAGTTTGCTCAATCGCCTATATGAAGTTGGCATGGCAGAAATTGCCCATCGTGAAAATGTCGGTCTACTTGCCTACTCGCCGCTCGGCTTTGGGGTTTTATCTGGTAAATACCTTGACGGTAAACGTCCAACTGGCGCGCGTCTGACAATGTATGACCACTTTGCCCGTTATACCAATGACGAAGCAAAAGCCGCCACTGCTCAATACGCCAAAATTGCTGCCGATGCCGGTTTGGATATGGCGCAAATGGCATTGGCCTTTGTCAATTCGCGCTCGTTTGTCACCAGTAATATCATTGGCGCAACCACCACTGAGCAGTTGCAATCGAATATCGATAGTATTAATGTCACCTTGAGCGCAGATGTGCTAAAAGCGATTGAGGCGGTACATACCCAGCACCCTAATCCGTCGCCATAACATTACGTGGTCATAGATTAATATTGTTTAGCTTTTAATAAACTGACATTCAAATATTTGCATAGCGAATAAAAAGGCGCCAATCATTAGTATTGATGACTAAGATTGGCGCCTTTTTTATAACTACTTTTCTATTAAAGCTAATGTATTTTAAGCAGTTTTGTACTTGCTTAAGGTTTAGCAGCTTTCGTTAAAACCCGCGAATGTAATTCAGCCAAGCCTTCTTGCATATGCGCTTGTAACAAATCGGTCAGCTGGCTTTTATTTAGGCCTTTAGGGTCTATCGGCTCAAGCGGTAAGACAAAAGCCGTCACATCTTTACTATCAAGCACCTTTTTTAGGCTATCTTTCATCGTCATTTTACCATAATAAGGCAGCGCTTCACTTAACGTGCCGTCTTTATTGACATACGCAATCACCAGCGGGCGTACTGGTACGTCAGCATCTATCGCCGCTTGCAGCAAAGTGCCGTGGATACGTTTGATTTTTTTGCCATCGGTGGTCGTCGCTTCTGGGAAAAAGATAACCGAAAAGCCTTTGGTTAAAAAGGTCGCAATTTGGGCGGCGACCGTGCCCGCATCACCGGAACCACGCTCAATAAATACCGTCCCTGCGGCATGCGCAAGCTTACCAAAGATTGGCCAATCACCAATTTCTGCCTTTGATAAGAAAAAGGCGGGGCTGACTGTACCCACTACCGGAATATCCATCCACGATACATGGTTAGAGACCCATAAACCGTGATGCTGCTCTACGCGCTCGACTGCCACGACCTGCACGCCAAACGAGCCAGCCATTTTTCGGCAAAACGCTTGAATATAGCGCGGTAGCTTTTCGCGCGGCGGCTGCTTAAAGGCACCGATACGCTGGGCGGCGCGCAATCCGCCAGCGATGGTGGTGGTCATGCCAGCGATCTGTTTGCCGCGACCTAATTGCTGTTTGAGTGAAAAGCCTGACTTAGATTGGCTCATCTGTATCCCTCGTGGTTAAAAACTTATGGGTTAAAAATGCTTGATTAAAAAGCCCATTCATTAAAAGGCCTAGTCATTAAATATTGGTTGCTATAAAGAGTGCTGCTTAAAAAACGTATGATTATATCTCGTAAACAAGGGCAATGAGTATAACAAAATTTATTTACTCAGTGATGACTTGTACACTGAATTATGAGTGGCTTTTGTTAATAGTCTCAGCTTAAAGTTTTTATAGATAAAAATATCTCCCTATAAACGCTGTAACATAAAGACATGGTTAATTGCGCACATACGCTTTAATATCAAGTGATAAGACCACATATAGAGGGTCATATGAAGGCTATATTTATGCTTAAAAACCGATATTAGCCATCTATTTACTTAATGATATAGGTGATACTCTTTGGAATATTTTGAAAGATATGAAGGTGGCGAGCGCGCCATTATCGTCCATTTAGACATCCGCCAGATTCAAGATCCCGATGATCTAAATGAATTTGAGCTACTTGCAGATTCGGCGGGCGCTGATCGCTTGGCACTGGTTACAGGCTCGCGTGCGCGTCCCGATGCCAAGTATTTCGTTGGTAGCGGTAAAGCACAAGAAATAGCAGAATTGGTGCGCGAATACGACGCTGATATTGTCCTTTTCAATCATAATTTATCGCCATCGCAAGAGCGTAATATCGAAGCTTTGGTACAATGCCGCGTGCTTGACCGTACCGGCTTAATTTTGGATATTTTTGCCCAGCGCGCCCGTACTTACGAAGGTAAGCTACAGGTTGAGCTAGCACAGTTAAACCACTTATCGACACGACTGGTACGTGGTTGGACGCATTTGGAGCGCCAAAAAGGGGGTATTGGTCTACGTGGACCTGGTGAAACTCAGCTGGAAACGGATCGCCGCTTATTACAAGTGCGTGTCACCCAGCTGAAAAACAAACTAGAAAAAGTACGCCAAACCCGTGCCCAAGGTCGAGCTCGTCGGCAAAAATCAGACGTCCCGACCATCTCGCTCGTTGGTTATACCAACGCTGGCAAATCAACTTTGTTTAACCGCTTGGTCGATGAAAATATTTATGCCGCCGACCAATTATTTGCCACCCTTGACCCGACCTTGCGCCGTCTTGACTGGCAAGGAGTTGGCCGCGTGGTTTTGGTTGATACGGTTGGATTTGTCCGTCATTTGCCACATGAGTTGGTCGAGTCGTTTCATGCAACCTTAGAAGAGACGCTAGAAGCCGACTTACTACTGCATGTCATCGACTCATCGAGCGAAGACATGCACGAGCAGATTCAAGCGGTGAAAAACGTCCTTGCTGAGATTGACAACGATGTACCTGTACTGAATGTTTATAATAAAATTGACTTAACCGATGAGCCGGCGCACATTGGTTATGCGAAAGAAGGTCAGCCAAATCGGGTGTATGTCTCTTCACGCCAAAACCTAGGCATGGAAGAGTTGTCGCTTGCCGTACAGCAATTATTGACGGGCAACTTAACTACCTTTGATTTGACCCTTCCATATAGTGCCGGTCAATTTAAAAACACCTTGTATGAGCTTGGCGTCATTTTGGAAGAAAGCTATGACGATAATGGTCATGAGCGCCTAACCATTCGCTTGCCAAGCGATAGGCTCAAACAGCTATTGGGACAAGCCAATCTAAAGCCGTTAGATGTATTGCCATTAGCCCAAGCAACATTGCTAATGCCGATACTTGAAGAGTTTGAGCAAAAAGATGAGAGTATTGATGAAGCTGCCTCTTTAACGGCAGAGGAAGAAGATGCCTTTACTGAATTTGAAGCGTTAAACTCTGCTACAGAAGAATCTGACTCGCAAAGTTAAATAACGTCGTCAAAAGTTATTTAATCTGGGTGAAGTTAAAAAGGGCGTTATCAAATGATGGCGTCCTTTTTTATATTTGTAGCATATAAGGGGTAATGGACATTTATGATATAGTCAAAATATCCTAAAAACGCGACGGTATTGCTGTATTGATATGACTTTTCACTCACTATACGAGACATTTAACAACAGCTTAATAGCAGCAATCTGCGCTTAGGCTTTATTAGTATGTCTACTGCCTATATAATCAGCTTTGGCTGAAATGCTTTTATTGACATGCTTTTGTTAACACACTGGCGTTAAACTCTCTTTTTTAGCATATTTCCCTTTTTATACCCGACTTGGCTAGGATTGCTTATGAGCTCTACCTCTACTTCTAACATGCCTTTATGGATGGCGCTAATATTGACGCTGATTATGGTCGTGGTGGTTCGTGAGTTAGCAGTCGTTGTCTGCCAATGGGCGGGTATTGAAAAAGCAGCTAATATCGTCGGCCTGTTAACGATGTTTGTTATTTTAATTATTTGGCGAGTCATAAAAGGGCTACCGCATTGGCTAACCCAAGCAAGCAACACCTTACTGGTCGATAGTGGTTTTGCTTTTTTACCTGTTTCTGCCGGCGCAGGTTTGCTGCTATTTGCGTTAGGGGATGAGTTTTGGGGCGTGATGCTGACTATGATTATCAGTACCCTTATCCCGCTTTGGGGATTGGCTATCCTTGCCAATCGCTCGCTTAATAATAGCGATAATACAGATGGCAGTCATGATGACAATATGAATATGACCAACAAGCACAAGGGACAGCATTAAGCTCTGTTAATAAGGCAACGTTATGAGTTTTGATAGTGTGTTTACCGCAACCCTTGCTGCGATAGTATTAACCTTGGCCGCCCACGTTATTGCCCGTGTCCTTGCGCGCAAGCTGTCATGGTTGCCGATGGTCATCACCGCTTTGGTCTTAGTACTGCTATTTTTATTTATTTTACAATGGGATTACAATCATTATTACGGCGTGGCAAAACCGGTATTTGACCATCTGTTAGGCTATGTGACGGTATTATTGGCCGTGCCATTGGCGGCGATGAACTTTAAGGGTTTACCAGTTAAAAAGCTGACCATGATTGTGGCACTTGCAAGCGTGGTTGGCGCCTTGCTACCCATGTCATTGGCCTATTTATTTTCGCTTAGCCACGAGACCATTTTAGCATTTGCGACGCGCTCAGTGACCACACCAATTGGTCTGAGCGTCGCCGATTTGATTAAGGCCCCGCTGGCATTAGCAAATTTAATCATTATCGTTTCAGGTCTAATCGGTGGCACCTTAGCGCGCTTTTTATTTCGCGGTATTGATGACGACCGCGCCAAAGGCCTCGCACTTGGCTTAGCGGCGCATGCTTTCGGCACCGTAGAAGCATGGCAAATCAGCCACACTGCCGGACGCTATGCCGCTTTTGGCTTAGCGGTTAATGGCTTAGTCACCGCTGTCTGGGTACCTATTTTTATTGGGGCCTTATCGGTTTAAAATATTTTAAGTAAAGTCGAAAGCTATTAAAGCCTATCCTTTTTGATGAGCTTTTTTTCACCTACATTAATTGTATTTGCTAGCATTTTTAACGTTATCTATTAATCATTTTTATGACAAAAACAAAGTCTTAAACCTTGCTGCTATAAACTGCTTATCTACCCTCGCTTTATTACCATCTTGATTTTATTCAGCTTTTTTACAAAACAAATGGATTTTTGACCGCGCGTACACGCATTCAGATGTGGCAAAAACTTATTTTGTGTTATAGTAAGCAACTATTATTTTTTGTATCTATTGCAAGTGGTTTTGTTAGACGTGAATTCGTAGGTAGCCTATTTGAGTGCTATAAATCCTACAGACGCGATAACCGCTTTGATGCGCAACCTCACGCGCTTATAGGCAAAGCAATTTGCTCTTACTTAATAAAAAGTGATAAACCTATGATAACTATTGCCCCTTTCATGACGCGCTGCTTGTCACCCCTTTTACTCTCTGCCATTGCTTTATCTAGCTTACCTATCGCCGCTCAAGCGGGAAACATGTATATTTATAAAGACAAGGGCGGCCAAGTTCTGCTTACCAACGTCAATCCTAGCGGTAATTTTGATAAATTTAATAAAAAAGTAAAAACCACCTACTATAAAGATTCAAGCGCCTACAATGCAGGCAGCAGCTATAGCAATGATTACGGTAGCAGCACGGCGAGTAGTAGCGGCAGCCGTAACTCTTATGACAGTTATATCCGTACCTCGGCTGCCCGTCATGGTATCGATCCTGGCCTTATGAAAGCCATGATGCATACCGAATCGGCGTTTAATCCCAATGCACGCTCACCTGTCGGCGCGCAAGGTTTGATGCAGCTGATGCCAGCAACGGCGCGCCGCTTTAAGGTCAGTAATCCGTGGAATCCTGCTGATAATATCGAAGGCTCAGCGAAATATATCGCTTGGCTGATGAAACGTTTTAATAATAACGTTGAGTTTGCGGTGGCAGGTTATAACGCTGGTGAAGGGAACGTCGATAAATACAATGGCATACCCCCGTTTAAAGAAACGCGCAACTATGTCAAAAGCGTCATGAGCCGCTATCATAGCTTATATAAGAATGACTCAGCGCTATCGGGTAATACTATGAATGCCAATAACGCTACGGGCACTACCAATGGCGGCGGCGTGCAAAACGTCAGTTACGGTACCAGTAATAATAGCAACAGCGCCAGCTATGCCAATTCTGCTTATTTAGCACTACGTTAATATTAACGTTTAAGCTGGTAGTTGCAAGTAACCTGAAAATAAGTAGCCTAAAAATAAATAAATAAACCTTTAAAATGCTTAGTCTTTAAAAGTTACACACAAAAAAGCCCGTTATATATTAACGGGCTTTTTAATATCTATACGATGTGCTTTATATGATTTAAAGCTTACTTGTTCGCCGCTTGCGTGGCAGCAACTTCAGCAGCAAAGTCTTCTTGCTTCTTCTCGATGCCTTCACCAACTTCTAAACGTTTGAAACCAAGTACTTTTACGCCTTCAGATTTTAATACGTCACCAACTTTTTTCTCATTGTCCATAACGTATGGTTGACGTAGTAAGGTTACTTCGTCTAGGTACTTACGCAAACCACCTTCAATCATTTTTTCAACGATGTTGTCAGGCTTGCCAGATTCTTTCGCTTTGGCTTCGATGATGTCTTTTTCGCGTGCTAGTACATCAGCATCTACGCTTTCGTCATCTACTGCGACTGGGTTGAACGCTGCAATGTGCATGGCAAGATTTTTGCCAGTTTCTTCGCTGCCGCCTTCATAAGATACGACCACACCGATACGTAGGCCGTGACGGTATGCAGCGATGTTTGCGCCTTCTAGTACTTCAACGCGGCGAATTTGAATGTTTTCACCGATTTTTTGTACCAAAGATACACGTGCTTCTTCAACGGTTTGATCATCGCTATAAGACAATTCAGAGATAGCAGCAACGTCAGTGACATTGTTTTCTAGGGCAAGATTGGCCACCTTTTCTGCAAATGCAGTGAAGTTTTCATCTTTTGCAACGAAGTCAGTTTGGCAGTTTACTTCTAGCAAGAATGCTTTGTTGTCACCTTGAGCGATGATGATAGCGCCGTCAGCTGCGATGTTACCTGCTTTTTTAGCCGCTTTCGCTTGACCAGATTTACGTAGGTTATCAATGGCAACTTCGACATCGCCGTTTGCTTCTTCTAACGCTTTTTTGCATTCCATCATGCCAAGACCAGTACGGTCACGCAATTCTTTTACCATTTTGGCAGATATTTTTACTTCTGACATAAGAGTTACCTTTTATGATGTAGGTGAGTATTGTTATGTAAGGGAGTGCACGATATCTAAACGCGCTGATATTCTGTGCAATAAGTCAGTGATGCTCGGCGCGTTAATAATAAGGCATGACGAGTAAAACTACATCATGCCTATTATAGATTTTTATAAACTTTATGCGATTAATAACCTTATATGGCTGCTAGTAGCTAAACTATCAAGGCAACCTTACAAAGTTAAACCATATCGCTTAGCCATTACTCTGCTGGAGTCGCTGCTTCTTCAGTTTTCGCGTCAGCTGCTGCTTCAGTAGCAGGAGCTTGCTCAGCGTCTTGTGCTTGATCAGCTTTACCGCCTGCTTGAGTTTGAGCGTACTCTTTACCAGCGATAATCGCATCAGCAATAGAAGTCACATACAAAGTCACAGCACGGATAGCATCATCGTTTGCTGGAATGATGTAATCAACGTTATCTGGGTTTGAGTTGGTATCAACGATACCGATAACTGGGATACCTAGATTTTTAGCTTCTTTGATAGCGATTGCTTCATGGTCTACGTCGACGACGAAGATAGCGTCAGGTAGGCCGCCCATGTCTTTGATACCGCCCAATGAACGCTCAAGTTTTTCCATATCACGAGTACGCTCTAATGCTTCACGCTTAGTCAGCTTAGCAAAAGTACCGTCTTCAGATTGTTTTTCAAGCTCTTTTAGGCGATTGATTGACTGGCGTAGGGTTTTCCAGTTAGTCAACATACCACCTAACCAGCGATGGTCAACGTATGGCATACCAGCGCGTTGTGCTTGCTCACGGATAACGCCGCTTGCTGCGCGCTTAGTACCGACGAATAATACTTTGTTTTTCTTAGCAGCTAGGCCGTTTACATAAGTCAATGCTTCGTTAAACGCTTTTACGGTGTGCTCTAAGTTGATGATGTGAATCTTGTTACGGGCGCCAAAGATGTATGGACCCATTTTTGGATTCCAAAAACGTGTTTGGTGGCCAAAGTGAGCGCCAGCTTGTAATAAGTCGCGCATTTCGATTTTGGTTGGATTGTTTGAAGCCATGTGAAATTCCTATTGGTTGGGTTATGCCTCCACATCACAAAAACTGCCTATCTAGCGACACGCATTTGCTAACGGTTAATGTTTATTGAAACAGCACTAACTTTTTTGCAAATTAATCAAGTCGCCAAACACCCAGCAATTTTTTGCCATGATGTGTGTGTCATTGTTTGATGGATTGATTTAAAAATAGAGCTATGATTTGAAAGTCCAGAATAATACTGAATGATAAAAATAGCTGGGCTGTATTTTACCATATAACGCTTAGCGACTGCTAGCGCTATTATGCAGCTCCAACGGATTATTGCCCATAAAAAACGACGTATAAACGTCGTTTTTCTTTACCTTATTATTCGCTCTTATCCTTGTGTGCTCAATTTAAAACTAAGCAATAGAGATACCGATGACTGCCTTGTAGCCGCGCCATGTAAAAGGCGTGATATAGCTTTGGCGGTCTTTTGGTAAGTAAGGAATACTCGGTATGCCTTCAATGATTTTGGGCGGTGAAATAATAAAATCGGCACCAAACTCAGTACGCGCGTTACCTGAAATAGTGTTTGCCATCTCACCCAACAAGTCTTTCATCATCGTAATAGAGGAGTCAGGCTCGCCCATTACTTTGATGACTTCACGTAAAAGAGTGCTTGGCGCGCTGACGTAAACGCACCCTTCAAGCGGTCCGGAGATTTTAATCATACCGCTATAATCATAACCCACGGCATTTTTATTGCTATTCAAATACGGCGTATCAATCACTACTGACTCATCATCAATCTGTGCAAAAAACGCACTGATTGAGCTTAAAAAGACGCCTAACTTATCTACATTAACCATAATCGTTTGTCGTCCGTATTAATCATTATTAGGGGCTGTGTTTAGTCTTGTAGACAAACCACAATCTCGCCAATTTGACCGCGCCAACTGACTGGAATGATAAAAGAACGCCCATCTTTAGGTAGGATAATGCTTTGCGGCGAGCCTTTAAACACCAGTGGTACAGAGATATGAAACTCTGAGCCAAATTCGTTGCGCGCATTACCCGATATGGTATTGGCAACCTCACCAGCAAGATCGACCAAATTATCTTCGCCTTTATCGGTTTCGCCCATGCTATCGAGGATACTGTTCAATAACGCGCTGGTGGCAGAAAAATAAACCACGCCTTTTTGCACTCCTGAGATACCGATGACACCAGTGTAGTCATGGACTTTTGGCTGTTGATTCTCTAGTAAATAAGGGGTATCAACGACAAGCTCTTCATTGCCAAACTGATTAAAATAATTGGTAATGATACTCACAAAAATTTGTAACTTTTGCTCTTTCATAATATGTATTCTTTAATAATATATTTACTAAATTGATTAGGGCGTGTCCTCATTTAAAGATAGCCGTAAAAACGAGCTAAGCTTATCAATTAAATGGAGGATACGCCCTAGATGCTAGTCTTGTACAAGCTCATACAAAGACTCTACCAGCTCTTCTTCTGAAAAAGGCTTACATAAAAATCCGCTTGCGCCCAGTGACAAAGCTTCAATACCCGTCGATTTATCAGACAACGCCGACACCACCAAAATCCGCACCTCAGGGTCTATCGCAATGATTTTTGCAATGCATTCAAGCCCATCCATTTGCGGCATGGTCAAATCCATGGTAACCACATCCGGACGATGTATATTAAATTTCTCAATCGCTTGCACACCACTGGTCGCCGTCGCCACTAGCATGAACTTACCTGAATCATAAGCACGCTGAATACGGTTTCGAATGATATTTGAATCATCAACAATCATTAATTTGTACATAATATCTTTTTATCCTTAATTACGCAGTCGGTAAGGTGACGACAAAACGGGTCATTTTGCCAAGCTCACTGTTTACATTAAGCTTACCGTCATACTCTTTTACTAAAGCCTTAATGACATCTAAGCCCACGCCGCGTCCACCATCTTCGTCCGCATGCTCTTTGGTAGAGAAGCCAGAAGTAAACAACGTTTTAAGCAACTCACCCTCAGTAAGCGCGCTTGCGTCTTCACTGTTATAGCGACCATCGGCAATTAATTTATTGCGGATGCCTTCGTAGTTGATGCCTTGACCGTCATCTTGTAATACGATGATTAAGTTTTGCGCATCACGTTGCATCTCTAAATCAATACTACCGATGGCAGACTTACCAGCAGCCTGACGCGCTTCAGGAGACTCGATACCGTGTACCACTGCATTACGTAATAACTGAATACTGATTTCCCGAACCGGTTTTTTCAGACGTTCAGGGATGGTAACGTGCTCTAAGTTATGACCATTTAGCTGTACTTGTTTGCCTTGTCTAACCGCGATATCTTGCGCAAAATCTTGATAGTAAGCCAACTGCTCTTCAGCGACATCGTCATTCAAATCAATATTATTGCCGCCGGCAAAAGACGCAGTGGCAACTGATTGATTTGCTGCTGACTCATGGTTGGCACTTGATGAACTGGCGGTCACAGCTGCTTTTTTCATCCGCTGAGTGCTTGCATGACTCTTTGGCGCGGCTTGGTTGATGCGCTCACCTAATGTCTCAATGGTGTTTGATAGGCTGAGTAAGTCATCCAAATGGACAGCCAGTGGTAAGAAGTTATTTCCTGATAGCTTACCTTGATTTTGCAGTGCATCAAGTTTGTCTTCTGCGTCTGCAGCAATTTTGGTAAAGCTGTGCAGTTTAAGAGCCGATGCTTCACCTTTTAAGCTGTGCATTTCACGATAAATCGC
>NZ_DAINDI010000006.1:32413-32952 GCF_036731945.1 Psychrobacter sp.
GAGCTACCAGGATTTTTCAAGATATTGTTCATCTTATCGATATGAGCTTTGGTATTATTAATAAACTCATTAATGATTTTTGGATTGACGTTTAAGATGGTGGTCAACATCTCAATTTGCATGTCGTTTTGTGAGCGTTCTTTTTCTAAGCGCTGCTCTAAATAAACCGCATCTGAGACGTCGTTAACGTTGACCAAAATGCGGGCAATGTCTTTGTCTTCATAAACGCGTGAAAACTTAAAGTCAAGGTAGCGATTTGTTGCGCTCTCTTCACCAGAAGTATTGTGCAGCATGACTTTGTTCAATGGATTGAGTGAATCAACCAATTTTTCTTTAACACGTGGGTTATATAACTGCTCGATAAACTGACGCGTGGTTTTCAAATCCTTGTCTGAAATACGGCCACGTAGTACATCAGCAAAGTTTTCACCTGACAATCTGTCTTCACCGATAATGCCGTTTAGGGCGCGTGAATGCTGCTGACCAATGTTTAAATCTTTATCTAACAAGAATAGACCCGTATTTACGGTTTCCATGAT
>NZ_DAINDI010000006.1:32962-34045 GCF_036731945.1 Psychrobacter sp.
CGTTTCGCGACGAGCCGCCAATGTTTCAGCATCAGTATCACGCAAACGACGTACAAAGAAGAAGACGAAGATTAGGAAGTAAGCAAAAATAGCTGCAACACCTAGTACCTGAACGAGACGAATAGTATTTGCTTGGCGTTCAGTTTCCTTATAAACCTCACTAGTTAGTTTATCTAAAGCATCATTCATACGTAGACTAGACGTTTTAGCTTGTTCATAAGCCAATGCCAACTCATCCGAAGAATCTACTCGAATGTTACTAGCACCTTTAAGATAAGCTGTGATAAGCGGTTTTAACTTATTCCAGTCTTGCTGCGCTTCTTCTAAAGCAGCTACTTCGCTCGCTGTTGTGATATTGGGAATTTTGTAAGAGTTACCGGCCTCATCATTGTATTCTGAACCTTCTCTCATACTGATTAGCAATCTATCAATATCTTGAGTGTTACCCTCTAATCTTTCTCGTACTCGCTTTTGATGAGGAGAATTAATATGCTCACCCACACTACTTCGTAGATCGAACAAATCTTTAATAATTGCTTGAGCGTTATTTGCAGTTTTATTAGAAATATTTACAAGTGTAGTATTGCGTTCAAGAACACTTGAGGTATAAAAAGTAAAGGCAAGCAATACCCCAATCAGTGCCAAGAAGGCAGCAATCGACAGAATCAAACCGCGATAACGAGAGTTAACGCTTTGAGTTGATACAGTCATAGCACATTCCTTTTAATATATATAAATTCATATTTACTGTTTGTTTAAGCTAAAATAATGCCTTCTGTAAACTATTCTAGAGCCGACTTTTGAAGCATTTGCTCTTGCTGTAGAGAGGTCTTGGTCAAATCCGTGCCAAACCATTTAGTCGTTAGCTTTGCATAGGTCCCATCTGTTTTTAACTCTTTTAACCCTTTATTAACCTTTTTCAGTAAATCAGGCTGACTTTTATCAATAAGGAATACCTTTCGAGCACCATCAGCTCTGATACTCTCGTAGTCAAAATATCGTGGCTGTAGACTTGGCAAGTCATTAAGTGTATAGCGAAGTACACCTGAATCATCTACCACAGCGTCGACTTTATCTTGCGCC
>NZ_DAINDI010000006.1:34055-37376 GCF_036731945.1 Psychrobacter sp.
GCAAATGTTGTGGGATATGGCTCTAAAGCACCAACTTTATAGTTACCTTGTAGAAAATATTCATAAGGTTCAGAATTGTTTAATACACCAATGCGCAGGTTACTCAAATCATTCAATGATTTAATATTTAACGAATCATCTAAATAAACAAGACTAGTAGGAAGTGGTGCGTAGGCATCAGACAATAGATATTTATTAGCACGCTCGCTACTATAAGTAAGACCAGCTGCCACCATATCTCGACTTTTACTATCTAAATTATCGAACAAACCTTCCCAAGGATCATTGTAAACTTCAACTTTAAACCCTTGATTTTCACCAATATACTTCATCAGCTCTATATCAAAACCAGTTACATTCCCATATTCATCTTTAAACTCATAAGGCGCATAGTTGGCTTCAGTGCCTACCTTAACAGTTGGCGCTGTATCAGGTAATTTGCTGACAAATTCTTCTTTATTTTCTACCTCTGCTTTATTAGCCAAGCTAGTATCGCTTTGATTAGATGAATTTCCACACCCAAATAAACCCACACTCAGTATAATCGGTAAGATTTTATATAACTGTTTCATATTCTATCCTTAAGCCTTAACGTTATCCTACAAATAAGTGAAAAACAATTCTGTAGAATTAGATATAATTTCACAATTTTTATTTACATAAAGTTACGTTGGATGATAGTTTAGCAAAACTACTATTGCAACATTTATATTCGGCTATAGCGTACATATTTTTATATATGGCAACAAACGTATGTATAATGGCAGTTACGAGCAAGATTATGATCTAGAAAATAGGACAACAAATATTTGTCATAAATATAAATCTGAGAGGAATTATCAAAAGTACGAAGGTGAATTGAGAAAATAGCAGACATAAAAAAAGTATTCAGGCACTTGCAACGCTCTGAATACTTTTTTATGAAAACTAAATTTACATGAAATTTATCGGTTAATCACTCCGCAGTATCCAAATCCAAATCACGGTCTATCTGCCAAATTAAATATGCACCCAAACTCATCAAGACAAAGAGTGCAATACCTATTTTTAACACAGGATTAAGAGGGAATAAGTTTAATAATAAACCGCCAAAAATACCGACCGAAAACATCAACGAGCCTTGCAAAGCACTGGCCATACCCGCACGGCGTTTTTGAAAAGCAAGCGCAATGGCCGAGGCGTTTGGTTGCGTCAGACCCAAGCCCGCAATACAAAAGAAAATACAGGCTAAAACCAGCGGCAACCATGCATCCGTACCAAAGACTATACCGGTTACAAACAGCGCCGCCGCTGAGATGACCTGCATCATCGCGCCAAAACGTAGGATACTTAAGATACGAAAACGATTGGTCAGCCATTGATTCAGCTGGGTCAAACCTACAAACCCTGCTGCATTCATGCCAAATAGCCAACCAAAATGCGTGGCCGAGACACCATAAGTATCCATGATTAATTCAGAAGCTGAGCTGATATAGACAAACATCGCACCCATTAATAAGCCGCCACCAATCGCGGGATAATTAAAGGTTGGGTCTTTTAACAAATCCCAATATTGGCTGAGCACTTCTTTGGCAGGACGGACGTTACGGTTTTCTTCAGTCAAGGTTTCAAAAAAGAAAAACTTGGTCAGTAATAAATTTAACGCCCCAAAGGCGGCCAAAAACCAAAAAATAGAATGCCAACTAAAGAACTTTAAAAATAAAGCCCCAAGAGATGGCGCTAATATCGGCGCTAAGCCCATGACCAATATCATAATAGAAAAAGCTTTGGCGGTTTGTTTGGCTGTCAGGCGATCACGTATTGCTGCACGCGTCACAACCGCCCCCACGCACGCGCCGAGCGCCTGAAAGGTTCGACCGACGAACAATACGTATTCATTATCGGTCGTCGCACAGACAATCGAGGCAATCACATATAAAATCATACCCATATATAACGGTTTGACGCGACCGACGCGATCACTAAAAGGACCATAAAATAGCTGACCAAAAACCAGACCTAAGAAATAGGCTGGCACAGAGTTGGCCATAAACGCCGTCGATACGCCAAAATCCTCTGCCATAGATGGCAATGCTGGCAAATACATATCAATCGATAATGGCCCGACCGCTACAATAAGCCCAAGCATCATAATCCATGCAACGGGCAAATCAGCAGAGCGCACTCGGTCAGCAGCATTGGGTTTATTGGGCAGGGAGGGTTTTGGAGCAGACATAATGAGACCATATGATAGAGGAAGGATTATTTTATTATTGATACGTGGTTTGTTGGGTAATTTTAATCGACTTTTATTGCAAAACAAGCCTTTTAAAAATACTGTCTACAAACAAGCAGCAACGCAAACACAGCAACGTAAACAGATAAAAAAACAGATAGTGCTATATTGCACTATCTGCTTGTAATTCAATAGATGCTTGATGTGAATAAAATACTCCTATCTCATTCAAATACAGTTGCCAAATATGGCTGATTTTTTAACGGAATTGACGTTTGCCAAAAGCGGTACTGGCTTGCTTGGCTTTTCGAAGCGCCAGTTTACGGTTGCGACCAAACATCATTTTTAGTTGCCAAAATTTTTCTTTATATAGCGTCGTAGCTGGCTGGTCAAACATGGCATTAATAACGCGTTTGCTTGCCAGCACCGCATCGGGTGAGCGCTCAGCAAACTCGGCGGCAAGCTTTTGCGCCTGCTCGAGTGGCATTTCACTACAATGGCTGACCAAGCCAAGCGCTTGGCCTTCTTCGGCATCCACAGTACGCGCGGTCATTGCCAACTCCTTTAAGACATCAGCGCGTACGACGCCAAACCCTGATTGCGTTAAGCCCATGTCAGGAACTAGCCCCCACTTAGCTTCCATAATAGACAATTTACACTCAGGATGGCTAATACGCACATCACAAGCCAGCGCTAACTGTAAGCCCGCGCCAATACAATAGCCTTCTAAAACCGCAATCACTGGCACAGGCACTTCACGCCAAACCAAGCAGACGCGTTGGAATAGGCTTTGCCAAGGTTTAATAAGCTCCCATAGCGCAAACGCTTGGTTTTTAGGATGGTTTAAATCGCCCAAATCAATACCAGCACAAAACGTGCCTTCCGCGCCGTTAAGAATTACCGCGCGTACCGCTTTATCTTTACTGATACGCCCTGCGACCGCAATTAACTCTTGCACCACTTTAAAACTCATGGCGTTCTTTTTTTCCGGTCGATTAATGGTCACCGTGACTATATTATCAGTGGCGCTGACTTGTAATGTCTCATACTGGTAAGTGGCAATAGCGTGCATAATCATCCTTAATAATAAATAAAACAACTATAAT
>NZ_DAINDI010000006.1:37386-57667 GCF_036731945.1 Psychrobacter sp.
GTACTCAGATTAATATTAACAGCCTTACTGCAACCCTTCCTTATCAATAACTGACTGCTAGGGTATCGTTTATACTCAGTGGTTTTATGATTATCAGCTTTAAATCATTTTCCACGTCATATCATTTTCACTTAGACGATGATAATTAAGCTGCGGATACGCCGATAAATCGAGGGTTTGTAGATTATTTAACGCCGTTAATAACGCTTCATAATAAGGCTCGAGCATCGCAAATTGGGCGGGCGTGGTATGTTGAATATTTAATAAGCACTTATCTTCTAGGTCTTGGCTGGCTTGACGTAACTGTGGCACGCCGGTATAACGACTGCCGCCCAAGATACGATGGGCAATTTGTGCAAGCGCGCTGCGGTTACGAGTGTCCCATGCCTGCATCAACGCTTGCTTTTCATCATTGATGGTATCAAGCATCATAATAATCAGCTTAGCAGCCAAATCGGGTTTATTGGCGGAACGCGTCAACGCATCTTGCCAATTTAAAATCTCCGAGGTATCAAGGGCATTTGCGCCCATGTCCGTATTATTTTGCCCGTGTGCGGTATTTACTGCTTGCTCATCTTTAGCACGCTCTGACATTTGATAAGGCGGATAAGCCAATGGTGCTTGCCCCTGCCCTTGATAATGCAGATTTTCATAGTGTGGCTTTTCAGAGCGTGGCTTCTCGTAGCGTGGTTGGGTTTCGCGCGGCGTCTCGCGTCTATATTCTTCACGCGGCTGACTGTCGCGCAAATAGTTATCGCGGATTTTCTTTAATGATAAAGGTCGGGTAATTTTTGCCGGACTCTTCACTTTAGTATCAGCACTGGGATTAGCGATACGATTATCCTCGTTATCTTTGAGCAAAGGATAAGTTGGGGTTGTCACATCTGCGTAAGAGGTCAAGGCGTTTTGATTCACCCCATTTTGTAAGTCAGTGTGCAAGTCAGCGCTGTGCAAGTTATCGCTATGAATAGTGGTTAATGGCGGCACTGAGTCGGTACGACCAAGCCATTTTTGCAGCACTTGTAGCAACTGTGGCTGGCTAATAGGTTTGCCAACATAGTCGTTGATGCCGCTCGCAATCAGCTTATCGCGCTCATCGGCTAAACCATGGGCCGTTAAGGCTATTATCGGAATGTGATGATCAGGGGTTTCGATATTACGGATTTGCCGCGCTGCTTCATGCCCTGACATACGCGGCATTTGAATATCCATAAATATCAAATCGATACTGTTTTTGTGCGTCACATTGCCTTTATCATCCATCGTAGCATCGTCAAGATGTAATGAGTTAACCGCCGACTTACTAGTATCATCACGCGCTTCGGCTTTAGATATTTGAGTTTTTTTCGACAGACTTTGGCTGTCAGCTTTAGTAGTTTTGATATGCTTAGTTTGCTGTTTACTGATGATTTCTATCGCATCAAAACCGCTGCTGGCGGTAATCACATGGATACCAAGTTCACTTAACAGTGCATCAAGCACCAACAAGTTTGGCAGATGGTCATCGACAGCTAGCACAGTCACACCTTTCCAGCGTGGCTCTTGAACGCCACTCGGAGCGCTGCGTTTCTGCGTATCAAGCATCGCATAGAGCTGTCTTTTATCCAATGGCTCGTACAAAATATTGGCATGATAACGATTGAGCAATGCTTGGTCGGCGGCAACTTGATAGCCAAATACCGCCAGCTTGCCTTGATAATGCAGGCGAATCTGTTTGAGTAGCGCCATCATATCGTCTTGGGTATCGTCATCCACGATGACCCAATCCCAATAATTGCCGCGCTCCTTGAGCGACTCAAGTACGCCCAGTAAAGAGTTGGCTTGAGTCAGGGTAATCGGTAAATGTTGTAAGCTGGCTTTGAGCACCTGAATCGACGCAGTATGATTGATCCAAACCAGCACATTAAACTCGTCTGTATCGCTGGCAAGTGGCGCGAGCACTGGTAACTCAATCGTCTGTCCAGTCGCCGCTTCCAAGACATCGACATGGGCTGGCATTCGAAACCAAAACGTCGCACCTTGATTAGAGATGTTTTCTTGCACATTGTCATAAAAGCCAATATCGCCGCCCATCAGCCGCGTTAACTGCTTGGAGATGACCAGACCCAAACCGGTACCGCCGTATTGTCGCGTAATCGACGGATCGCCTTGGCTAAAGCTTTGAAAGAGCATTTTTTGGTCAGATAATGAAATGCCTTTACCGCTATCTTGCACGCTAATCATCAAATAATTATCACGATGATCGTCTAAGCTCACGCGTACAACCACGTCGCCACTATCGGTGAATTTAATCGCATTACCGACGATATTGGTCAGTACTTGCTTGAGGCGCAACGCATCGCCACGTCGTTATAAAACAACACCGCCATGCGCAGACCTTTTTCGGCAGCAACCGGCGATAGCATATCGACCACGTCATAAATGGTGTCATAAAGGTCAAACTCGTGACGATCAAGGACCAGTTTACCCGCTTCTATCTTAGAAAAATCCAAGACGTCGTTCACTAGCGCCAATAGATGCGCCGACGATTTACGGATGGTTTGCACGTACAAATCTTGCTCGGGATTGAGCTCACCGTGACGCGCTAGCAAATTAATAAAACCATCGATACTGTTTAATGGTGTACGCAATTCATGGCTGATATTGGCCAAAAATGCCGATTTTGCTTGGCTGGTCGAGATTGCCGCATCGCGCGCATTACGAATAGAGATATTCTGCATTTCCATCTCATCAAATGCCAAACGCAAATCATCTTCGGTCTGTTCGGCATGATCTTTTAAATCTTGGAAGCTGGCATGGAGACGACGTAACGTCCTGACCAAATCTTGCTGCAATAAATTCAGCTCGCCATTTGATTCGACAGGAATAGGCTGATAAAGATTGTCGACATGGGTACGTTGTAATTGCAGGCGCAGCTCGTAAATAGGCGCAATCCAACGTTTTGAATAAATATTTAAGCTCAATAACAAAATTAAAATCGTAAATAAACCCGTAATCGCGAGCGCCATGGCGATACGATAACGGGCGATATAAAGTGGCTCATTATCCATATCAATCATAAGCCACAATTGCTGCCCGTCAAACTCTCCTAAGCTACTGCCGTAAGCGGTACCGATGGGCGTTGGTTGTTGCGATAAAAAACGCTCTGCAGATTCTATCAGCGGCCAAGCTTCCTCGGTCCCGTAGCCGACGCTTGCCAGCACTTCATTATTTTGATTGATAATCGCAATACGCTGGACATGCTGCTCGGACTGCATACGCCCGAGCCTATCTTGAATACCTGCTAGGGCCGCTAGCGCCGCTTGCGGGTTGTCTTCTACCTGACCTTTATCATCGCTATTGTCTTCCTGTTCTTGCTCTAATAACTCAGGAACCAACTCCGCAATCGTTGGCGTATAACGAATTAGTACCGCCTCTGCTAACGCCTCTTGTTCTGAATTACTGGCACGCATGGTTTCATAAAACACCAAAATGCCACCGACCGCTGCCAATAAACAAATCGGCAAAAACACCAATATAATCAGCTGACCATAAGCACTACTGGTATCAAAACGTTTTTTGTAAGCCATGCTGGATTTACTCTCCACTGATTTTGGCGCTAAATGCTATTACTGACAAATATTATTGCTGACAAATCTTGTACGGCGCGCTTAGGTATTCATTATTGATTAAGCATTAAAGATGAGCCATCAAGAATGACTTGCGATTATCTTAGCAGGATTCTAACGAAGGCGGTTAACCATTCCTTAGCAAACTTTTCTCACCACACTTACTCATCTACTTTCATTAGTCAGAGGCGATTACTACACGGTCAGCTTTTCGTATTTTGTTTATGCCTATTTGTTTATGCAGATAAGTACACTGCTTATCCTCAATAAAAATTTATGCATTAAGCGCAGGCGAAAACAAAATGATATAATGACGCAACTTTTTATTGACCACAATCAATCCCTAACGGTCATCAAGTACTGACCTGCTATTTAAACAGCGCCTATTAAAAAACTAATAATCGATAAGGATACCTTATGTCCGCTACGGCCCAGTCAAACGCCAATTTTATTACGCAAATCACTGACCTTGCCGATTGCGTGGGTAAGACGCCTTTGGTCAAATTGAATCGCCTGCCTGAGCAAGAGCAGATTGCCAATGGCGCGACATTACTCGCCAAGCTTGAAGGCAATAATCCTGCGGGTTCGGTAAAAGACCGTCCAGCATTTAATATGATTTATCAGGCTGAGCAGCGCGGTGATATTAAACCGGGCGATATGCTCATTGAAGCGACCAGCGGCAATACTGGTATTGCTTTGGCGATGGTGGCGGCCATGCGTGGTTATCCAATTACCCTATTCATGCCAACCAACTCGACCCAAGAGCGTAAAGATGCGATGGCCGCTTATGGCGCCACGCTTATCGAAGTCGACGAAGGCATAGAGGCCGCGCGTGATATGGCCTTGCAAATGCAAGCCGACGGTAAAGGTATTGTACTCGATCAGTTTAATAATCCTGATAATAAACAAGCGCACTATCTGACCACCGGCCCTGAGCTGTGGGCGCAAACGGACGGTAAAATCACCCATTTTATCAGCTCGATGGGCACCACAGGTACTATCACTGGCGTCGCGCAATATCTCAAAGAGCAAAACCCTGAGGTCAAAATCATCGGCCTACAACCTGACGAAGAAGCGTCTATCGCTGGTATTCGCCGCTGGCCTGCCGCTTATATGCCAGGTATTTTCGAAGCAGATTTGGTTGATGACATCATGGATGTTGATCAGCGTGTCGCTGAAGTTTATATGCGTAAACTGGCCAAAACTGAAGGGATTTTTGCTGGGGTGTCATCAGGTGCAGCGGCATGGGCCGCAACCGAAGTCGCAAGAGCAAACCCAGATGCCGTGATTGCTTTTATCGTTTGCGACCGCGGTGATCGTTATTTATCGACGGGCCTATATAATGTGAATGACAGCAACTGATAACGTCACTTCGTAAGCTTAAAAACAAGCAGGATTGTTTATGTCAAACGCCCTTTCTTCCAAACCTATCTTGGTCTTTGATATTGAGACGGTTGCCGATACCGGCGCTGCCCGCCGTATCTATCCGCAGTTGGCTGAGCTTAATGATGCCGATGCTTTAAGCGCATTGACGGCGCTGCGACTCCAAGAAGCAGGTCACGATTTTATGCGTTTGCCCTTGCAGCGCATTGTCTGTATTTCTGCCCTTTATATTAAAGACGGCAAATTTTCCCTGTTTTCTTTGACCGCCGATAAGTTTAGCGAAAAAGACATACTGAGCAAATTTTTTCGCGCCTTTAGTGACCTTGAAAAGCTGCCGCAGCTGATTAGTTGGAACGGCTCGGGTTTTGATATTCCAGTGCTTATTTATCGCGCGATGCAGTATGACTTATCTGCGCCGTGGTTATTTGAAGAAGGTGAGCGTATCAAAAACATGCGCTTTGATAACTACGTCAATCGTTTCCACAGTCGCCATCTTGATTTGATGGACAGATTCAGCCAATACGGTGCCAGCCGCCGCGAAGCCATGGATATCGTCGCCAGCCTTTATGGCTTGCCAGGTAAAACCAATGTCGATGGCAGTATGGTTGGCGAGCTGGTCAGCAATGATGATTGGCAAACACTGTCAATATATTGCGAATCTGATGTGATGAATACTTGGCTGATATATCTGCGCTGGCTGCGTTTAACAGGGCAATTGTCCTCACCAGATTTTGAGGCATGGCAGCAGCAAAGCCGTGACTATTTGGCCCAATATACCCAAGCAGATGGCAGTCCACGCCATCACGAATTTATTGCCGATTGGTCATCCGCACCTGCGCCATAGCAGACATTTTTATTTAACGAGCGTCTTTATAAGAACTGCTTTATAAAAACGCTTTCATAGAAATGACGTTTTAACAGCTAACGTCTCACTCTTATTTTTAGTTATTTATCCTTTATTGCTTACTCTTTATTATTAAGGCAGGTTTATGCAGCCCACCGATTCACAGAACTCTACTACCCTAGATACCAACCAACAGCCTAACGAGGCTCAGACCATCACCATGCCGCCAAGTAAGAAAAAATCTAAGCCCTCATCGAAAACACGCCGCCGTTTGAAAGATGCTGAGCCATTACCCTTTAAAATAGATGGCTTATCACATGATGGTCGCGGCGTTGCTATTTATGGCAATGGTTTCGGTAAAGCCGACGGTCATATCGAAGACAAGCATGGCAAAAAGATTTTTGTCAGCTTTGCTTTACCGGGCGAAAGCGCCTTAGTCAAAATCACCAATAGCCGTAGCAGCTTTGAAGAAGGTGATGCGGTGAGTATTACTGCCAATCCAAACCCTGAGCGCGCAGTAGCGCCTTGCCCGCATTTCGGTGTTTGCGGTGGCTGTAGCTTGCAACATTGGCAGCCCGATGGCCAGATCAACTTTAAGCAATCTGTACTCGCTGAATTACTTATGCATCAAGCCAATGTCGAGCCTGATCACTGGCTCGCGCCCGTGGTCGGTGATCGTTTAGGTTACCGTACCAAAGCGCGACTCGGCGTGCGTTATGTCGCCAAAAAAGAAACCGCCTTGGTTGGTTTCCGTGAGCGCTCAAGTAACTTTTTAGCCGAGTTAAATGAGTGTCATATCTTAGACCCACGTATTGGCTTTGAGATTGAAAATCTAAAAGCGCTTATCAGCACGCTTGAGAGTCGTGACAAGATTGCTCAGCTTGAATTAGCCATGGGTGAAGCGTTGCCAGAACTGCCTGATGGCAATCAGCCCGTTGCCCTTATTGTGCGTAACTTGGCACCATTATCGGATGCCGATATCGAGAAATTAAAAACGTTTTTTGCGGCGCGCAATTGGCAGCTATATTTACAGTCAAAAGGCACCGATAGCATTCAGCGTATTGCCTTGACGGATAATGACGATATGAGTGAGCAGTTTGGGCGCTTGTATTATCAATTGCCTGAGTATGATTTGACCTTTGAATTTATTCCAACGGACTTCACTCAGGTCAATTTATCGGTCAATCGTCAAATGACCAAGCTTGCTTGTGATTTGTTAGATTTAAAAGCGGGCGAACGTGTGCTCGATTTATTCAGTGGTTTGGGTAACTTTAGCTTACCGCTTGCGCGTTTGGTCGGCGAAACTGGCTCGGTGGTTGGCGTTGAAGGCAGTGAAGCCATGACTGCTCGCGCTGCTGATAATGCACGCCGCAATGGCATTACTAATACGGCGTTTTATAGCCAAGACTTAACCCAAGATTGCACCGATAAACCTTGGGCCAATCAAGGCTTTGATGCGTTACTCATTGACCCACCGCGTTCGGGCGCGTGGGAGATTATGCAGTATCTGCCAAAGTTCAATGCCGAGCGTATTGTCTATGTCTCTTGTAACCCTGCTACCCTTGCCCGCGATACCAAAGCCTTGTTAGAGCAAGGCTATCGTTTGACGCATGCAGGCGTGATGGATATGTTCTGTCATACCGGTCACGTCGAATCAATCGCACGCTTTGAGAAAGTTGCAGTTTAACGTCAGCTTTAGTAGTGCTGATATTTTAAAATAAGAGGTTTAAAAAAACATATTTTAGCGCAGCGTATTTTAACGCACGCTACGCTATAGTATGAAAACAACGTATGACAGGTATAG
Organism: Psychrobacter sp.; assembly: GCF_036731945.1. Taxonomy (GTDB): domain Bacteria; phylum Pseudomonadota; class Gammaproteobacteria; order Pseudomonadales; family Moraxellaceae; genus Psychrobacter. The sequence continues at coordinate 45,026 of NZ_DAINDI010000006.1, forward strand.
ATAAGTACAACCTTTTTGACCCTATTACTTTAGATAAAGTGGCTTAAATGCCGAGGTTAAACAGGCGTTATGTTATCGAAAGCGACATTATCATTACAGAGCCTTGCTTGATTTGTCATTGTGACATGAGATAATAACAGCCAATGTATTTAGGCTTTCTTCAGCAAGATATCGTGAGGATCCTTTATCCTTACTCAGCGCTTTATATATTATTTATGTCTGTCATTTTATAGCTGCTAAAAATGGATTTTTTAGCGGCTGAATTGATTTATAGCTGACACTTTACCTATGGAAACCTAAAAGTGTGGTTGGTAAATGGGCTTTTAATCAATTTAGAATAGCTAAGAGGAGTGGGCTATGGTAAAAATTCGTGAAGGGCTACCGCTGGTAGATGGACAAACCACGCAAGCCGATAGCGCAACATTGGCCGCACAACTGGTCGCGAGCCAACGCTCTCATCAGTCTGCCAATAGCTATGCCCAAATTCCACACGACATCAAATATCAGCTGTCCACTCATAAACTGCATACCACCTTTGATCGCTCCGCGCAGTATGCTTATCACAGCCATGACCCCAACCTCGAAGATGAGTATTTAGATAATCAACTGCTGGATGATGCCAATGCGCTTTCGGCACAAGAACTAGAAGCCATTGATTTAGATCAGATAAATATCGACGTCCCTACTTGGCTGGATAATGTTGCCAAGCGTATCGGGCAAGAGTCTGTGCCCAATCTTGCTAGCGCTTGCGAATTTATCCGCAGTCATATGAATACCAGTGAATCTGAGCGTTCAGGCGCTTATGTCACCGGTATTGCTATGACCGATATCCTAACCTACCTGTATCAAGATGAAAATGCGCTGGTTGCAGCGATGCTTTATCGTAGCGCCCGCAAATCGATTATTAGCCTTGCGGAAATTGAAAAAAAATTCGGTGCCGATATCTCAACCTTGGTCAAAGATACCTTGGCAATGGGAAAACTGTCCGAAATCATCGAAAGCAATAAACGCTTAGAAGACCATTTCGTCAATAATCAGCGTGACCAGCTCTCCAACATTTATAGTATGCTCATCTCAGTCACCAACGATGTGCGCGTGGTGCTGATTAAATTGGCTGAGCGTACCTTTGCCATGCGCGAACTGACTTTTTCTGGTGAAGAACGACAATATCGGGTCGCGCGTGAGGTCATGACCATTTATGCGCCACTGGCTCATAGGCTGGGTATTGCCCAATTAAAATGGGAGCTTGAAGACTTAGCCTTTCGCTATCTGGCGCCTGAGCGTTATAAAGAAATTGCCAAACTGTTATCAGAGAAACGCAGCGAACGTGAGTCTTATATCCAGCGCGTACAAGATAAGCTCAATGAAGCGTTAGCGGAAGCGGGTATCGAAGGCGAGGTATCAGGTCGCGTCAAGCACATCTACTCAATTTATCGAAAAATGAAGCTTAAAGGTTTATCCTTTGATCAGCTTTATGACATACGTGCGCTACGTGTCTTGGTCAATAATCCTTCAGACTGCTATCACGTTTTGGGATTGGTACACGGTTTGTGGCGCTATATCCCTGAGCAATTTGACGATTATATTACCAATCCAAAATCCAACGGTTATCGCTCGCTTCATACCGCCGTTATTGCCGAAAACAAGTCGCTTGAAGTACAAATTCGCACCCAAGAAATGCACTTTGAGGCCGAGCTTGGTATGTGTGCACACGTCAATTACAAAGAAGGCTTGAAAAACAAAAAGGACAATTACCTTAACCAAAGAATCAGCTCATTACGCCAGCTCTTATCGATTAATAACGAAACGCGCAATCAGCCGCGCTCATCATTACTGACCGGCGAAGAATTAGAAGAAATCGAGTTCGACGATGATGAGCAATTGGTTGATTTCGATGAGCTCGAGCGTATTTATATCTTTAGTCGTGATGGCGATATTACAGAATTACCAAAAGGCGCCACTGTACTGGACTTTGCTTATTATGTGCACACGCAAGTCGGTAATCGGGCGCAAGCGGCGCGCGTCAATCAGCGCTATGTGCCGCTGACTTACCAGTTAAAAACGGGCGAACAAGTTGAGATTATTACCAAAGCCTCGCGTGAGCCGAATCGCGATTGGCTAGTCGCCTCGCTCGGTTATATTCATACCAACCGCGCACGCTCAAAACTGCGTCAATGGTTTAATAAGCAAGACCGCGATAAAAATATCGAGATAGGTCGCCAAATGCTCAGTAAAGAGCTTGAGCGCTTATCGGTACACCCAAACAGCATCGATTTAAACGATTATATCCAGCATTTTAACGTCAATAATACCGATGATATCGTAGTTGGTTTGGTCACAGGTGATATCAGTCTCAATCAATTGACCAGTCATATTTCACGCCAGTTAGATTTAGAGCCTGAAAAACCTGAAGAAGATTTTACCCCAAGTATCGATACAAGAAATGCGGGGAAACTTGATGCTTATAAAATCCGTATCGATGGTTTGGATAATATCGAGATTAATTTAGCGGGCTGCTGTCATCCTGTCCACGGCGAACCTATCGCAGGCTACATTACTTTGTCGCGCGGCGTTAGCGTGCATAACCGCGGTTGCCCTGAATACCTGCGCTTGATTGAACGTGATCCTGAGCGTGAAATTGAAGCGGCTTGGACGGTTAAAGCTGGCCGTTATCAGCCGGTAGCCTATGACCGGCGCGGATTACTGCGTGATTTGACCCAAATTATTGATAAAGAAAACGTCAATATTCGCCAGGTTGAAACGCTCAGTAACGATGATAATATCGCCTTTTTAAAGTTCCATGTTGAAGTTTCAGGGCTCGCGCATTTGTCTAAGTTACTTGCCAAGCTCGAGCAGCAACATGGTATCTTGCATGCTCGCCGTGCTGTTGTTTGATAGCTTAAACTTTAAAATCTTTGTAAATAACCTTTATATATAATAGAGTCTGATAAGAAATACTATGCCTGAGTTGCCGGAAGTAGAAACCACCAAAACCAGCCTGACACCTTTATTAGGTCAACAAGTGGTCGATGTCAAAGTTTTTCAACCAAAATTACGCTGGTCGATGCCCGATAATTTGAGTGAACTGGTTGATTATACTTTGGACAGTGTCGAGCGCCGAGCGAAGTATTTAATCCTAAATTTTATACCGCTCACTGCTGTTAATACCAACGCTTCTATTCAGCCAAATAGCTTAGCACCGCGTCAACTTTTGATTCACCTTGGTATGTCGGGTAGCTTACAGCAACATAGCTATGGCACCGATAAGCGTAAACATGACCATTTGGTAGTGACATTTAGCGGCGCTGATAATAGCCAAACACAGCTACATTATTATGATCCGAGGCGATTTGGCTCAGTGCTGTGGTTTAAAGATTACGGTCCTAAGCTTTTAGATCATTTGGGTCCGGAGCCATTATCAGCAGACTTTACCGCTGATTATTTATATCATTTAATTCAGCGCTCGGACAAACCAAACCAAACCTCTGATAACAATATAATCAATAAAGCCAATAACAAGCAGCCTATTAAGCGCGCGATTAAATCAGTAATTATGGAGCAGCAAGTCATTGTTGGCGTTGGTAATATTTATGCAACTGAAAGCCTTTATTTATCAGGCGTTCACCCGGCAACACCAGCTAATGAAGTCTCCTATGAGCAAATAGTTATCTTGGTTGAGCATATCAAAGCCATCTTAAAAAAGGCCATCACGCTAGGTGGTTCCACATTACGCGATTTTACCGTTGCCAGCGGTCAAACCGGCTACTTCCAGCAAACTTTAAATGTTTATGGTAGACAGGGCGAAACCTGTCCGCATTGCGATACGCTATTAGAAAATATTAAGTTAAATGGCCGTGCCAGTGTCTTCTGTCCTAACTGTCAGCCTACTAAATAATCCATTTCTAAATTGCCTCACAGCTGAAGTTTTAAAAAGTCTGCAAAGCTATAAAGCACTGAATTGCCACAATGAATACTTTTTATGGAAATATGATTTAACGCTATTAAAAACTCCATTCGAATTTAGTCGTTTTAAAAAACATCTTTCATATAAATATATCCTGCGCATTTTTGTTGCTTATTGGCTTAAATCTTGCTTTAATAGTGCCAATATTTACATAAATAGTGCAAAGCGTTTATTTATCTGTAATATTAAAACTATTTATCAATGCTTATCGTTGTCGCATTATTTCTATAGGGAAGTTGTCTCTGTATGGAAATAGCCGCAGCTATGAATCATACTTCTTATGAGTTTTAGGATATCATTATGAGCGCTCCAGCTAAAATGAAACGCACAGCTAAATATAAACTACTGACCATGATGGCAAGCATAAGCTTGATTTTTGCTAGCATGCAGCCCGCTCTAGCAGCGATAGAAATCGATGAAACGGATTTTGGCCCCTCTTATGAGACCATGGCAGTTGATACTATTGTTGGTAAACCATTACAGCTGGTGACCGCTGTGGCAGGCACCGCCGCTTACCTTGTTAGTCTGCCCTTCTCGCTTATCGGCGGCAATGCCGACCAAGCCCAGCAAAAATTATTCGTTGAACCTTGGGATGCCATGGGACGTTGCCTAGGATGTACGGTTGCCGAAGACAATTATTATAAGTCACAAGTCGTTGATAATAACGTGGTCCGTATTGTCGTCGATCAGCCTTCAGAGATTCTGATTAATACCAATGACTATGTGGTAGTGACACCATAATTAAAAAGCTTCGAGCTTATCAATCGCTAATAAAAAAGGCTAACTTATCGTTAGCCTTTTTTGATTTTGGTGAGTGAATTATATAATTTTATTTTGTGATATGAGTATTACTCAGCTTAGCGCTAATCTCACGCAGCAGCTGTACTTCTTCTGACGGTCCTTTCACCGCTTCTTCCACCTCATCTTTACGGCGCAGTCTATTAACCATTTTGACCATCATAAAAATGATAAACGCCAAAATTAGGAAGTTAATCAACACTGTGATAAAGCTACCATAAGCCAATACCGGTACGCCTGCTGCCTTGAGTGCATCATAAGTCATGGCCACACCTTCAGGCGCATCACCTAATATAAAAAACATGTTTTTGAAATTAATTTCGCCGCCGGCAATAAAAGCGACTATAGGCATGATAATGTCTTCAACCAAAGAAGTCGTAATAGTCGCAAAAGCGCCACCAATAATGACACCGACTGCTAGGTCCATTACGTTACCTTTTAAAGCAAATTCCTTAAACTCAGATACCATACTCATGATGTCACTCCTTGAAATTTTAATTGATTATTATATAGATAATGAATCAAATTTTCCGATATTGATTTTTTAAACCTGTCTAAATAAATAACATTCATTGATTAGATCATTTTTATTATATATGAAAACCAAACACAAAAAAAAGCAATATAAAGTGAACTTTATTTTGCTCACCTTATACTGCTAATTTTCGATGTCAAAGCTAATCATGAAAAATTAGCTTTGAGTACTTTTCTAATATTGAAAATATAAATTACCAAGTAATTTACGTATCGATATTAAGCGTTTTTCTTACGACCATGACGCTTACGCTCATTTTCAGTCAAATAACGCTTACGCAGGCGTATGGCTTTTGGCGTTACTTCTACTAACTCATCATCTTGAATAAACTCAAGCGCTTGCTCAAGGGTAAACTTAACCGCTGGAGTCAGAGTCAACGCTTCATCAGTACCACTGGCACGGACGTTGGTTAACTGTTTAGCAGTCGTTGGATTGACAACCATATCATCATTACGAGAGTTTAGACCAACAATCATACCTTCGTAAACTTCAAGCTGTGGCTCAGCGAACAATTTACCACGTTTTTGTAGGTTAAATAGCGCGAAACCTAAGCAAACACCATTGGCCATAGACACCAATACACCGTTTGAGCGACCACCAACATCACCGATCTTTTGTGGACCGTAATGCGAGAAGCTTGAAGTCATAATTCCAGTACCCGAGGTCAGGGTTAGAAACTCTGAACGGAAACCAATCAAACCACGTGCAGGCATAGTCGCTTCAATACGCATACGACCTTTACCATCAAGCTCCATATTGGTCATCTCGCCTTTACGTAAGCCGACTTGCTCCATAATTGGACCTTGATGCGCGTCTTCAATATCAAAGACAACGTTTTCATATGGTTCTTGTAGCTTGCCATCTACTTCTTTAACGATAACTTCTGGACCTGATACACCAAGCTCAAAACCTTCGCGACGCATGTTTTCGATCAATACTGATAAATGCAGCTCACCACGACCTGATACTTTAAATTTATCTGGAGACTCGGTATCTTCTACACGTAGTGCTACGTTGTGAATCAATTCACGCTCAAGACGCTCACGAATATTACGTGACGTCACAAATTTACCTTCACGACCGGCGAATGGAGAATTGTTTACTTGGAAGTTCATTGATACCGTTGGTTCATCAACAGTCAATGCTGGCAACGCTTCAACGTGGTTAGGGTCACAAATGGTGTCTGAAATATTTAGCGCATCAATACCAGTAATACAAACGATATCGCCCGCTTGCGCATCGTCTACTTCAATACGCTCAAGACCATGATAACCCATGATTTTTAGGATACGACCGTTACGCGTTTTACCATTTTTATCAATGACAGTCACAGGCGTATTGGTTTTAACTTTACCGCGCTGAATACGACCGATACCGATAACGCCAACGAAGCTGTTATAGTCAAGACTAGAGATTTGCATACGGAAAGGCGCATCTGCATCAACTTGCGGAGGCTGTACCACATCAACGATGGTTTTAAACAACGGCGTCATGTCATCCGCTAAATTATCTGCTTCCAAACCAGCAATACCGTTTAAGGCAGATGCATAAACTACTGGGAAATCTAATTGCTCGTCAGTAGCACCTAGATTGTCAAACAGATCAAAGATTTGATCCATTACCCAATCAGGACGTGAACCAGGACGGTCAATTTTATTGATAACCACAATCGGCTTTAGGCCTTGCTCGAACGCCTTTTGAGTTACGAAACGGGTTTGCGGCATTGGGCCATCAACACCGTCAACAACCAACAATACGCAGTCAACCATTGACATAACGCGTTCAACTTCGCCACCAAAATCGGCGTGACCTGGGGTGTCGACAATATTAATACGGTATTCTGTACCATCAGTGTCATCTGTCCAGCGGATGGCTGTATTTTTCGCCAAAATAGTAATACCACGCTCTTGCTCAATATCACCTGAATCCATTGCGCGTTCCGCAATGTTTGCACGGTCACCAAAAGTACCAGATTGATGTAATAGCTTATCAACCAAGGTTGTTTTACCGTGGTCAACGTGGGCAATAATTGCAATGTTACGCAGGTGTTTGATATCGTTCGCCATATAAAATGCTCGTTTCGTCTTAAAAAATGCAGTAGCAGTAAGCACCGCTGGATAAACTGTTGCCACCAATCAGGTAGACATGATTACTTTATGATTGAATGATTGCGCGGTAGGCAGATTATTTAATATTAGTAAAATCAATTACCTACACTGATAAATCCATCGTACAGATAGCTATGCTAATGTACACTTTGTCAATTTACAAAGTGTTTGGGTCGCTAGTATAACATTATTGCGCTATCAATTTATGCAATAACTTACTTTTCTGAGTGTATAAATAAAAAAAAGCCACCCAAAGGATGACTTTTTTTGTAACTAATTAAGTTAATACATAATTAGTAGCGTCTACTTACTGAACAACCATATCTTTAGTTTGTTCAACAGTCATGGTTTTGTCACCAGTGATGATGGCATATACACGACGGTTCATAGCGCGACCTTCTTCAGTATTGTTATCAGCGATTGGTTGGTCATAACCATAGCCAACTGTTGATAGGCGGTTTGGCTCGATACCAAATTCGTTAGTCAACATAGATTTTACTGCAACTGCACGGGCTTCAGATAGACGTTGGTTATAACGTGCTGAAGGACCTGTTTTAGAAGCATGACCTTCAACGCGAGCAGTAGAGTTAGGATACTCACGCATCTTCTCTGCTACTTTAGCGATTTCAGGTTTGTATTGGTTTTTGATAGTTGATTTGTCGTTATCAAAGAATACACGTAGTTCCATTTTTAGCTCATCAGTAATATCTACTGGTACTGGGCAACCACGCTCATCAACTACTACGTTCATTGGAGTGCCTGGGCATGCATCGATGCTATCAGGTACGCCATCACCGTCAGAATCAAGATCAGACTCAACAACTACTACTGGAGCAGTATCAACTAATGGCTCTTGCATTGGCGGTACAGCAACAGTAGGCGCTAAGTGACCACCTAGTACGACTTCTAGACCAGCTAGAGCCATACCTTCCCACCAGTTGTTGTCAAAGTTGTGAATCGCACGAGCTTCACCACGTAGGCTTAGTGCGTCATTGATACGATACATAGCACCTAGACCTAGGTTACCAATAGTATCTTTTGAACCAGTAACGAAATCACCTGAAGCATCTTCAACTTCAATTTTAGAACGACCAGCACCAATCAAGGCATATGGTTTAAACGCATTGTCAGTGTAACCACTGAATTCTTCAAAGCCGATCAAGAAGTTACCAGAAATCATTTCTTGTTCAGCGTCAAATGAACCAGAAACATCATTTCCAGTATTTCTATTTACACCAACACCATCAGTATTAGATACACCATATTCTACTTGAAATTGAGTAGAAGGAGTTAGCTCGATACCTAGTGCTGCACCAGTATAAAGACCGTTTTCTTTATAAAAACCATTTCCGTTACCGTCACCCATAATTTCGACTTGCTCGTCATCAGCGCCTTCACTGTAATGATAACCAAGTAACAATGGGCTAATAGTAACACCGGCGTTTGCTGCTAGTGGAGCCGCTGTAATGGCAAATAATGCCAAAGCAATTTTATTTAATTTCATGAACTTCCTCCAAAGGATAATTTTAGTAATGCGTCAAGCAAAACCGCATCTTAAGATGCCCAAAAGCAGACATCATTTACGAATTTGAAATTACAAAGCAAAACCAATTAAGAAGTAGCTTAGCGATTATCAATTCAGTTTACAACTTTTTTCGTTAACCAGCTACACATTATTACACGATAATGTCATAACTAAAACACATTAGCCAGCTTAACTTACTGACGACTAACACACTTTACACTCTTTATCTTTTGTGTGTGAGGTCGCAATAGATGATGAAACTAATTCTATCTATTGTTTCAAGATATTTTAATACAAATCGTTAATTTTCTCTATCGTTAAAACTCCTTATTCACGAATTGAAACATTCTTTGACAGTAGACATATATTTGGTTTATATTTGTATAACCCAACATCTTTTTACTAATAGTTAAGAGTATAAAACTTAAACGAAATTTATAGATACTTAAAATTTTGGCGCAATATTCAGGTTAGTCGATTATTAATATATAGCCGTACCTCTTGTATAGGTAGCAGTCTCTCATGATTGAATTATATAAAGTATCGTCAAGAAAGCAGACTCGTTTTCAAGCACATAATAAATATGGCTTTACCTTGATAGAGCTGATTGTTACTGTCGCTGTGCTGACTATTATAGCAATGATTGCGGCGCCCTATATTCTAGAGCAGTTAGCAAGCATGGAAGCAAAACGTATTGAGAGCCAAATTAAAAATACGCTAAAGTTAGCGAAAGCTGAAAGCCACATTAGAAGACAAAACTTGTTGGTTTGCCTTTCTAATGACGGCGCTACTTGTCATAGAGACAGCTATAAGAAGCTATTATTATTTTTAGATAAAAATGACAATAAAAACTTCGACGTAGGAGTTGATGACCTGCTAGAAGAACAGGCTTTAGAACCTAAATATAGCACCTTATATTTACGGGTAGGAGATAAGCGTCATTACACCAAATTTTGGGGCGATAGCGGTAAACCCCGCGGCCATTTCGGCCATATTAAATACTGTCCAACCTCAACATATAATCATGCCATGTATCAAATCTCATTTAATCAAGGAGGTGGCATTACTTATAAGCCTAATGCAAGCCACCCTACTGATTGTGGACAATAGAAATTACGACATTAAGTGTTTAAACACTTTGATGCATAGCAGACTTCATCATAATGACCGCTTGCTCTAATCCCACAAAAACGGCGTCAGCAATGAGGGCATGTCCGATATTTAGCTCATATATACCATCAATTTGCGCAATAGCGTGGACATTATCACGTGTCAAACCATGACCAGCATTAACCAAAAGCTTGGGATTAGTATGTTGCGCGGTTTGCACAGCTTGCTCAATGCGAGAAAACTCATCATTCATTTTATCGATATTACCCGCTAAACCCGCTTCCGCATAAGCACCAGTATGCAATTCAATTGCATCTGCTCCACAGCTTACCGCTGCCGCAATCTGCGTATCTTCTGGATCAATAAATAAAGAAACCTTGATACCGACTGCTTGTAATTTACTAACATAATCTGTCAGCCAAGCTACCTGCCCTGCAACGTCAAGTCCGCCTTCTGTCGTCAATTCGGCACGTTTTTCAGGTACTAGACATACCCAATATGGCTTAACTTGACGAGCAATCTCTAGCATCTCAGCCGTTGCTGCTATTTCCAAGTTCATTCTGGTGGTTAGCTGCTCAGCTATCTCATAAACGTCAGCATCTTGAATATGACGGCGGTCTTCACGCAAATGAATGGTGATACCATCGGCTCCAGCTTGCTCACAGAGCAGAGCAGCTGCTAATGGACTGGGATAACTGACACCGCGTGCTTGACGTAAGGTCGCTACATGGTCAATATTTACCCCCAATAGAGGCTTTTTTAAGGCATTTTCTGAAGTTTGTGCTAAATTGGAAGTCTTTACTGTTGTATTAAGCATAAAAAAATCCTTTTGTTCATATTTGGGTAATTTACTAAAAAATTGTTTATAAAATATAACTATGTTTTATGATTGAGCTAATATTGATAGCGCTGTTGCTGCTGCCAAAGTAAGCGACTTTGCAACGGTTGATAATCAAGCAAATGGTCAATCAATTGTCGATGCAAACGCGACCAAGCATTGAGAGTTGATGTGGATAAACTTTGCTCTGCCATCGATAAAATCTCATTACCTTTGAAAACGGTCTGCGCAACAGCGCTCTCATTGTCATTATGCACAATTGGAATCAAGCCCACATCAGGTAGGAAACGATACCAAGCGTCAGGTTCAATAGGCTGATCTAAGCTGTCATGTTTTAATGTTAAGGCAAAGCCCAATTCGTTAAATAAATGCGCCTCGAACTGGCGCAAACACAAACGCAGCTCATCGGCAGTTAAGGGCTGCTTAAGCTGCTGTAGGCTATTTTGGTAGTGTTGCCATAATATTGGCATGGGATCTTCGGTGGGTAATAGTCGCCACAGTATTTCATTTAAATACAAAGCTGCATACTGATGTTGGCCGCTGATATTTTCATGATGCAGCGTCTGGGCTAGATTAACATTACTGTCTTTTAGTGCTAAAGAATTTTGGGCTACTTGGGCTACTGAATCTTGAATCGCACTTAATGGCGCGATATTAATCTGCGTGAATGTTTTTAAATCGCGTTTACCGCTAGCAAAAAGTTGCAGGGGCATAAAAAGCGGTGCGCCTTTTTTGCCAACACCATGGATGACACCATGTTGCTGAGAAAAAAGGTAATATAAGGCGCGCTTTTCTTGGTAGGGGCGCTGATGTAATAAATAACCGATTAACGCTTCATTACGCATGGATTATTACCTCAGCCGTGGTGATATAGATACATGGCGATAAACATCTACCCACCATGCTTTTTTAATCGTGCTTAATATCCTAAACTGGTCAAAGCGCGCTCATCATCAGACCAGCCGCGTTTCACTTTCACCCACAGTGTTAACATGATTTTTTTATCAAACAGTTGTTCCATGTCTTTACGTGCATCCATGCCGACCTGTTTGATACGCTGGCCTTTATCACCAATGACAATCGCTTTTTGCCCGCTACGCTCAACATAGATGGTCGCATCGATAAAAGTAACCGCTTTACGCGGACGACCAGTTTTTGGGTCAATATGCGCCGCTTCGTCTTTAAAACCATCAATCTGCACCGTCAAATCGTAAGGTACTTCATCGCCGGCACTACGCATGATTTTTTCGCGAATAATTTCACTGGCTAAAAAACGCTCTGAGCGATCGGTAATCTGCTCGCTATCATAGATAGGATCGGCGATTGGCAAATGCGAGGCAATCACCTCTTGCAAGCGGTCTAGGTTTTGATTTTTTAAAGCAGAAACAGGGACGATATCAGCAAAATCAAAACTTTCATTAAACGTTTCGATCAGTGGTAACACGCTACCTTTATCTTTTAGCGTATCGGCTTTATTAATTACCAATACTACGGTCAGATTGGTATCGCCAAGTTTTTGTAGGGTCAATAAATCGTCATCACGCCACTGGTCTGAATCAACGACAAATAAGACCAAATCAACATCAACCAATGCAGAGACGGCAGCTTTATTCATACGCTCATTGATAGCGCGTACCTCATTGCGATGAATACCTGGAGTATCAACAAACACCGCTTGCATCTCATCATTAGACAAAATGCCGTGAATACGGTGACGGGTGGTTTGCGGTTTACGCGACGTGATAGACAGCTTTTGACCCAATA
>NZ_DAINDI010000006.1:57685-60375 GCF_036731945.1 Psychrobacter sp.
GTTCATCAAGGTTGATTTACCCACATTCGGGCGACCAACAATGGCCACATAACCGGCTTTAAAATCTTCAGCGATATGGGCATTGTTATTTGATGAAAAGAACTCTTCGATAGCCAGATCGTTTTCTAGGACGTTATCTTCTATAGCGTTATTCTCTGACATAGCATCTTCTGAGCTATCAACCGTTAGCTTAGCAGCGTTTAGTCTGGCGTTATTTTGTTCAACGTCCTTTGCTACAGTCGCACTTTGGCTTGAACTCATATCTGGGTTTTCGGTCATATTTTTGGCATTATCTTCATTATTTAATGGCAAGTCATGCTGATTGCTCATGGATTAATCCTTGGAGGTTGTCATCAGTTATGCCACTTATTAATTGTTTAAAGAAAAGGGGCATAAGACTGATCATGTTAGAAGTATGAGTTATTTCAAAAAAAAGTTCGTTGAAATTATCTTTTGAAAGTATCGAATTCAATTTTACGGAAAATGGTTTTAAAAAAATTAGTTTTAAAAAACTAGGTACGTCTTTTTGGCTGTCCTGGCAGTTTATGTAGCTGATTAATCATTAATTCTGCTGCTTTTTGCTCAGCGATACGGCGGCTTTCACCAGACTCGGTAATATCAGGGCAATTATTTATATTAACTTGACAACGCACCACAAAGATTTGGTGCGGAGCGTTACCACGGGTTTCCATCAGCTCATAATGTGGCAAGTCAAACTGCTTAGATTGCAGCCATTCTTGTAATCGGCTTTTAGCGTCTTTTAGCGCTTTTTGGTCACTGACATTGTCTATGAGATCACCATACCACGATAGCACGCAAGCGCGGGTAATATCCATATCTTGACTGTCTAAATAAATAGCGCCTATCAATGACTCTACCGCATCTGCCAAGATGGAAGCACGATTACGCCCGCCGCCTTTACGCTCACCAACGCCCAGTATCAAATGATTAGACAGCTCTAAGTTTTGCGCAATAATTACTAGCGATTCTTGCCGTACCAAAGTTGCCCGCATGCGCGTCAGACGGCCTTCATTTTGCGTCGGATAGCGGTGATATAAGGCCTCACCAACGATCATTCCTAACAATGCGTCGCCCAAAAACTCCAAGCGCTCATAGTTTTTCTTACTATCAAAGGAACGATGGGTAAGCGCCAGTTTAGGCAAGCTTAAATCATTAAACACATAGCCCAACTTGCGCGATAATACCGCTAACCGTTGAATAAATTCTGCGCTAATAATAAGCGTGTCATCAGACACGCTATTTTTATGGGGATTGGGAACCGCCTGAGGAGACTGCGAAGTTGGTTTCATGCGTGGTCTGTGTGTATCCCTTTTTTTCAGTGGTAAATATAATGCAATACCAGTGTTTTAGAAATTGGTTAGAAAATTAAAAATAACAAAGTACTTTATTACTTTGATTTTAACGCTTTAAGTTTTGATATATAAGCTTTAATAATTAAGCTATTCGGCAGTAGTAGCATCAATGTCGCCTTCAAAGCGATTAACGATATCGATATTACCAAAAAAATTATTGGTGGTTTCATACTTCTTATGAATAGCCAGCTGACCTGGTTTTTTATCCGTGAAAGTAAACACTTCTTCTGCTTTGGTATCATAATCGGCGTTAATAGACAGCTGCTTATTCACGCGCTCTACAAACTGCTTGGTCGTTTCTTTATTGGCATTGGACTCTTTAAGCTGCGCACTTAAGGTTTTTGTTAATTGATAATCGCCAATTTGCGCCGGTGCAATAGCGACGAGCAATTTAGCAGCCACGCCCAAAACGATAATGATAAAAACGACACTCGTTACACTAGCGCCACGCTGCGAAGACAACCCAGATAACTGCTGCACCATAAGACCTCTCAAGGGGTAAGTTGCTATAGGTAAACTGCCATATTTAGAAAACTGTCTTGTTAACAACCTTTAATATGATGGCTTTCATTGGCTGGCCATAATATTAGCACAATCTATTATCGGAACATTATTCTTTAGCGAGCGTTACTCTTTAATGCAGCAATAATATCAATCAATACTACCATTGCGCTTAAAGGTTGGTAAGTTAAGACCGGGCGGTTTATGCATCCAAATATAGACCGCTTTACCCGCTAAATTATCATCGGGCACAAAACCCCAAAAACGCCCATCAGCACTACGGTCGCGGTTGTCACCCATTACAAAGTAATGACCTTCTGGTACACGAATCTGCCATTCTGTGCCTTCAGAGCTGACCACTTCTGGTGACTCTTGCTGTAAAAACGGTGCGTACTGCGAGCTATTCATATCGGCTAAATAGCGAACCAAGTGTTTGTTGTCGCCTTGAATCTCTTCAAAATACTTGGCCTCATTTTCTTCTTGCTGCCCCATTCGTATGGCATTATCTTCACTCAAGACCTGTCCAGGTGTCACTTGTCCGGCTGGATATAGCTGTGAGGTCAGCTCAGCATCGGCGTCAAAATTGACCGCCTTAGTAGGAACTGGCGTGTCATTAATTGCAAGCGTGCCTTGATTATAACTGACGGTATCACCCGGCAAGCCAATCACGCGCTTAATATAGTAAATACTTGGATTTTCTGGGTAACGAAAAACCGCTACATCGCCGTGCTCGGGCGCACCTGTATCAATTACTTTATTATAAGTCAGCGGCAGACGGACGCCATATGCGTATTTATTGACCGCGATAAAATCACC
>NZ_DAINDI010000006.1:60385-61219 GCF_036731945.1 Psychrobacter sp.
GCACCATCGACGATGAAGGAATATTAAACGGCTCAATCAAGAACGAGCGCACTATTAACACCACCGCCAACACTGGGAAAAAATCATACGCCCAACGTACCAGTAAGCTTTCTTTGCCGCGACCGCGGGTTTTACGCTGTTTGAGCGTCAGCTTCTCTAATAGCCAAATAATACCTAAGCCGAGGGTTAATGGCACTAAAATTAAATTAAAATCAAAATCCATACGAATTTGCCTATTAACGAGCTGAAAATCAAACTACTGGTGCATTAAAGCTGTCTATGCCAAATATTACTGTGTTTTTATCTTTTATAAGATAATGAACGTTTAATTATCAACCTGCAAAACAGCCAAGAAGGCTTCTTGTGGAATCTCGACGTTACCCACTTGCTTCATACGTTTTTTACCCGCTTTTTGCTTAGACAGTAGTTTTTTCTTACGCGAGACGTCACCGCCATAACACTTCGCTAGGACGTCTTTACGCATGGCTTTAACCGTACTACGACCGATAATTTGACTGCCAATTGCCGCTTGAATCGCGACATCAAACATCTGACGTGGAATCAATTCTTTCATTTTAGTAACCAGCTGATTGCCACGGAAACGCGCTTGATCTTGGTGTACTATCATCGCTAAGGCATCGACTTTATCGCCATTGATGAGTACGTCAACTTTGACCAATTTATCAGCTTGATAGCGCTCGAAATTATAATCGAGTGAGGCAAATCCGCGCGACACTGATTTTAGGCGGTCAAAGAAGTCCATGACCACCTCGCCCATCGGAATATCAAAAATCAGCTGCACTTGGCGACCCATAAAACGCATATCGACTTGGA
>NZ_DAINDI010000006.1:61229-63243 GCF_036731945.1 Psychrobacter sp.
TCATAACGTTACCCAAGTAATCTTGCGGCACTAAAATTTGACAGCGGGCAATGGGCTCTCGGAACTCTTCTATATTATTTGGTTCAGGCAATCTTGACGGGTTATCTACGTAAATGACTTCGCCGTTCTTCTTTTCAATCTCATAAATAACCGACGGCGCGGTGGTGATTAAATCCAAGTCATATTCACGCTCTAAGCGCTCCTGGATAATCTCCATGTGCAGCATACCCAAGAAGCCACAGCGAAAACCAAAGCCGAGCGCATCAGAGGTATCAGGCTCAAAGTATAGCGACGCATCGTTAATCTGTAGTTTTTGCAGCGCTTCACGGAATTTTTCAAAATCACTAGAATCTACTGGGAACATACCAGAATAAACTTGCGGCGTGATTTGCTTAAATCCAGGAATGCGCTCAACATCAGGCGTACTGGCATGGGTAATCGTATCACCAACAGGCGCACCAGCAATATCTTTGATTCCTGCGATAACAAAGCCTACTTCGCCCGCTTGTAAAATACCTGTGTCTACAGGTTTCGGGGTAAAGACACCAATTGAGCCCACTAAGTGCGCCTCTTTGGTCGACTTAATATACAGCTTATCGCCTTTTTTAATCGTTCCTTCACGCACACGTACTAAAGACACCACGCCCAGATAGTTATCAAACCATGAGTCGATAATCAATGCCTGTAGCGGTGCATCACGGTCGCCCGTTGGCGCAGGAATAAATTCAACCAAGGCTTCTAGTAATTTATCAACACCAAGACCGGATTTTGCCGAGACGCGCGGCGCATCAACTGCATCAATACCGATAATGTCTTCAATCTCTTGAATCACGCGCTCAGGCTCAACTTGCGGCAAGTCAATTTTATTTAAAACCGCCATCACCTCTAAGCCCTGATCAACAGCGGTATAACAGTTGGCGACCGACTGTGCTTCGACGCCTTGCGCTGCATCAACCACCAATAGCGCGCCTTCGCAAGCCGCTAATGAGCGTGAGACCTCATAAGAGAAATCGACGTGACCGGGGGTATCAATGAAGTTTAGCTGATAACGCTCACCGTTAGGATGATCATAAAACAAGGTCACAGACTGGGCTTTAATAGTGATGCCGCGCTCACGCTCAATGTCCATAGAATCAAGGACTTGCGCCTGCATCTCACGATCTTGCAGCGCGCCGCACATCTGAATAAAACGGTCAGCAAGGGTCGACTTGCCGTGATCAATGTGGGCAATAATAGAAAAGTTACGAATATTGGCTAATGCAGTCACAAAGCGCCTACTAAATAATGGAGGATTGAATAACGGATATACATAGTGTCAGATGGCAACCGTCGAATACATACTTATAGCTCATACTGGCCAATACGCCAAAAGAGACAGATTAAGTACCTACTGTATTGCCGCAATTGAAATGCCCACAGCGCAAATGACTAACTTTTATGACGCGCAGGCATACGAAGGTATTCTAGCAGTTTTCCGCTATAAAGTAAGTGGATTTTGTTAGCAAGCAAAAATCAGGCAAAAAAAAACCAATCATAAGATGATTGGTATTTTATTACTGCTGGTCTTACTAAATATGGTGGCGATGAAGAGACTTGAACTCTTGACCTCACGATTATGAGTCGTGCGCTCTAACCAGCTGAGCTACATCGCCATTTAAGGCTCGGTATAATACCGATAGAGAGGACTTGCGTCAACCCCTAATTAGCATTTTTTGCGAAAAATACGCATTTCATTCAAATTAACGGTAAATATGCATAATACTAACGATAAAAACGAACCGCAAAACAAAAAAGTTGGTAGACCGATAAGCCGGGTTCTGTCGTGGACGATCATTCCTCTAGGCGTATCATCGCTGATACGCTCAAGCAACCTACCCGCATCGAACGCGGGCCGCGCCATGCCGATGCCTATTTGGTCTTGCTACGCGTGGAGTTTACCCTGCCGTGAGATGTTGCCATTCACGCGGTGCGCTCTTACCGCACCCTTTCACCCTTACCGATAATGTCTTGCGAC
>NZ_DAINDI010000006.1:63282-64919 GCF_036731945.1 Psychrobacter sp.
GTAGCCCGGACTTTCCTCCCCTGCGCATCTGTTGCCAGTGTGCAGCGGCGATCGCCTAGTCTACCAAGCGCGCTAGTATAGCAAAATTAGTATCAGGTGTGGAAAGTGTTTTGCGCTTATTTATTTGTTGTTATAAAACTATTTAAATAAAAGCGTTTAAATAAAATCTTGCGGTAAAGCTAAATTATCATTACTTATAGTGCTATCTGTCTGTTGTGCCATCTGCAACCAGTAGCTGTTTGGATAATGGCGCGCTAGATAGTTTTTTAAATAATCAATCGTACTATTGGCAATCTCATCATCCGTCTGAGCAGCACTATCATGAATATGGTTATAAATGACACTATGCAGCGTTAAACCGCGCGCTTTAATCGCCTCTAAACTCAGTAAAGTATGATTGATACTACCAAGCCGCCCTGAGGTTACCAACACAACTGGATAGCCTTGCTCAGCGATATAATCTAAGGTTAATAGTTGTTCAGTGATTGGCACCAGTAACCCGCCTGCGCCTTCTAATAGTACCGCGTCGTAGCTTTGTTGCAATTGCTGCGTAGTTTTAGTGATGACTTTGGGGTCTAGAACGTCGTTAGCAAGCTTGACAGATAAATGCGGCGACGCGGGTTTTTCATAACGATACAGACAAGTGGTATAATCGAGGTCACAAGGCTGCAATGGAATTCCCATTAATTGACGATGAGTGAAAATATCATCTGCAATATTCATTTTACCACTAGCTGAATTGACACTAACGCCTGTTTGTACCAGCTTTTGAGTGATGACGTTAGTGCCTTGCTGTATCAGCGCTTTTGCTAACAAACCTGTGGCATAAGTCTTGCCAATATCGGTATCAATGCCGGATATAAATAGCACACTCATGGCGAAACTCTGTTGGTCGTAGACATTTGACCCAAATAAGTAGTGACGACGGTTAATAGCGCTTGGCACAACGTCACCAGTTCGTCATCGCTAATGACATAAGGCGGCATAATATAAACCAATTTGCCAAATGGCCTGACCCAAATGCCATTGTCAATCAGCAAGGATTGGAAAACTGGCATATCAACGGCTGTCTCTAGCTCAATCACAGCGACCGCGCCTAAACAACGAACATCCGCAACGCCATTTAAATTTGCCGCTGTGGCTAGCTGCTCATCCATGATAGTTTGCATATTTGCGGTACGCGCTTCGATATCATAAGACAGTATTAAATCAATCGAGGCACAGGCCACCGCACATGCCAACGGATTGCCCATAAAGGTCGGACCATGCATCAGAGCTGGATAGTCGCTTTGCCTAATGGTTTCGGCAACCTTGCGGGTACAGAGGGTCGCTGCAAAGGTCATATAGCCACCTGTTAGCGCCTTGCCAATGGTCATAATATCAGGACTAATATTGGCATACTCACACGCAAACAGCTTGCCACTACGTCCAAACCCAGTGGCGATTTCATCAGCAATGAGCAGCACGTTATGCTCATCACACAATTGGCGTAATAGTTGTAGATATTCAGGGCTATAAAAGCGCATACCACCTGCGCCTTGAATAATAGGTTCAATAATAAATCCGGCAAGCTGAGCACTATGTTTAGCAAAAAACTGGATTAATTCATCTCGCACGTCTTGCGTTAATTTATGTTC
>NZ_DAINDI010000006.1:64929-66927 GCF_036731945.1 Psychrobacter sp.
GCAAGGACAAAATGCTGCAAAGGTAACTGTTTGCCATACAAGCTGTGCATGCCATTGACAGGATCGCAAATACTCATGGCATGCCAAGTATCGCCATAGTAGCCGGAATGGGTCGAGGCAAATTGGTTTTTATCAGTACGTCCAACCGCGATTTGATACTGCAGCGCCATTTTTAGCGCCACTTCGACTGCAATGCTGCCGCTATCAGCATAAAATATCGCCTCAAGACCATCAGGGACAATCGATAATAATTTTTTGCCTAAATCTATCGCTGGCTGATGGGTCAAGCCGCCAAACATCACATGCGCCATCTTACCTAACTGTTCAATCATCGCTGCATTGAGCACTGGATGATTATAGCCATGAACGCTTGCCCACCATGACGACATGCCGTCAATCAGGCGCGTGCCATCTTTCGTGATAATATAAATACCTTCGGCATGGTCAATAACGATATTTGGATAGGTGGGTGGTAAGCTGGCATAAGGATGCCAAAGGTGCTGTTGGTCGAAATCGTTGATTAAAAGGCTACTCGTTGAGCGGTCAGGTCTCTTCATTTTTTATTTGCCAGTAATGCGTTTGTATTTTGCCAATAAATCGCTTTGGGTTTCGACGTGGTTTGGGTCATGCGGGATACAGTCGACAGGACAGATGACCACGCATTGCGGCTCATCAAAATGACCGACACACTCTGTACATAAATCCGGGTCGATAACATAAATATCATCGCCCTCTGAGATGGCTTCATTTGGGCAAGCAGGCTCGCAGACATCACAATTGATGCATTCATCGGTAATTAATAACGCCATAAACTGCTCCTTATTTGCTAGCAGTTGATAATAAATGAGTACGTCAGTGGTTTACGATTATGCTTAATATTAAACCACCAACTCATCATTAAAGCTTAACTTAGTAATTGTTTCACTAAATGTTAGCTGCTCAGTTTTTTTATAAAAGCTTCTGAGACGCAAGGTGGCACAAATTTTGTCACATCGCCGCCAAGTTTGGCAATTTCACGAATCATAGTCGATGAGATAAACGAGTAATTTTGCGACGGGGTTAAAAATACCGCTTCAAAATTCTCATCAAGCTCGCGGTTCATATTGGCCAGCTGAAACTCATATTCAAAGTCTGACATCGCTCGCAGACCACGCAAGACCGCCGTGGCGTTTTTTTCGCGCATAAAATCGACCAGCAAGCCTTCAAAACCAATCACCGACACTTGCGGCAAATCCGTAAATACCGTCTCGACCAAATGTACGCGCTCCTCAAAATCGAACAATGGTTTTTTATGATGACCAGAGGCCACCGCGATGACGACCTCATCGA
Source organism: Psychrobacter sp. (assembly GCF_036731945.1). Classification (GTDB taxonomy): domain Bacteria; phylum Pseudomonadota; class Gammaproteobacteria; order Pseudomonadales; family Moraxellaceae; genus Psychrobacter. Next base: position 66,259 of record NZ_DAINDI010000006.1, read on the forward strand.
ACAATTTAGCCGCGCGTTTAACCAAGTCGACATGACCGTTGGTAATCGGGTCAAAGGTACCCGGGTATAAAATTTTGGTATGCAATTTTGAAGAAGTAGCAGAAGGGCTCATAACAGGGCTAATATGGTTAATGATAATGACCCATATGCTAGCAAATTTTGCTCAAACTTCCTACTTATCTGCTACATTTGTCCTAACAGCCGATTTACCTTTTCGCTGTGCGCTTTGCTACAATAGTCGGTTCGACTCATCGCTCTTAATAGGCAAAAGAAGTCTACATTTAAGGGTTAGAATGAGGAACAGTTAGACAAGGACAATTTATACAAACTATGTAGTTTGAAGTCCTTTTGGAGAAATTATGTCAAAAAAATCAAAAAAACCTGACAATCAAATCTGTGCCAATAAAAAGGCTCGTCACGAGTATTTTATTGAAGAGACCTTTGAGGCAGGTTTATCGTTACAAGGCTGGGAAGTGAAGGCCATTCGTGCTGGTAAAATGACGATTACCGAAGCGTATATTATTTTTCGTAATAATGAGGCGTTCTTGTTTGGCGCCCATATTCAGCCGCTGCTTTCAAGCTCAACGCACGTCAGCCCTGATAGCATCCGCACCCGTAAGCTGCTGCTCAATCGCCGCGAAATCGAAAAACTCATGGGCGCGGTCAATC
>NZ_DAINDI010000006.1:66954-72886 GCF_036731945.1 Psychrobacter sp.
AGGCTATGCGTGCGTACCCTTATCTTGCTACTGGAAAAATTCCTTAGTGAAATGCCAGATTGCGCTTGCCGTTGGTAAAAAGCAACACGATAAACGTAAAACGCTAAAAGACCGTGACTGGGAGCGTGATAAGCAGCGCGGCTTTAAGCAGCATTTGGATTAGAATTTTCGTAAGATGAATTTTAATCTAACGCAAAAAGGACGATTCAGCATATTGTTGAGTCGTCCTTTTTTATGACATTGCTAAGGTAAACTTGTTGATTTAACGGAGCAAATTTTAGACCGTTTGGGCAATCTTGCTCACTTTTGACTCTTTATGAGCGCGGCGTAATTGACGGATACCGTGCGCGATTAGGCAAGCAATTCCGAGCCAAATTAAGCCATAACTATAAATCATCGCTGATTCAAAAGGATTGCCCAAGACAGTGATTGCTAAGATAAATAATAATGCCGGCTCGATATAGCTCATCATACCGTAAACGTTGACGGGTAACATTTGACTGGCATCAACATTGGTTTTCATTGCCAGTACGCTAAGCATACCAAGCCCTGCCAACATCATGATAAAAAAGCTAGAGCTGCCAACCAATCCTAAACTGCTCGGCGCAATAAAGAATAAATAGGCGACAGCAAACGGTACAAAGATGGTCAAATCTACCAACAACCCTGTAATCGCGCCGATACCTTGCAGACGGCGTAAAATATAATAAACAGGATAGGTACCGCAGACCCAAAGCGTCGCCCAAGAAACACTTTGGGTACGTACAATCTCACTACCGACGCCGACTGCGGCAAAGCCAACGGCCAACCATTGCAGACGGCTTAATTTTTCGCCAAATAGGACGCAACCAAACACTACCATCATCAGTGGAAAGAGAAAATAACCCATCGCGGTTTGCACGCCTTGACCATTAACTGGTGCCCACATAAACATCCAAAACTGGCTGAGAAATATCGGCGTTGGTAATAATAACCATACCCACTGCTTCACCGTGCGCAGCGCCTTTAATTTATCGAGATGTAAACCTAAACGCCCACTAATCAGCAAATACCCTATTAGCGCCGCCCACATCGCTAGCATGCGCCAGATAAAAACTTGCGTACCTGACAATGGCGCCAAAAAACTGCTGTAGGCATAAAGCACACCAAACAACAAATTCGATAATATCGCCAGCGCCACGCCCATTATTAATGTACGTTGCTGTTTGCTACCTGCCGTCCAAACAGCAGGCAACGGCAAGCGTGAAACGGTAGCTGCGAGTATATTAGTAGAGACATTAGAGGGCGTTGGGTTCGACATGATAAGCACCGTAAATATAAATAGACGTTAGAAGGTTTAGCGATTGTTTTTATTTTGCTTATTCAATTATTCACAAGCTTTGATTGCTAAGCTCTGGTTTCTAAGCTTTGATTAATAGCGTCTATTTTACTAAGGTACTATGAGATATTATTTCTATATAAGTATTTATTAGAATAAATTTACCTTAATCGCTATTAAAAATTAGTTATTTTCTTGTATTTGAATTAATAACAATAATATTTATAATAAAAATCTTAATATTTGTGATTTTCTAGGGAAGAGATACTGTGAGCCATATTTTAGACGATACCGATAAAGCCATTTTAAATTTGCTACAGGACGATGCGACTTTGCCGTTAAAAACGGTTGCAGAGCGTGTACACGTTTCTATCGCTACTGCCCAGCGCCGTATTCAAGCATTAATAGATAACGGTGTGATTACCAAACAAGTCGCTATCGTTGACCCAAATAAGGTCGGTTACGGACTTACGGCGGTGGTTATGATAGAGATGTCGCGCTCCAATACCTCGATGCAGCATCGATTTGAGCGCTTAATGCATGATCAGCCGCGAGTAATGAGCTGCTATGAAGTGTCAGGAGATGCGGATTTTATGCTTATGGTCAATGCTAAAAACATGAACGATTATCATGAATTTACCCGTAATTTGCTGACTTACGAGAACAATGTGCGCAGCTTTAAAAGCCAGTTTGTGATGAACTTTACCAAGAGCGGCACCAAGATTTTGCTTGATTAACCCTAGCTACAAAGCCCATGCAATTTTTACCATCAATATGAGTGGATAAGTCATCGCTAAAACAGGTACGATAGCAACGAATGTTTGGCATTAAATGCTAGATAAATTATCAACCGTATAGCAGACAAGGAAGCCTGATGATGAGTAAAAAGATACCGCCTATCGATACCAATAAGAATGCTCAGACCCTATCGAAGTTATTAAACCCAAAAACCTTATTAACAGGCGCATCACTTGCGGCATTGCTTGCCAGCTCAGGCTGCGCCACCAGCTCTTTATTAGAAAGTGACAATCACGTCAGCACCAAAGCTAGCAAGCAAATCTTGTCTGAAGACCAAATTGTCGCCTTTGGTCGTCCTGCCCAAGCATTACCAAAAACGCCCAACGCCACCATGGTCATCGTCGGTGAAAAGAACAGCTATGTGCTGACCCAAGGCGGGACGGAAATGATTGGCTTATTAAGCAATCTGACGCCAAAAAATATCCACGTCGATAACGACATGAGCTTTTTTGTGCCCAACAATGATGGCTATTTTCAGGGTGAAATGAAGCTGTCGTATGCCAAGTTAAAAGATGAATTCCAGCGCTCAGATTATCAATTCTTTTTGCAAAATAATGGCCGCGACTGTACTTCAGCCAGCGACCAACGCATCAATGCTCAGCGCTTTTGCTTTAGCGTGCCTGTCAAAGGTGCTATCTATCCGCAAGTGAGTAATTTAAGCTTGATTCAATCTAATTACCGCGCTTTAAGCAAACCTTATACGGTCAGTTTTTATACCCAAAGTCAGCAACAACAAGTGTCTCGTAGCGGTGCCAATACTGCTCAAAAGCTGGTGTTATTGCCCTTTGCCCTAGCCTTTGATGTCGTTACTTTTCCCTTCCAGCTTTTAGAACAATAGATAGAGCAATAAATTTTTTCACTTAGCAAATTCATAAACAAAGAAGGGTTGTTAACGTTTAATAATCCTTCTTAGCAAGAGATTATCCCAAACTATCAATAACTTACCTCGCTATTATAAAATCTCTTTTTTACATAATGAAAGCAATTCATGTTAAAATGAGCGCTTTTAAATGAGCCGTTGTTTATAAATAACGATAACGGCTTTTTTAGTGCCACTTTTTTAATTAACAGGTCCGCTCATGTCTGCCGATACCATCGCCCGCACCGCCTTTAAACAAGGCACCAAGCCACTTTACGACTACGACAAACATTGGGCGAGCTGCTACGAGCCTGCGCCTTATTTGCCGATGAGCCGCAAAGAGATGGACGATTTGGGCTGGGATGCCTGTGATGTCATCATCATCTCAGGCGATGCCTATGTCGACCATCCAAGCTTTGGCATGGCGATTATCGGCCGCTTATTAGAAGCACAAGGCTTTCGCGTCGGTATCATTGCCCAGCCAGATTGGAAGAGCAAAGATGCCTTTATGGAGCTTGGTAAACCGGTTTACGCGTATGGCGTGACCGCCGGCAACATGGACAGCATGATTAACCGTTATACCGCTGACCGTAAAATCCGTAGCGATGATGCCTATTCGCCCGGTAACGTGGCTGACAAACGCCCTGACCGCGCGGCCATCGTTTATAGCCAGCGTTGCCGCGAAGCGTATCCCGATGTGCCGATTATTTTAGGTGGTATCGAGGGCAGCTTACGCCGTATTGCTCATTATGACTACTGGTCAGACAAAGTCCGCCGCAGTATCTTGATGGATGCGCGCGCCGATGTCTTACTCTATGGTAATGCTGAGCGTGCCATTGTCGATGTGGTGCATGGTTTATCAAAAGGCTACACCTTTGAGCAAATGAGCAGTTTGCGCGGTACAGCGTATTTATTGACCCCAACCCGTCGCCATTGGCAAGCGGGCATGACCGAGGTTGCCAGTAATGATGTCGATACCGTTGGCCGCGTTGATCCGATTATCAATCCATATGTGATGACGGAAGACGTTGACCAGTGTTCGATCGAGCAAGATAAGACTAGCCCTTCACCCGTTGGACAAGCTACATCAGCAATGACAGGCATGTCAGCCCAATATGCAAAACAGTATCAAGGTTTTGTCGCCGAACCCGTGACCAATAAAGTATTGAATGCTGAGCAAGTTGATGAAGACACGCAAGTGGTACAAATGCGTGGCTTTGATAAACCACAAACCGCACGTAAACATAAACTTAAAATGCCGCCGCGTGAGCAAACGGTCATTCGCCTGCCTGATTATGAGCACGTCAAAGCTGACCCAGTTTTGTACGCGCATGCCAACCGTATCTTACACCTTGAAACCAATCCAGGTAACGCGCGTGCCTTGGTGCAGCGTCATAGTAGCGGCGCTGGTAACTCGCATACCTCGATTGACGTTTGGCTCAATCCGCCACCGATTCCACTCTCAACCGAAGAGATGGATTATGTCTTTGATTTGCCGTACGCGCGTCTGCCGCATCCAAGCTATGGTGATGCGCGCATCCCTGCTTATGACATGATTAAATTTTCGGTCAATATCATGCGCGGCTGTTTTGGCGGTTGTACGTTTTGCTCAATCACGGAGCACGAAGGTCGTATTATTCAAAACCGCTCAGAAGAGTCTATCCTACGTGAAGTCGAAGCGATTCGTGATACGGCGCCAAACTTTACTGGCGTCATCTCTGACCTTGGTGGTCCGACCGCCAATATGTATCGCCTCAACTGTAAAGACGAGACGATAGAGAAGAACTGCCGTAAGCCGTCTTGTGTCTATCCTGATGTCTGCGATAACTTGATTACCGACCACAGTAATTTGACCCAGCTCTATCGTAAAGCGCGTGATATCAAAGGCGTGAAAAAAATACTGATTGCTTCAGGTTTGCGTTATGACTTAGCGATTAAAGACCCTGAATACGTCAAAGAATTGGTCAGCCATCATGTTGGCGGTTATCTAAAGATTGCTCCTGAGCACTCTGAAGAAGCGGTACTGTCAAAAATGATGAAACCTGGCATGGGCAACTACGATAAATTCAAAGCCATGTTTGAGCAATACAGCCAAGAGGCCGGCAAAGAGCAGTATCTGATTCCGTACTTTATCGCCGCTCACCCCGGTACTAGAGACGAGGATATGATGAACCTCGCGCTGTGGCTAAAAAGTCATGGCTACCGTGCTGACCAAGTGCAGGCGTTTTATCCTAGCCCGATGGCGACCGCAACCACCATGTACCATACGCATAAAGACCCGCTGCATAAGGTGAGCCGCAGTGAAGGTGATATGGATATCGTCAAGTCTGGCAAACAGCGTAAACTGCATAAAGCTTTCTTACGTTACCACGACCCAAAAAACTGGGTCATGCTGCGTAAAGCGCTGCAAGATATGGGACGTGGGGATTTGATCGGTAAAGGTCGTGGCTGCTTAATTCCGCCATTTAACGCCAATTTAGAAGGTCGCGACGCGGCGCAAGACAGCTATCAATCGGCGCGTAAAAAGAACAGTCGTTTGGGAAATGACTCGGTAAAACGCAGCAACAATAGTTCTAACGCTGCAAAAAACACCTCGGGTAAAAACAGCAAGCGAGTCAGCAAAGGTAACTTCCAAACTCAGCATACTGGCTTACCACCGCGTAAGACCAAGTAATTCCAATAGCGATTAATCATTGCTGCTAAATCCGTTAAATATTTTAGTTAAGCTCAAATTAAAGCGCCTATCGGCTCAGCCGTCGATAGGCGCTTTTTTATGTTTTGCCCATTAAATATATTGGTCTTTTTAAATAACTATTTGAGCTGTTTAAGCTTATAGTCAAAATACCTTAAAAACGCGATGGTATTACTGATATCAATTTTTTGTAGCCTCTGTCTGCTCAGGACAGCAAGCAAGAAAAATTGATATCAGCAGTGCGTGATGTATCGATATTACTTTT
>NZ_DAINDI010000007.1:0-1000 GCF_036731945.1 Psychrobacter sp.
CTCCTATAAAGGACGACAAGGTAATATTTCGAAGAATTATTTAAAGCGCCAGTTTCATGCAGATAAACCAAATAAGCGCTGGCTGACCGATATTACTGAGTTTAAGGTGGGTGATGATAAGCTGTATTTGTCACCCATACTCGATTGTTATAACAATGAGATTGTCAGTTATACACTCTCAAAGAGACCCACTTATGACTTAGTTGGCAAGATGCTAGGGGATGCTTTGGCAAAGACGAAAGCGTGCCGTGATAACAAGTTAATGCTGCACTCTGATCAAGGATGGCATTATCAAATGAGACTGTTTGGACAGGTGCTGAAACAGCATGGTATTAAGCAAAGTATGAGCAGAAAAGGAAACTGTTTGGATAATGCGCTCATGGAGGGGTTCTTCGGTACCCTAAAGTGCGAGACGATTTATATTGAAAAGCCTAATTCGATTGAGCAGTTAGAGAAACAGATTCATGAATACATGTATTATTATAATCATGAGCGTATTCAGCTCAAACTAAAAGGACTGAGCCCTGTGCAGTACAGAACTCAGTCCTTGATATAAACTAAACCGTCCAAGTTTCGGGGGTCAGTTCACAATTCACGCGTTTGAGGTTTGTTTATTAATAAAATGAGCATTAATGTTGTATTGGTTTACTTTCTCACTTAATAACGCGCGTCTTTAGGTTTTTTGCCATTAGGCCAATCGTTCACTTTACCAGCAAAGTCAGGACGCGGTTGATGGGTAAAAAATTCAGCGACATCGATGGCGTCTTGATCACTGAGCACGTTGCCATGACCCCATAGACCTTTGGTTTGAATGCCCATCGGCATATTGTATTTCACAAAAGCCGCTGCTTTATAAGTACGTGCCATGCCCGCGCCGATATTAAAGGATTCATCGCCCCATAATGGTGGAAAGACAATATCACCGCGACTGTCTTTCATCCCTTCGCCGTTATCACCATGACAGGTGGCACATTGTACTTGGTATATTTTTTCACCACGT
>NZ_DAINDI010000007.1:1010-22072 GCF_036731945.1 Psychrobacter sp.
CTTACCCGCGTTTTGGATATCAACCTTTTGCTCTTTTGGCGTATTTTGGGATAGCCATTTCATATAGGCTAACATTGCAAGCATTTCAGGAGATTCAGGTTTTAAAGGTTTGCCATTCATCGAACGCTGGAAGCAGCCGTTGATGCGTTTGGTCAAATCAACTTCTTTACCAGCACGTGGCATCACACGCGGATAAAAGTTATAACTGTTGATATACGGGTCGCCAAGGGGGATTTTACCTTGCGAGATATGACAGCTATTACAGTTCATTTGCGCGCCGACGTGCTCCGGCAATAAGCGCTTGGTTTCGTTTAATAAGCGCTTACCATAAAATATCTCATCAGCGTTTGGCTCATCCAGGATAGAAGTATCTTGCGGCAGCACATAAGTACCGATGTCTTCATTGGCATCATCCGCGGTAACCAAGCCGTATTTAGGCGCGTTTTGTTCTACAGGCTCGGGCTGTGAGCAGCCACTACTGATGGCGGCGATACTAAGTGCTGAAGCAGTAAAGATAGCAGTAGGTAATTTGCGCGTGGTCATTTTTTGAGAGATAACGCTAACAATAGCAGGCAGGTTGAGTGAAGGTTTTTTCATTATTTTGCTCCTTTTGTTTGCGCATCAATACTTAAGTCTGGGGCGATATCGGTACTGGTCTTTGGTTTTTTGGCAAGAAAAGCGCGCATTTTTACCACATCATCGACATCGATTTCAGGTGCTTGGTTGGTCCAGCTATTACGGACATAGTTGACCACTTCCGCCACATCGGCATCACTCAGGTTAATAAATTCAGGCATGGTAAAGGCCATGCGGTCGTGCGGGGTTTCGGGCATGCGGCCACCGCTCAAGGTGATTTGGAGTACCGAGTCAGCATTTTTCGCATATACCGCACTATTGCCATCAAGGGCTGGGAAGATACGCGCCACGCCTTTACCATCGGCACGGTGACAAACTTGGCAATACTCGGCGTACAAGATTGAGCCACGCGAATCATAGTTGCCATCAAGCAGTTTTTGCGTGGTCATGTCTTTTTTCGCTGGCAAGGTTGTTTCTTTGTTTGGCGCAGGAGACAGTGTTTTTAGATAAGATGACATGGCGTTGATATCATAGTCTGTCATATATTGTGTGCTGTGCTCGACCACTTCGGCCATGGCGCCAAAAGCAGCCGTGGTGTCAGTACGACCGGTTTTAAAGAAGTCATTCAATTCTGCGACCGTCCACGTAGCCAAACCGCGATGTTCACCGCGAATGCTTTTGGCGCGCCAACCATCGATAACCGCTCCACTCAAATATTCTTCTGAGTCGGCATTATTTAAGGCGATTTCTTGGAAACCGATACCGCGTCCAGTATGACAAGAGCCGCAGTGACCAGGACCTTCAATTAAATACTGTCCACGGGTCAATAGCGCATCATCATTTTCTGGCACAAAATCACGTTTTGGGTCAAACAGTGCTTGCCAATAAACCAGCGGCCAGCGCCAATTGGCCACCGGTGGTAGCTCGCTTTTTAAGTTGGCTTGCTTAACCGGTTTGACGTCAGACATAAAATAGGCGTACATCGCGGCCAGATCTTCATCTGGCATGAGCTGATAAGACGGATAGGGCATGGCAGGATATAGCGCTTTATTATCACGGCGCACGCCATGCTTGACGGCATTTTTAAAGTCGCTAAAGGTATATTGACCAATACCGGTTTCTTTATCAGGGGTAATATTGGTTGAATAAATGGCACCTAGCGGCGTCAGCATAGGCAGGCCGCCAGCATAAGTTTCACCTTCAAGCGTCGTATGGCAGGCGACACAGTCAGCAGTACGCGCGACGTATTGCCCTTGTTTAATAAGCGCAGGGTCAGTGATATTGACCTCAATATCACTGCTCGTCGTGCGCATCTTAGGCAGTATTTGCCCAATGATAAACGCTAAAATCAGCCCGACAATGGCTGCCATAATAATGATTAATGGCCACTTCTTCATAAGCCCGCCCTCCATAAGATATTTTTACTAAGCTTCTCATTCGTCATATACATTCTATGAGGACTATTAGATACCCCTATGAAACATTTAGGATTTAAGCTTAGTGAATGAAAAGTTACACGATTGTCATTCAGTATAGAGGAGCGTGTAACATTGTGATATTGTGGAAAACCACATTATAATTATGGTTTTCATTTATAATGAAGGTTTGATAGCTCAACTGTAAGGCTAGGTTTATGGTTAAAAGGTCTAAAGTCTGGGCTAGCTTGAACGCTTATTTTCTTGTCGTGGTAGCGCTCTTTGTTTGGTTAATGCTAGCCAGTGCCAATGCACAAACCTACTATCTAGGCGTGCTGGCTCCGCAAGGGGAAACGGCTGCACAAGAGCGTTGGCAACCGTGGCTCAATCAGCTTAATGAGCAGTTGCAAGAGGACACTGTGGTTTTGGTGCCGCTAGCGTTAGAGAATTGGCAGCAGGAAATCGAAGCGCAGCAGTTTGCCCTAGTGCTTGGCCCGCAAGTGCAGCTGATTAAAATGAATACCACGCATTGGCGCTGGCTTGCGACCTTACAAGCTGATACAGAGACCGCTCAATTGGATAGGCCTGATGATAACCGGGGTAAAAACTTTCATAAAAAAAGTTTTAATAAAAGCGCTGATAAGCCGCTTTCTACAACGGTCAATCTGGCCAATGAATTTAATAAACTGTCTCAAGATAGGCAGTTAAAAGAACCCAGCGCTATGGAAGAAGTGGCCAGTGCTCTTTGGGTAAAGGCAGACAGCGGTATTTATCAGCTGCAAGATTTGCAGCAGCGTAAAATTGCTGCCGTCGATAGTGAGGCTTTCGGCGGTTATCTGCTCGTCGCGCATTTATTACAACAAAACGGCGTACCGTCTAATCGTTATCAGACCCAGTTTGTCGGCTATCCTATTGAGCGAACATTATATGCGTTGGCGAATGGCAGCGTAGATGCAGCGATTGCGCCGCTTTGCTTGATGGAAGAAATGGCGCAGCAAGGGAAGATTAGCAAAAAACAATACCGCCTTATTCACCCTGTGGCGACCGCTTCTAGCTGTCAGTCTTCAACAAAGATATATCCCAATTGGACATTGGCGGCGACCGAGCAAGCGCCAGCTGCCTTGATTCGGCAAATCAATCAAAATTTATTTGGTTTGAGTGAATTTGGAAAGAGTCAATCAGAGCAAGAGTCGTTAGGGATAAGACAGCGCTGGCTACCAGCCGAATCAAGTAGCGATGCGGAACGTATCCTTTATGATATGAATCGTCATCCAGCACAAAAGCAGCTGGGCGCGCATATGGTCGATTGGTTAAAGGCGCATCGATTGTGGATGGCCATTATGGTTTTAATTGTACTGATATCGACGGTAAATTATGCGTGGATGAGCTGGCTGGCATGGCGACGACGGCAAAAAATCATTCTGCAAAATCAACTGATTCGTGATTATGACCTTCAGCTACGTCAATCAGAACGCTTCGCTGTCATCGGTGAGATGAGTGGTTCAATCGCCCATGAAATCAATCAGCCACTGGCGACCATTCAAAATTATGCCCAAGGCTTATTGATTCGCAGCCAAAGCAATCAAATGAGTCGGCGCGTTCAAGAAAGTACAGATGTGGATAAAAACTCTGCCCATAGTTTAAATGCGCTAGAAAAGACCCTAACTGACAAGCAAGTGCTAGAAAAGCAAGCAATAGATAAACAAGCAACAGAAAGTGCGTTGCAGCAAATTGTCAATGAAACCGAGCGAGTCGCGGCTGTTATTAGTAATATCCGGCGCTGGGCAGGGCGCTCGCAGCCGAACAACGTTCAAGTGGATATCGCCACCACCTATGAGCAGTGTATATTGTTACTTGGTGAAAAAGCCTCAAGTATTGGTTTTTGGCTGGCGAGTGACTACCAGTCTTTGCAGTTGCCAAGCTTGGCTCTTGACCAATTATTGCTGAATAGCATGGTCAATGCCGAGCAGCAAGGGGCGACGCAGATAATGCTACGTTGTCAGACAGAAGATTATAAAGGTAAATCTTATATCGTATTGCATATAACCGATGATGCAGGCGGTTTTGATGAGGCGCAATTGCTTGACCATAAACCTTTAGAAGGTAATCAGCAGTTAGTTGAGAGTCAATCACAACAACGTCTGACTAATAAATACGCCACCAAATCGACCAAAGAAAATGGTTTAGGCTTGGGGCTGATGATATGTCAGCGTCTTTGCAAATCGCTTGGCGGTATGATGCAGCTTAGCAATATCGAAGTCCAGCAAGAGCTCAATGCTATTCAAGCGTTAGATGGTTTTCAGCAACGCTTAAAGCGGTCGTTAAATGGTAAGGTGCGCTTGATAAAAACGGAAAACACTCATCCATTAGCAAACAAGGTAGGTGCGCAAGTGGCTTTTTATCTGCCGCTGCATTTGGCAGGTGATGTTAAGAGATAAGATAATAAAAACAGAGCTATGTAAATCCAAGTATTTATAAAATCTGCAAATAAACTTAATCATAAGGTTGCGTATGAATGATCAGCATCATCTCAATAAGCACTTAAAACACTTAAATTCTCAAACAGCTGGTAATGGTTCAGCTGCTAGCGTTAGCGAACCTCTACTGGTTCATATCATCGACGATGAAGAAAGCGTGCGTATATCATGTAATTTTTTGATTAGCAGTTTAGGATTACCGACCCAAGTGTGGTCAAGTGCCCTGACTTTTTTGCAGCAAGTCGATATCTATTATCCCGCGGTGATCGTTAGTGATTTAATGATGCCAGCAATGAGCGGTCAAGCACTACAAGCGCACCTCAATCAACACGATAGCCCGATAGCGCTTATTGCATTAACTGGTCAAGGTGAGATTGCTGATGCTGTTAATATGCTCAAACTAGGCGCCGCTGATTATTTAGAGAAACCGATTAATAGTCACCGTCTCCAAGAAGCGCTTGCACGCGCCCAAGCATTAACCTTCAAACGAGCTGAGCTTTATAGTATAAAAAAGCTCTATGCGCAGCTGACCGAGAAAGAAAAGCAGGTCGCTCATGAGCTGATGCAAGGCAATCTGAATAAAAATATCGCCGACCATTTAGACATCTCGGTACGTACGGTAGAGGTACATCGCTCACAGGTGATGAAAAAAATGCAAGCGCAGCATGTCAGTGAATTGATTCAAAAATTGGTCATGCTTGATTCTTAAAAACTAAAACAGCCATAAAAAAACGCCTAATGAGAAGGCGTTTTATTTTTAAATTCAAAATATTTTGCGAAATGAGTTAGCTTAATATCAAACTGTCATCTTCGACCTTTTCACCGCGGGTTTGCTCAAACATATCCAGTAAATCATGCACGTTCATGCCTTTACGGATATCACCAGATACGTCTAATACTACTTGCCCTTGATGAAGCATCACAGTACGCGTGCCATGGGCTAAAGCCTGCTGCATCGAGTGCGTGACCATCATCGTTGTTAGCTGATTGTCGGTGACGATTTTATCGGTTAATTCTAAAACAAACGCTGCTGTTTTAGGGTCAAGGGCCGCCGTATGCTCATCAAGCAGTAGAATCTTAGACGGCTGCAATGACGCCATCAGCAGACTAACGGCTTGACGTTGACCACCGGATAACAGGCCCATACGGTCGGTTAAACGATTTTCTAGACCCAACTTTAATACTGATAATTTCTCACGAAATAAGTCACGGTTATTTTGATTAAGCGCAAAGCTCAAACCACGTTTGCCGCCGCGCTTATAGGCAAGCGCCATGTTTTCTTCGATGGTTAGCGCCTCACAAGTTCCCGCCATAGGGTCTTGGAAGACACGAGCGACCCAATGAGCGCGTTGGTGCGCGGTTTTTTTGGTGACATCAATACCATTTAACAAGATTGAACCGCTATCGACGCGCGTGGTGCCACTGACGGCATTTAAAAAGGTCGATTTGCCCGCGCCATTGGTGCCGATGACGGTGACAAATTCACCATTGGCGATATTTAGATTGATACCGCGTAGGGCAGGATTTTCAATGGGCGTTCCAGGATTAAAGGTCAACCGCAAATCTGTAGCTTGCATCATAATTATAATTCCTTATGGTTGCACATTGACATTAAGCCCGAACTTTACGACTTAAAAATTTATTTTTAGCTTTTGGTAATACTAAGGCCAAGACCACGAGTAGCGCGGTAATCAAGTTTAAATCTTGGGGACCAAAACCGATACTACGTAGCGTGCTGCTTGATAGAGCCACCTGAATAAAGAGCTTATAAAGCACCGCACCAACGACCACCGCAAAGGTAATCAGCCAAATACGCTTAGCTGGAATAATGGTCTCGCCGATGATGACCGCTGCCAAACCAATGACAATCGTCCCGATACCGATCGAGATATCAGCGCCACCTTGCGTCTGCACAAATAGTGCGCCTGCTAACGCAATCAAACCGTTAGAAATCGCCATACCAATGATGGTCATCCATGAGGTATTGATACCTTGCGCCTGTGCCATACGTAGGTTTGAGCCAGTTGCCCGCATCGATAAACCCGTCTCAGTGCTATAAAACCAGTTTAAAAACAACATGGCCAGTAGCACAACGACACCAATAATAAGGCAGCGCATCCAGTAACCATTGCCATCACTGACCAAGGTGCTAAATACGGTCGTTTCACCTAATAAAGGTAAGTTTGGCGCGCCCATAATCCGTAGATTGACAGAGTATAAAGCGACCATCACAAGGATACTGGCAAGCAGCTGTAAAATGCCCAGTTTAACGTGTAGCCATGCGGTGACGATACCCGCAACTGACCCCGCTAGCATACCAAAGGCACAAGCAAGCCAAGGATTCACACCAGCGATGATAGAAATACCCGCGACAGCGCCGCCCAACGGAAAACTACCGTCAGCGGTCAAATCCGGAAAGTCGAGGGTACGAAATGAGATAAGAACGCCGAGCGCCACTAGGCCATAAATCAGACCACTTTCAAGCGCACCAAAAAAAGCAATTAAAGACATAAGAGATCAGTAAGTCATAACCCAGCGTTTAATAAATGATGGCGAGATAATTGAGATGGGCGACATATCGCGCTATCAATCAGCCAACTTTGCTTAAACGACTAAGCGGTGAATTTAACAGATAGGGGTATCTGCAGTTAGGGTCAAGCAAAACTTATAATTACTATTAATAACCCTAAGTCTTGCTTATTTAAAGCCTTGAAAAAACAAGCCCAGCCTACTGACTGATAGCTGGGTTTGTCTGCGCTACCTATATAGCCATATCAAAATAGCTATATCCAATTAACCTAGACGATAATTGATAAAAACTACCGTTTAAGAATTAGAGTTAAAAGCGGCAGTTATTCTAACACTACTTTTGCTTTATCGATAACGGCTTGTGGTAGCGTGATGCCTTCGGCTTGTGCATTCTTTGGACTGACGTGTAAATCAAGTGATTGCGGTGTATAAACAGGGATTTCGCCTGCTTTTTCACCGTTTAAGATACGCGTGACAATTTTACCAGTCTCGCGGCCCAAATCGTAATAGTTTACCCCTAAGGCTGCAACGGCACCGCGCTCAACAGAGCTAGTGTCAGAGGCAATTAGTGGAATCTTACTTTCTTTAGCGATTTGGTATAGCGATTCGTATGCTGAAACCACGTTATTGTCCGTTGAGGTATAAATCATATCGACTTTACCTTCAAGACTACGAGCGGCCATCGCAATATCGTTACTACGCTGAGCAGGCGCCTCGTGGACATTAATACCAAGTGGGGTCAAATTCTCTTTTAGCGCTTTTAAAACGATGGTTGAGTTCACCTCACCTGGACTATAAACATAACCGACGTTCTTTAAGCTTGGGATAATTTGACGCATCAAATCGATTTGCGGTGCATAAGGAAGGGCATCAGAGGCGCCAGTAACGTTAGTGCCAGAGCCATCAAGCTTGGGCACCAGTTTGGCTGCGACAGGGTCGGTGACCGCTGAGAAGACCATAGGAATGCTGCTGGTAGAAGCGGCTACAGACTGAGCTGATGGCGTGGCAATCGCCACGATGACATCTGGTGCATCAGCGACGAATTGTTTGGCAATCTGACCAGCAGTGGCGGTATTACCTTGGGCGCTTTGGAAATTGATGGTTAAATTTTCGCCTTCTTTAAAGCCGGCGTCATTTAACTCGTCGATAACGCCTTTACGCACGTCATCGAGTGCTGGATGTTCAACGATGGCGGTAATAGCGACCGTTTTCATGGCAGCTTTGCTATCGCCGCCCGTTGCAGCGCCGTCAGTGGTGTTGGCATCTTGTGCTGGCTGGTTACAGCCGGTCAAGATAGCGGTGCAAACACCGCCCCATAATAAAGCTTTGGCAAAACGATTTTGATACAACATGGGTCTGACTCCTGAAAATAATAATGTGTCCGTACATTATATAAAAGATAAAAAAGTGTAGCGCTGCCAGCCATTATCCTAGCTGATTGTGTAATCCGTTGTATAGCTGATTATTAATTACCGTCCATTTATTCTTTACTATTGAGTCGCAGCTATTTATTAGTGACTATTTACTGGCCTTTTGTGCTTCTTTGTCGACATTGATGGCGTTTTTAATTAAGTCTGCCGATAGGCTAGTACCTTGTTCCGCGGCGTGTTTTGGGCTGACGTATAGCGTTAAGGTATTCATCACTTGCGGTGCGATATCTTTGGTCGCTTCACCGTTTAATACCCGATACACCATTTTGCCTGTAGTACGGCCAAAGTCATAATCATTAACCCCAAGTGCCGCCGTCGCACCGCGTCTGACGCTAAATTCATCTGAGGCAATAACTGGAATATCAAGCTCATTAGCCGCATTTGCCATTGCTTCAAAGGCAGAAACCACATTGTTATCTAATGAGGTATAAATAACCTCTACCTTGCCAGCCAGACTACGAGTCGCCATTGCAACGTCTGTAGGACGATTGGCAGTGACTCCCAATATTTTAAGCCCACGTGCTGGTGCTGCTTTTTCCAGTTGTTTAAGAACCACCACCGAGTTGGCTTCGCCTGGGCTATAAACATAACCAATGGTTTTCACATTAGGGACAATTTTTTGAATATTGTCTAACTGCGGTTCAATAGGTAATTCGCTCGACAAACCAGTCACATTGGTTTGGATAGGCACGTCATTTTCGTCAATTAGCTTGGCTGCCACAGGGTCTGAAATGGCGGTATAAATAACAGGAACAGTTTTAGTCGACGCCACCACTGATTGCGCAGAAGGTGTTGAGATGGCAACAATGGCATCTGGATTGTCACCAGCGAACTGTTTGGCAATTTGCCCAGCCGTTGCGGTATTCCCTTGCGCACTTTGAAAATTAACGGTTAGGTTTTGCCCTTCTGCGTAGCCGTTGTCCGCCAGCTCATCAATAATACCGCGGCGCATCTCATCTAAAGAAGGATGTTCGACAATCTGCGTGATGGCCAAGGTTTTGGCAGGCTTATCGTTAGTGGCGCTATCATCAGCGTTGACGGCAGGGTCAGTCGCATTATTAGAGCAAGCGGTTAAACCAAGCGCCGCGCTAATAGCAGCGCCGCACAGGCTAAGGCGTAAAGTAGTGGCAAAGGTCATTTTATTTTGGCTCATAGGTTAAAGAGTGCAGGTTACCCGAGTCAATGTTATGTGCATGCTGAGATAACGGGCGAACATAAAGGTAATCAATCCCTTGATGATTACGTCCATATTATGACAGTAATGTAACTTATGGCAATAAGAAAATAAAACGCATTTGTCATTGATTTTATAAAGGTTGGTAAAGATGGATTTTTGTCGATATTCTTATTTTTTGCCCACGCTCTTTTTATTTTGTCACCAATGAATTTTAGGCAAAAAAAAGATGCCACGAAAGCATCTTTTTTATTCTATAAGTACAACCGCAGTTAAGCCAACACATCACCAATAACGCAGTTGTCTGGTAAAGTAACCACCGTTAGCTGTGTTTTCGGGTTGCCAGTCGATAATACCATACCTTCTGAGATACCAAACTTCATCTTACGCGGCGCAAGATTGGTGACGCAAATTACCTTTTTATCCAGCAATTGCTCAGGCTCATAAAACTTACGGATACCGCTAAAGACATTACGCGGTTTGTCTTCGCCAACGTCCAAGGTAAATTGTAAAAGCTTATCCGCACCTTCGACATAATTACAGGCTAAGACGTGCGCCACTTTCATCTCAACTTTGGCAAAGTCTTCAATACCGATATAGTCAGCTTGTTCAGCATTTGTATCAGTATCAGCCTTTTCTGCTGGCTGAGTGTTTACTGCCGCTGTTTTATTATCTGAATTATTATCGCTGTTAGTAGTAGGGGCTTCTGCTTGCGCCAATGAGGCCTTTGAGTCTTCAACCATTGCCGCAACGTCTTTTTCTTCGATACGCTGCATCAAAGGTTTAAACTTATTGATTTTATGACCAAGTAACCATTGATTTCGGCTAGCAAAGCTTAAATCGTCAATATTTAAGAATTCTTTGGCATTAGCAGTCAGCTCAGGTAATACTGGCGCCAAATAAACCATCAATTGGCGGAAGATATTAATCGCCACCGAGCAGACGTCTTGTACTTCTTGCTCCGTGCCTTCTTGCTTGGCAAGCGACCAAGGTTTTTTCTCGTCGATATATTCATTGGCCTTATCGGCACACTGCATGATTAAGCGCATTGCACGTGAGAATTCGCGATTCTCATAAGCGGCGGCAATTTCATCACCAGTTTTGGTGATATTTTCTAGTAATTCTGATTCTACGCAAATCTCCGATAGCATACCGTCGTATTTCTTCACGATAAAACCGGCGCTACGGCTGGCGATATTGACCACTTTACCCACCAAGTCAGAGTTGACCTTTTGCATAAAGTCTTCTAAATCAAGGTTAATATCTTCAACTTTGTCAGACAGTTTACTGGCGAAATAATAACGCAAGTATTCAGGGTGTAAGTGTTCCGCGTAAGTTTCGGCCTTAATAAAGGTGCCGCGTGACTTACTCATTTTTTCGCCATTGACCATCAAGAAGCCGTGAGCAAAGACACCGGTTGGCGTACGGAATTCACTCCCCGCTAGCATGGCAGGCCAAAATAGCGCATGGAAATAAACGATGTCTTTACCGATGAAGTGATAAACCTCGGTTTTATGCTCGTTTTCTTGCATCCAATAACGGTCAAAATCAAGTGCTTGCTCTGTACCTTCACGCTTATCACATAGGTTTTTAAAGCTTGCCATATAGCCAACTGGTGCATCTAGCCAG
The DNA here is from genome assembly GCF_036731945.1 of Psychrobacter sp. Classification (GTDB taxonomy): domain Bacteria; phylum Pseudomonadota; class Gammaproteobacteria; order Pseudomonadales; family Moraxellaceae; genus Psychrobacter. The sequence goes on from NZ_DAINDI010000007.1 coordinate 12,241, forward strand.
ACATAAAAGTATTTTTCTGGCTCATCGCTTGGTGTATCTGGGATTTGGAAACCAAAATACGGCGCATCACGCGAGATATCCCAGCTGGTCAGACCCGCGTCAAACCATTCTTGCAGTTTATTGGCGACGGAGACTTGCAAGCGGTTTTCGCTGCGCGTCCAATCTTTTAAGAATTGCTCAAACTCTGGTAAGTCAAAGAAATAATGCTTAGAAGTTTTAAGCACGGGCGTCGCATTAGATAGCGTTGAATGCGGATTGATAAGGTCGGTCGCATCATAAGTGGTACCGCACGCTTCACAGTTATCGCCATATTGGTCAAGCGCGCCGCATTCAGGGCACTCTCCTTTGACAAAACGATCGGCTAAAAACAGCTGCTTTTCAGGGTCAAAAAGCTGTTTGACGTCCTTTGTGCTGATATGTCCGGCGCTATTAAGGCGACGATAAATCAGCTCAGAGAAATGCTTGTTTTCTTCTGAATGGGTGCTGTGATAATTATCAAAGTCGATCAGAAATTTGGCAAAATCGGCTTCATGTGAGGCTTTTACCGAGGCGATTTGCTCTTCTGGGGTGACGCCATTGGCCTCTGCTTTGAGCATAATCGCCGTACCGTGTGCATCATCAGCGCAGACATAGGTGACCTGATGGCCTTGTGCTTTCATCGCACGTACCCAAATGTCGGTCTGAATATATTCTACAAGATGCCCCAAATGGATATAGCCATTGGCGTAGGGCAGCGCACTGGTTACTAAAATCTCACGCACTTTTATCACCTATATTTTTATATAAACGGGTTGGTTATCAAATGTCTTGAACACTTTATGAGGAGTCAGCACCGTATTATCAATGTTAAATTACCAACACTGAAAACGTCTAAAACTGATGAAAACTCTAAAAAAGAGAAAAATTAAAAAAGTGCGCCTATGATACCGTAATTCGGCCGATTTTGTGATATTACCTTGGTAATTAAATCGATGCTAAGACGGTGATTAACTATATTTAGCATTTATATTGTTAATTGTTTGCTAGGGGAAATTAGCTTTATTTAAAGTGAGCTATGCTAAAGCTGACATAAAAAACCCACCAAGCAATTTGCTAAGTGGGTGTAATGAATAAGTAAATTTGTTAAAAAGGTATATTTCTGTGGTATTTAAAGTCCGTTTTTACATTTTAGCTACTTTTTAGAACGAGCTAAATATTCTCTTAAAATGAGCCAAACATCGTTCCTAAAATAATAATAGCAACCACCGCAATCAGTGGGATCACTATGGTGACCATAGCAACGTTTAGATAGGATTGCTTATGCGTCAAACCACAAATCGCTAGTAAGGTAATGACCGCACCACTATGTGGCAAGGTGTCCAAACCGCCTGCTGCCATTACAGCAACTCGGTGCATAAGTTCTGGGTCGATACCAGCGGCGACAGCCATTCTTAAATAGTCTTCACCCAGCGTCGATAGTGCGATACTCAAACCTCCAGAGGACGAGCCAGTAATACCAGCGAGTGTGGTCATCGCGACCGCTTCTGAGATAAGTGGGTTGCCAGGGGTTAGATTTAAGATACTGTCACGAATAAGAAGAAAACCTGCTAATGAGGCAATAACCGCGCCATAACCAACTTCTGATGCCGTGTTAAAAATTGGTAACATTGAATCATACGTACCGCGGTTAATGGTTTTTTGTAGATTGTTCCAATGACCAATACGAAGCACAATGAGCACAGTACAAGCCACGACCAATGAGATGATAATTGACCATAGACCAAGTGAACCTGCGATATTTAAATCTGGAAACTGAGTTTGTAAACCGCTAAAATCCATCGATGGAAAAATAAAATAAGTTAGTAGGGCGTTTAGGCCGATGACCAACACTAGCGGAATCATAGCCACGGTAAACGAAGTGTGATGTGTGCTTACCAAGTTGGTTTCTGCTGGTGCGCTACCAACGCCGCCTACATCACTCTCATCATGCTGGCCATAGCCTTCACCTGCTGCAATGGCTTTTCTGGCTCGTGATTGTAACCACAACCAGCCACAGAAGAACATGATAAGACCGCCGATAATACCTAAAATAGGGGCGGCAAAAACGTTGGTATTGTAGTAAGGAATAGGAATCGCATTTTGAATGGCTGGCGTGCCCGGCAACGCTGTCATAGTAAAGGTGAATGAACCTAACGCAATAGCAGCTGGAATCAAGCGTTTAGGAATATCAGCGGCTTTAAACAAATCTTTAGCAATTGGGTAGATAGCAAATGCCACCACAAATAAAGACACGCCGCCATAGGTTAAAATGGCACAAACTAATATAACTGCCAAAATAGCTTTGCTGGCACCGAGCTTTTCGACCACGGTATTGGCAATGGCTGTCGCTGCGCCAGAGTCTGCCATCAAACGTCCAAATAGCGCGCCTAGTAAGAATATAGGGAAAAACTTCAGCAAAAATCCACTTAATGCACCCATAAATACATCAGTATAGGCAGGAATGCTGCTTAAGAAATCACCTGAAAGTAATACCGCCAACATCGCCATAATCGGTGCCAAAATCAGCACGGAATAGCCGCGATAAGCAAAGAACATCAATAATAATAAAGTAATAATAATAGCAAATGTGCTAAACATGAAAGCCTCTCCTTAGCCGATGTTAAATAGCGAATAAATAACGTTTGCTACTACGTCATGTACAGGCGATAGTAATATCGCTATTATCAAGTAGCGCAAACGTGAAATACCGCTCCCATTTCCTTATGGTTATTCTCTAGTCGCTGTGAGAATAATATGTTAAGTTAGCATAAGAATTTTAAATAAGATATATCGATACGCAGTGTATTGCTTTTAAAATAACTGTGTCTATTGGTTGGTAAGACGAGAGTTGCCATGATGTGAGTTGCATCATGCAGGAAAAATCATTAAATAAAATATAAAAAGTGACTTGCAAGGAGATAAGCATGAGTCAATCAAAAGTATATAGCAGCGCAGCAGAGGCGTTAAAAGGTGTCGTCAGCGACGGTCAAACTCTTGCTATCGGTGGGTTTGGACTGTGCGGTATTCCTGAAGCGCTCATTAACGCGCTGCGTGATAGCGGGGTCAAGGATTTAACCTGTATCAGTAATAACGCCGGTGTCGATGATTTTGGTTTGGGCTTACTATTACAAACGCGCCAAATCAAAAAAATGATTTCATCGTATGTCGGTGAAAATAAAGAGTTTGAGCGTCAATACTTATCAGGCGAACTAGAGGTTGAGCTAACGCCGCAAGGGACGTTAGCAGAAAAACTGCGTTCAGGCGGCGCTGGTATTCCAGCGTTTTATACCGCAACTGGCGTTGGCACACAAGTGGCTGAAGGCAAGGAGACGCGCGAGTTTGATGGTCGTACCTATGTGCTTGAGCATACTTTGCGGGCAGATGTGGCACTAATTAAAGCACAAAAGGCTGACAAAGCCGGCAACTTAATTTTTAATAAAACGGCGCGTAATTTTAATCCAGATTGCGCGATGGCGGGTAAAGTTACAGTTGTGGAGGTCGAAGAAATCGTAGAGATAGGGCAGCTAAACCCCGATGAGATTCATCTGCCGGGTATTTTTGTCCAGCGTATTATCTTAAATGATAATCCCGAAAAACGTATTGAAAAAACTACTATCAAAGCAGCCACTACAATCGCTTAAACGAAAAATTATTTAATAGTTTTAATGAAAAAATAACAATAGGCTTTGTAAAAAATAAGGAAATTATCATGGCATGGACAAGAGAGCAAATGGCACAGCGCGCCGCTCAAGAATTAAAAGACGGCTATTATGTTAATTTAGGTATTGGTTTGCCGACCCTAGTCGCCAACTATATCCCTGAAGGCGTCGATGTTTGGCTTCAGTCTGAAAACGGTTTACTCGGTATTGGCGAGTTTCCAACGGCAGAAAATGTCGATGCGGATTTAATCAATGCGGGCAAGCAAACCGTCACCACCGAACCGGGTGCCAGCTATTTTAGTAGTTCAGAATCGTTTGCGATGATCCGCGGTGGTCATGTCAATCTTGCGATATTGGGCGCGATGGAAGTATCTGAAAAAGGCGATTTGGCTAATTGGATGATTCCGAAAAAAATGGTCAAAGGCATGGGCGGCGCGATGGATTTGGTGGCTGGCGTGCAGCGCGTGATTGTGCTGATGGAACAGGTCAACAAACATGGCGAGCCAAAAATCCTTGCCGAGTGTGAGTTGCCCTTGACAGGTAAAGGGGTGGTCGATCGTATTATCACTGAGCTTGCCGTATTAGATGTCACTGACAACGGTCTAAAATTGGTTGAGCTGGCAGAAGGCGTAAGTTTTGAGGAGTTACAAGAAAAAACGCCAGTGAGCATTACCTAATAAGCCAGTTTAATAAATAAGCGGGTAATACAGGCATCCAAACAACCTATTTAATAATGGACTATAAAATATGGCGACCATATTACAACAAGATTTGACCGGCAAGGTGGCATTAGTCACTGGCGCTGCAAGCGGCATTGGCCGTGATATTGCTGAAACCTATGCTAAAGCAGGCGCTGCCATTGGTATTGCTGATATTAATCTGGCAGCCGCACAGCAAACGGTCGATGCTATCGAAGCCGCTGGCGGACGTGCACTTGCAATTGCCATGGATGTGACCTCAGAGGATGCCGTAAATTCTGGCGTACAGCAATTAGTGGATACCTTTGGCAGTATAGATATTCTTGTCTCCAATGCCGGTATTCAAATCATTGACCCGATTCATAAAATGGCGTTTGCTGACTGGAAAAAAATGCTCGCTATTCATTTAGATGGGGCATTTTTAACCACTAAAGCGGCTGTGCAGCATATGTATAAGGCTGACAAAGGCGGTACGGTCATTTATATGGGCTCAGTGCACTCGCATGAAGCGTCATTATTTAAAGCACCGTATGTAACTGCCAAGCACGGACTGCTTGGACTGTGCCGGGTGTTGGCAAAAGAAGGCGCTGAACATAATGTACGCGCACATGTCATTTGTCCCGGTTTTGTCAAAACACCATTAGTCGAGAAACAAATCCCGCAACAAGCGGTTGAAAAAGGCATCAGTGAAGAATCTGTGGTAAATGACATTATGTTGGTCAATACCGTTGATAAAGAATTTACCACGGTTGATGATATCGCTCAATTGGCATTATTCTTAGCGGCTTTTCCAAGTAATGTATTTACTGGGCAGTCTATCGTTGCCAGTCATGGTTGGTTTATGAATTAACGCTGTGGTCAATGGATAGGTTTGCGAGCGGTTTGCTTGGTTTAAACATCATTCGCTTGCTAATAAAACCTCAATCCTTTAGCATTTGATTTTATGTTAATTTGAGCCAATAATATTGGCTCTTTTTTATGAGCGCCTGTTGCCTCATTTTGCGCTGCACGGAGTAAAAGCAATGAATAATAAAGACTTGGCGTTGACCTATGCCGAAAAAATAAGCCGTGCTATCGAGCAGCAGCAATATGAGCAAGCGATTGAAGAGATTCAAGAGCTGCGTCCTATCGATATAGCCGATTTATTGGCGTTAATTGAACCCAAACTCGCTTGGCAGTTACTTGCGCATTTGCCCAATCGTTCGACGATATTTGCTTATTTAGACCCAGATAGTCAAGTGGCGCTCGCTTATGTCTTTCCGCGCGCTATTTTAGCCAGGATAGTCGGCGAGATGCCATCTGATGAACGGACTGATTTGTATAAACGCCTGAGTCAAGACCAACGCGACGTGCTATTACCTGCCTTAGCGCAGGCGAAACGTGAGGATATTCGCCGTCTATCCGCTTATGAAGAAGGCACGGCTGGTGCCTTGATGAGCTCCGATTATGCGACGTTAGAGGCTGAGATGACTGTCGCCGAAGCCTTGGACGCGCTACGTTTAGAAGCGCCTGATGCCGAAACTATTTATCACGCTTATGTGATTGATGACGCGCGTAAGCTATTGGGAGTGGTGTCATTAAGGGTGCTTATTTTATCATCGCCTGAACAGCTGATTAAAGACATTATGGTCAGCTCGGTCATCTCTTCTGATGTCAACGATGACCAAGAAGACGTTGCGAAAACCGTTGCTCGTTATGACTTAATCTCCCTACCCATTACTGATGCCAGTGGGGCGTTGGTTGGTATCGTCACCCATGATGATGCGATGGACGTGGCAAGCGATGAAGCCACCGATGACTTTCATAAGTCAGGCGGTGTCTCAACCATGGTCGGGCGCTTAAAAGACGTTAGTATTACCGTTCTCTACCGTAAGCGGGTTTTTTGGCTGGTGTTTTTAGTATTTGGCAACTTGTTGTCGGGGCTAAGTATTGCTAACTTCGAAGACGTCATTGCGGCAAACTTAGTATTGGTATTTTTCTTACCTTTACTGGTTGATAGTGGCGGTAACGCCGGCTCGCAATCAGCGACTTTAATGGTACGTGCTTTAGCGACGGGCGATGTGGTGATGCGTGATTGGTTTTCACTCCTTGGCCGCGAAGCCTTAGTCGCGTTGCTACTTGGTGCGACGATGGCCGTTGCCATTGCCCTTATCGGCTATGTACGCGGTGATGCGACCGTCTCTTTGGTACTGGCGCTAAGTATGCTGTGCGTGGTTATGATTGGTAGTGTCATTGGCATGAGTCTGCCTTTTATACTCAATAAACTCGGTTTTGACCCTGCAACCGCCAGTGCGCCTTTGATTACTTCAATCAGTGATGCGTCGGGCGTGCTGATTTATTTATTCATCGCTTCTAGGTTTTTACCAATTGGTTAGTTTGTTTAATAAACGGTCATGTACATAAGACCGCTTAAATAAAAAAATAACACCAATTTTGACCCTCATACCTACTGACAGTGTGGTTTTTTTATAGCGCCCATTGAGCTACACTGTATCTATATAAAAGCATTTGGCAAAAGTTTTATGGGCTAAGGTTTTAGCTAAGAGTTTTTTTAAACAATTTTAAACAGTTATTGTTTAAAAAGATTCATCGTTTTTGCCAAATTTAACCATCGATATAGGTAGTAGAGGTAGCTATGTTTAATTTTATAAAAAAAAGAGCATCTTCGAAATCCGAATCTCCGCAGCAACAAGCGGCTCGTGATAGCGCCGTTGATCAGGTTTTACTCAATTACCATTTGGGTAATAGTAGTCTTGCGACTATGGTCACAGGTCTAGAGCGCGATGGCGATGAGCTGACTTTGGATTTGCGTCTGCCGCAAGATAGCGATCCTGAAACCATTCAGCAAGAGCTTGGCAATCTACTGCATCCGCATGGCATCAGAGCGATTCATATGAATGTGCGCTTGCCAGCGCCTGCAAAAGGCGCGGGGTCAAGCCTGCCAAAAGCCATGCCAAAAACCACCAACGCGATGGAAAAGCAGACCAAACCCTCTGCAAATACAAATAGCAGCAATCAGGCCGAACCGCCGATTACGAAGGCGGCACCGACGCAAGCATCCTTAATGGCGCATCCGCGTATCCGCCATATTATCGTCGTCGCTTCGGGTAAAGGTGGCGTTGGCAAATCAACCACTACCGTTAATATCGCCTTAGCATTACAGAAATTGGGCAATCGTGTTGGTGTGCTAGACGCTGATATTTACGGACCGAGTATGCCGACGATGCTGGGCGTAGATAAAATCAAGCCTGAGCTGGAAAACGAGCAATTTGTTCCTATCGAAGCGCATGGTTTGGCAATGCTATCGATTGGTAGCTTGCTCGATGGTGATAATACACCTGTGGCGTGGCGCGGACCAAAAGCCACTGGCGCCTTAATGCAGCTGTATAACCAAACCAATTGGCCGCAGCTCGATTACTTAGTCATCGATATGCCGCCTGGTACTGGCGATATTCAGCTGACATTGGCGCAGCGCATTCCGGTAACGGGTGCGGTGATTGTGACGACGCCGCAGCATATCGCCTTACTTGATGCGCAAAAAGGTATCGAGATGTTTAATAAAACCAATATTCCAGTACTTGGCGTGGTTGAAAATATGGCGCTGCATACCTGTAGCAACTGTAACCATACTGAAGCGATTTTTGGTACGGGTGGCGGCGAAAAAATCGCTGAGCAATACCATGTGCCACTCTTGGGTCAGTTGCCGCTTGCTAGTGGTATTCGCGCTCAAGTGGATAAAGGTGAGCCGAGCGTATTAGCGGATGATGAATTTGCGCCGTATTATCTAAGCATTGCGAAAAATATCGAAACCAATATCAATAAATTTGCCAAACCTGTCGATGATAAGCGGATTTTCTAATAGTTTTTAGTGGCTTCTAAAGTTAGTAAAATAACCTAAGCGTATAAAACATTAAAATCTAAGTGACTTTGAATTTCAAAAGGGAAGTATCGTGAGCTTATCGATTTATCAACGTCATTTAGATACTATCCCCAAGCAATATCAGCTCCTAAAGCTATTTCGTCCGCCGATATACGTGATTGAACTGTCGAATAATCAAGTGAGTGCCGTTTGCTACTATAAAGATGGCAGTAGCAAACGCCATCAGGTTACTGCGGATTTTAGCAATCGCCGCATGGTGATTGCTGATTTTAATCAATTTTCAAAAGTCCTTGCTGAACTATTATGCAAGTTTCCTAGGCACTTTTTATGGATGAGCGCGATAGCTTCAGTTGATGTGACAGAAACCTTGGCTGACGGCTTAACCAATATTGAGGTAAAAGTAGTAAAAGAAGCATTTTTTGTAGGCTCTACACAAGCAAAAAGAAAAATTGCACATACCATCGTCAGCTATCAAGGACAGATAGCATTATTAGAAAAATTTGGCTAGGATGCCATGACTATGAACCAAAATCGTAATGAACAAGATGTACAGGTGTTATCAAGAAATCTAAAACCAGCAATACTTGAGCAGCTGATTCAAAACTGTCAACCTAGTTTTGGCGTTTTTGCTAACGTTAAGCGCATTAACTATCTTGACTATCATAGTCATCTTATCTCGCAAAAAGCACTGCCAAACTGGCGCAAAGAATTAAAAGCCAATCAATTTTGCTTTATCCAAATTATTGAGCCACCTTATCGAATTTGCCTAGCACTGGCGACGATTAAGCTTGCGACCAGCGCCTTCGTGTATCTCTATAATGATGAAACTAATGAGCTAGAAGTTTGCGAAGCCTTGCAACCTTTGACTCGACAGACGATATTAGAAGGCGATTGCTATCAAGGTCAAATGGCATTTGCTCATGACAAGCTGACCGTAACATTGGGTTTTACGCCTTCCCAGATTGACGTTGTGCTAGATAGTCAACACCTTGCACTCCATGCAATCCTCTCAAGACAATCACAGCCACTAGCTATTTGCACACCGACGGGCAGACGCGGTTGGACCTTTACCCAAAAAGAGCCGCTGACAGTAATATCTGGTCATCTACTTATTAAAGATAATTCAAAATTTAGTACTGAAACTTTGGATACTCAGCTCAAAAAAATCGACTTTACTGACACCACTATTGCCAATCTAGATTGGACGCTTGGCTATATGCGCCACAAGACCAATTGGTTTTGGAGCTGTATGAATAGCTACTTGCCAGACGGTCGTCATTTCACCTTGAACTTATCGATGGGCGTCAACGAAACTGGCGCTAGTGAAAATGCATGCTGGCTTGATGGGCAAATAGTGTATCTCCCGCCTGTGATGTTTGTACGTCAAGATTTGGATGCAGCCGCGCAGCATACTTGGCGTATTTATCATCAAAATCTTGGCTGGAGCAAGGTTGATATTAATTTAACCTTTACGCCGATTACTGTTTATAAAAAGACCGATAACTTCGGTGTGCTTGCCAGTATCTTTGAGCAATGGCTAGGTTTTTATAGTGGTGAGATACGGCTAGCAGATGAGG
>NZ_DAINDI010000007.1:22082-24068 GCF_036731945.1 Psychrobacter sp.
TAAGCTTGATAAGGTAATGGGGTTGGCGGAAGATCATTTTGCTAAATGGTAGCTGATGAGCGCTTATGATATTTTTATAAATAGCAGGCTTAATTTTAAAATCGTTGCCGCTCTATAAATTGCGCTGTCAATTCCGTATAATCGTCGCTATCAAAATATCATTCATATCATCATCTCGATTTTATATCTGCTAAGGAACAACAATGTCTATCAAGTCTGACCGCTGGATTCGTAAAATGGCCGAAGAACATGGCATGATTGAACCATACGAACCAGGTCAAGTACGTTTTAATGATGCCGGCGAGCGTTTGGTCAGTTATGGCACCTCAAGCTACGGTTATGATGTACGCTGTGCGCCTGAGTTTAAAGTCTTTACCAACGTACATTCAGTGATTGTAGACCCAAAAAACTTCGATGAAAAAAGCTTCATTGATGTCATCGGTGACGAGTGTATCATTCCGCCAAATTCATTTGCTTTGGCGCGCACAATGGAGTATTTTCGTATTCCGCGTGATGTGCTGACAATTTGTCTTGGTAAATCGACCTATGCACGCTGCGGTATCATCGTCAACGTCACACCACTTGAGCCTGAGTGGGAAGGGCATGTGACGTTAGAGTTCAGCAATACCACTAACTTGCCTGCGCGTATTTATGCGGGCGAGGGCGTGGCACAAATGCTGTTTTTTCAAAGTGATGCGGACGACGTTTGCGAAACCAGTTATAAAGACCGTGGCGGTAAATACCAAGGTCAGCGCGGTGTGACGCTGCCAAGAACCTAATCATCAAGCACTTAAACACTAAGAGATTAAGTGTTTTTGAGCCTGTTAGGATTGTGGCCTGACAAGGAAAAAAGCCAGCATATTTAATATGACTGGCTTTTTTATGGCTAACTTTTTTGGCTGTTTCAAAATCGATTTTTTAACATAATTATTTTAAAACTTTTAACCCGGCTTTATTATCGCGCTTAGGTTTCGGGGCAGCGGTACTTTTCTTGGATGTAGTCGCTGCGTCTTCTTCAGGGACATAATCATCGTATTCATTAGGGTCAAAAAACATCCCTTGCGAATTTTCTTTGGCATAAATCCCCATTACCGCCGTCAATGGTACCCAAATCTCTTGCGAGACACCGCCGAAACGCGCACTAAAATGAATATAATCATTTTCCATGCTCATATTACCGGTCGCGCGGCTGGCAATGTTGAGCACGATACGTCCGTCTTGGACATGCTCTTTAGGGACTTGGACATTGTCAGCGGTAGCATCTACCATCAAGTATGGGGTGAGCGCATTGTCCTCTATCCATTGATATAGCGCGCGCACCATATAGGGACGTGTTGGGGTAATAGAGGTGGTTTCTTCGCTCATTTTTTGGTTTCCTTAGGTATGGTTATTAAATACTGCTTAATGAGTAATTCCTAACAGAGTGGTATCTATTAAAAAATTATTCACTATATCGCTATTCTATATCAGAGTCTATTTTAGGGGAGTCATCAGCGGTTGTCTAATTAACGCACACTTTTTTGAAAGCTGTCACGCTCAAAGACCCGTTTTTGATAGTCAAATAAAGGGCGGCTGATAGCACGCGGTAACTCAATGCCCATCTCTTCTAATCGCCATAATAACGGCGCTAAAAGCACATCGCACCAACCAAACTCGTCGGCCATAAAGTAAGGCTTATGAGCAAACAAGGGCGATAAAGTAATCAAGGAGTCGCTTAGTTGCTTTTTTGCCAAGGCTGCTTGCGCTTTATTAAAACTGTCCGGATGCATGAGCAACCGTTTACCGAGCACCAACCAATCATGTTGAATACGCCAAGCCAATTGACGAAACTGGGCGCGCTCTTGCGGCGTATCTGGCAATAATTTATTGGCATGATAACGCTCCTCAAGGTATTCGAAGATAACGTTAATCTCATATAGCGCAATCTCACGCTGTTGTAAGACAGGCAAAGTGTGATAGGGGTTGAGCTCGGTTAAGTCTTCCGGA
>NZ_DAINDI010000007.1:24078-45432 GCF_036731945.1 Psychrobacter sp.
CAGGCGCGATAAATAATAGGCAAGTTTTTTTTCTTCAAGCAATAGGCGTACCACATGGCTGTTGTAGCCATCGTCAGCGTATAAAATCAGCTGACTACTTGGAATGTCATTCGCATCAATCATGGAAGCCTAATGTATTAATAAAGCCTATTATCGTAAACAATGTCGCTGCGTTTATCAAGGCAACGTACGTAAACATTGCCCATAAGGCGGTTTTTAACAGAAAATTTTATAACTAACTATGTACTCAAACATAAAAAAAGCACTACCGAAGTAGCGCTTATTTTTTAGATAAAGCTTGGATCTTTATTGCTTTATTATTTTACGTCTTTCCAGAACTCTTTATTTAACAGGTAAACTGGAATGAGCAGTACTAATAAGAATAAAATCACAAAGAAACCGATTACTTGGCGGTCATGACGTACCGGCTCTGCCATCCACGCCATAAAGTTAACCAAGTCACCAACTTCAGATTCAAACTCTTCTTCACTCAAGGTTTCTTGCATATTATGCAACACATGCGGCATAGCAGCGTTTGCAAGCACTAAGTTGTTTGAGCCCCAAGGACGGCTTGGATCTTCATAGAACGATAGAAGGTAAGTATAGACCCAGTCATCACCGCGTAGTCTTGTTTCAAGTGACAAGTCCGGAGGTGCAGCACCAAACCATGATGCTTGAACGTCAGGGTCGATTTCAGCATTAATATGGTCACCGATTTCATCGGTGGTGACCATCAAATACTTTTCAACCAGCTCAGGCGGTATCTCTAAGTCTTTAGCAATGCGCGAATGACGAACATACTTTGCTGAGTGACATCCAGCGCAGTAGTTCATAAAGATTTTCGCGCCATTTTGTAGTGAGCCCTTATTGGTAAAATCAATAGGAGCTGTACTACAAGCTAAGTGTTCAACCACACCATCGGCATTGGTAAAAGTACCGCATCCACCACCTGATGCGCTTGCAGTGCCAGCGGTCAACGTCAGCGCGGCGCCTAAGCCTAGACCAGCTAGGGATTTAATTAGCGTGCTCATTAGTGACCTCCGGTAACGCGTTCTGGTGGCTGTTTACACTTCTCAATAGCTGTGTAGAACGGCATCAATAAGAAAAACAAGAAATACAGAATGGTAAAGATACGTGCCAAAATTGTCGCTGTTGGCGTTGCAGGTGTTGCACCTAAGTAACCTAATACCACAAAGCTAATAGCAAAAATAGTAAGGGCAATCTTAGACAAAATACCTTTATAACGTATCGAGCGTACAGGCGATCTATCAAGCCATGGGATTAAGAATAGGAAGGCAATCGCACCGCCCATTGCAATAACACCACCAAGCTTATTAGGAACCGCACGTAAGATGGCATAAAAAGGTGTGTAATACCATACTGGTGCAATATGCGCAGGTGTTTTCAGTGAGTTTGCTGCTTCAAAGTTTGGTGGCTCAAGGAAGAAACCGCCTCCTTCTGGGAAGAAGAATACGACTGCAAAGAAACAGATAAAGAAGACAACAATACCAACCATATCGTGCACAGTATAGTACGGATGGAATTCGATACCGTCTAATGGTACGCCATTCTTATCTTTTAGCTTTTTAATATCAATGCCATCAGGGTTGTTTGAACCAACGTGATGCAGCGCTACTAAATGCATAAACACTAAGCCGACAAGGACGAGCGGAATAGCAACCACATGCAAGGCAAAGAAGCGGTTTAGGGTGATACCTGAGATGATATAGTCACCACGTACCCATTCAGCAAGACCGTCACCAATGACAGGTAGAGCCGCAGGTAAGTTTAGAATAACCTGAGCGCCCCAGAATGACATGTTGCCCCAAGGAAGTAGGTAACCGAAGAAACCTTCTGCCATCAATGCTAGGTAAATACCCATACCGATAAGCCAAATAAGCTCACGCGGTTTTTGATATGAACCGTATAGCAAGGCGCGGAACATATGCAAATATACGACGACGAAGAACGCAGATGCGCCCGTCGAGTGCATATAACGGATGAGCCAACCACCTTTGACATCACGCATGATATATTCAACAGACGCAAATGCCCCTTCGGCACTTGGGTTGTACATCATCGTTAGCCAAATACCAGTCACCAATTGGTTGACCAATACCACCATTGATAACACACCAAAGAAGTACCAAAAGTTAAAGTTCTTTGGTGCATAGTACTTTGACATATGATATTCATAGGTTTCAGTCGCAGGAAAGCGCGCGTCCACCCAATGCATTAATTTTTTACCCATGCTCATATTAAGCCTCCCCAATCGTCAAGATAGTACCATCCATGCTGTACTCTGGGATTGGTAAGTTAAGCGGTGCAGGGACACCACTATAAACACGACCCGATAAATCGTATTTAGAGCCATGACATGGGCAGAAAAATCCACCGTACCAGTCATTACCGCCTAAATCAGCTGCGCCCACATCAGGACGGTAGTTTGGTGCACAGCCTAAATGTGTACAGACGCCTTCTACTACCAGTACTTCTGGTGATAAAGAGCGCTCAGGGTTTTTACAATATTCTGGTTGTAGCGACTCATCTGAATCAGGGTCTGACAGTAATGACTTGACTGATTCTAACGTAGTCAGCATCTCTTCAGTGCGCTTGACCACAAAGATAGGTTTGCCACGATATTTGACGACAATCATCTGTCCTGCTTCGATAGAACCAATATCTTGGGTCACTGCAGCGCCTGCAGCCTCGGCTTTTGCGCTCGGCGTCCAAGAACGGACAAAAGGTGTCGCCACCGCAGCTACCCCAGCTGCACCAATGACGGCAGTCGAGGCAATAAGAACTCTACGACGTTGTACGTTAACGCCTTCGGCATGGCTCATTAATACTTCCTCCAGGTGAATGAAATGGGATTATCCCACACTGGGTTTGTGGCTTAGAAAAATGACAATTATCAAGCCACGTTAGCTGTGCCTAATTTTGCTAATTGTTGCTATTCTAAGCTATTTCGGTCATAAAATAAATTATTGTGTTAAAAATAAAGCAGCCTTGCGATAGCGCACCTAAGCGTTAAACGAGATAATTAGTCTAAAACTGCTTAATTATCAATATTTAACCGGCTTTAAAATACGCTTTTATATCAACAAGACTATTATGAATAATGACCTTATAATTAATAAGGGTATTCAGCAATAGGGAATGATACTTGAAATCAAGACAATGTTCACTAACTTTCCGCACATTACGCGGTTGTAAGTTGGCGTAGCTATTTATAACCTTTAACCATGTCTAATATAAAGCATGCCTAATATAAAAGTTATAAGGTCATAAATAGCGATAGATAGTGTTAACTCTCAAGCGTGTGCCAACGCTCAAGCTTAGTCATCATCTCATCTTCGATGACTAATAAACGCTCGCTAGCAGCAGTAGCGGCTTCCATATCTTTGGTAAACCATGAACCGTCAGCCAGCTTTTCTTCCAGCTCCGTTTGCTCAGCTTCTAACGCGGCGATTTCTTTTGGTAAGTTATCGAGTTCACGCTGTTCATTGTAGTTGAGCTTTTTGGCAGCGGTATTAGACTTTGCCGCGACCGTAGTTTTATTGTTGGCTTTGCTATGAGTAGCATTATCGTGAGACGATTTGGCATTCTTAGCTTTCGCTTCTTCTTCACGGTTTTTCTGTACCAAGTATTCTTGATAGCCGCCGACATATTCTTTGACGATGCCATTACCATTTTCATCTGTGTCAAATACCCAAGTAGAGGTAACGACGTTGTCCATAAATGAGCGGTCATGGCTAATCAGCAGGATAGTACCGTTAAAGCTGGCGACCGATTCTTCTAAAAGCTCAAGGGTAGCCATATCTAAGTCGTTGGTTGGCTCATCGAGTACTAGAATATTGGCAGGCTTTAATAGTTGCTTGGCAAGTAGCACGCGGTTACGCTCACCACCTGATAATGCTTTAACAGGCGTACGCGCACGCTCTGGGGCAAATAAGAAATCTTGCAGATAGCTCATGATATGCGTTTTGCGCCCGCCAACTTCGACGAAGTCAGAACCTTCAGAGACGTTTTGCGCCACGCTGGCTTCTAGATCTAACTGGTCGCGCAGCTGATCGAAAAAGGCAATTTGTAAATTGGTGCCAAGCTCGACTGTGCCTGTTTTGGTTACTTCATCATCAGACATATCGAGCAGGGCTTTAATAAGCGTGGTTTTTCCCGCGCCGTTGGGACCGACGATACCGATTTTGTCACCGCGCATAATCATGGTGCTAAAGTTGTCGACCAAGACGTTGCCATCATATTCCAGATGCAGGTTCTTAACTTTACAAACCAGCTTGCCGCTTTTCTCGCCTTCACCCATAGTGATATTGACGTTACCAACTTGCTCACGGCGACCTTTACGCTCTTCGCGCAGGGCTTTTAGCTCACGAACACGACCTTCGTTACGGGTACGGCGAGCCTTGATACCTTGGCGAATCCAAACTTCTTCTTGTGCCAATTTTTTATCAAAGTTGGCGTTATTCTTTTCTTCAGCAAGTAGCTGCTGCTCTTTTAATTCTTGATAACGCGCATACCCTTTAGCGCCTTGGGTGACGTCATAGCTGGTCAATTGACCGCGATCAAGCTCAACGATACGGGTAGCAAGCTTATTAACAAATGCTCTATCGTGCGTCACGAACAATAACGTCAGACCTTGCCAGTCGAGTAAAAAGCGCTCCAACCATTCGATGCTTTCAACGTCCAAATGGTTGGTTGGCTCATCGAGTAATAGCACATCAGGCTTGGTGACTAGTGCACGCGCAAGTAGCACACGGCGTTTACGACCGCCAGACAATGAAGACAGGTCAGCTTCAGGATCAAGCCCCATAGTCGTAATCAGACGGGTTGCATCACGCTCTAAATCCCAGCCATGTACCGCATCGATATCATGTTGCAAGGTTGCCATATGCTCGCAAGCATCCATATCACCATTGGCACACATATCGACTTGCTTATTATAGTTAATGAGCAAATCAGCGGTGTGGCGGCTACCGCCCATCACGATGTCCAAGATACGTCCGCTGGTTTCCGGAACGTCTTGCTCTAACATCGCAACACGCATGCTACTATTTTTGATAATCTCGCCGCTGTCAGGCTGCAATGAGCCATTAATCAGTTTAAATAAGGTAGATTTGCCTTCGCCATTACGGCCAATCAAACAAACGCGCTCGCCTGCATTGATTGAAAAATCAATACCATCAAGAATAGGAGCCACGCCAAAGGCCAAGTGAATATCTTTTAAATGTATCAATGCCATAGAATATCTTAAGCTTATATAATAGTGAGGTAGGGGTTGTTGCAAAATTCCTAGCAGTATAACATGCTGCCACCTAACTGTAGTATGCGTAAATGCCTTTATAAACACTATTTTATAAAGTCTATTTTAAATGGTTAGGTCTGAGATTTAATAAAGAAAATAACCATACTATCTATTATTGAGAACTACTATTGAGAAAAATATGAATCAACAAAATTCGATAGAAAAAAACGCTTCTAATCAACAAGCTCAACTGGCAGATAGCCAAGCGGATTTACAAGCACAGGTTATTGAGCTGCAGATGAACTTATCTCACCTTGAAGTTACCGTCGAGAGGCTTGATGAGGTTATTACGCGCCAAGATAGAGATATTCAAACCTTGCAGCGCCAACTACAGTTTATCTATAAGCAAGTGCAAAACCAAGATGGGGAGAGCGGTGTAGCGCCTTTTGATGTCATGGCAGATAGACCACCGCATTATTAACAATAAGATATTCTCAATATAGACAATAAATAATGGCATAGTATTCATTGAATATTTATATGCAAATTTTGGCATAAATATACGGTTCGCTGACTATTCAGTCATATTGCAGAAATAATGTATTTTTCGGTTGTTTTCATGTAAAAAACACATTAGTATCCTTCACCTTAGATACTGCCTACCTAACAAAGTTCGGTGTAGCGGTAAAACAATGTGGATGTTTGGAGATACACAATGGGCGCAAATTTCAATCTAAAGACTCTAACAGTAGCTTTGGCTGCTCTTTCTGCAGCTAGTATCGCTAGTGCGGCAGGTCTTGATCGTTCAGGTCAAGATATCACCGCGTTTTTGCAAGATGGTGTGTACGCTGAAGCAGTTTATACTTATCTAGATGCTGATGTTAGTGGTTATGACAATGCTTATGTTGGCGCAGATAAAAACGCCTATCAGCAAGGTAATAAGATAGACGATATCGCCGAATCTTATGACTTCTTTCGTTATGGTGTAAAAGCGGACATCAATGATACTTTTAGCGTTGGTGTTTTATATGATGAGCCTTTTGGTGCAGCTGCTGACTATAGTGGCGACAATAAGTTTGTCGATCAAAACCCTGCTTCACCTAGAAACGGTGAAGGTACTAATGTAGAAGTACGTACTGAAAATATCACTGGTATTCTTGGTGCGAAATTTGGTGAGAATAAAGAGTTTCAAGTATATGGTGGTCCAGTAGCGCAACGTGTACAAGCAGATGTAAAACTACGCGGTACCGCATACCAAGCTGCTAATGGTTATACAATGAATATCAATGCTGGCCAAGATTATGGTTGGTTAGCTGGTGTAGCCTATAGCAAACCGGAGATTGCTTTACAAGCAGCTCTGACTTATCGCTCGGAAATCGATCATAATCTTAACGTTTCCGAAATTTTTCCAGCTTTAGCAAGTCCTGCAGTCCCAAGACCGATTCCGGCTGCTGCAACTGGTATTAATGGTGAAATAGATATTACTACGCCAAAATCAGTAAACTTTGATTTTCAAACGGGTATCAATCCTACGATGTTAGCCACTGCTAAAGTACGCTGGGTACCTTGGAGTGACTTTGAAATTGTGCCACCATTATATAATCAAGGCAGTAAATTTGATCCTACTAATGGTCCAGATGGTCTATCGCTAGTCAGCTATGATAAAGACCAATGGTTAGTAGAATTAGGTTTAGCTAAACGCTTAACACCAGCCTTAGCTGTAACTGGTAACATTGGTTGGGATAGTGGCGCTGGCAATCCAGTAACCTCTTTAGGTCCTATTGAAGGCTATTATAGTGCAGGTCTTGGGGCAAAATATAACCTAACCGAAAACTGGGCAATTTCTGCCGGTGGTAAATACCTATGGTTCGGTGATGCCAAAGGTCAAATTCCTAACAAATTTGCAGTTAGCAACTTTGAAGACAATGATGGTTTTGCGCTTGGTGTGAAACTGTCTTATCAAGCTAAGCAAGATTTTAACTAAGATTGCTAGTATTAATGTAGGTTATGAATTTGCACAAAAAACGATCCTTAATGGGTCGTTTTTTTTTATGTTTTTAATAAAATAAATAGAAATGTAAAAAGTAACTTTTTCATTTTTCAAATAATTATTATGAATTTTCATTTTTGAACTTAAGTTTGCCAAGTTTTAATATATAATTTAGTATTAATAATTAGGTAAACTATTGTTTATTAAATGTTTTATAATAATTTGTACTGTACAGTCATTAGTATGAAATAAAGTGTTTTAATTGTTGTTTTAGTATTGAAAAGTCATTACTATTCATTTCAGGACATCGTTTACATAATCTTATATTTTGCGTAACAATGCTAAATATGGATTATTAGAACGATTAAACAACGAGGATGTTTGGAGATATACAATGCGCGCTACTTTTCATTTAAAAACCCTTACTGTGGCGATAGCTACTCTTTCAATTGCTAGCATTACTAATGCAGCAGGTCTTGACCGTTCTGGTCAAGATATCACAGCATTCTTACAAGATGGCACTTATGCTGAAGCTGTCTATACTTATATCGATGCTGATGTCAGTGGCTATGATAGCGCTAATAATAACCCGCTTGATAATTCTTACGTACGCGGCAATGCAACAGGCGATATCGCTGAATCTTATGATTTCTTTCGTTACGGTGTAAAAACGGATATCAATGATACTTTTAGTATCGGTGTTTTATACGATGAGCCATTTGGCGCTGCTGCTGAATACAAGGGTGATAATAACTTTGTTGCTAATACTAATCCGGCTGACTCAGTAGGTGAGTTTGCAGATGATGAGCAGCCTAGTGGTCCACTTGGTAATGCAATCATAGGCGCTGAAGCAACGACTGCAGGTGAGAATACTAAAGTTGAAGTTCGTAGTGAGAATTTAACTGCTATTCTTGGTATGAAACTTGGTGCGAATAAAAATTTCCAAATTTACGGTGGTCCTGTAGCACAGCGCGTTAAATCTGATGTTAAACTGCGTGGTCTTGCTTATGGGCCAGCTACTAGTTATACCTCACATATTAGTCCAGATCAGGATTATGGTTGGTTAGCAGGTATTTCTTATAGTAAGCCCGAAATTGCTTTGAAGGCTGCTTTAACATATCGGTCAGAAATTGACCATAGTATGAACATCTATGAAAGCTATCCTTTAGCTCCTACATTAAGTGGTGGTGCACTTCCACCTACTCAAGTTACTAACATGGAAATTACTACTCCTAAATCAGTAAACCTTGATTTCCAAACCGGCATTAACCCAACGATGTTAGCTACTGCAAAAGTACGCTGGGTACCTTGGAGTGATTTTTCAATCACACCGCCACTATACAATGCAGCCAGCAAAAATCCAGTTTCACGTCCTGATGGCTTGAACTTAGTTGATTATGAAGATGATCAATGGCAAGTAGAGCTCGGTCTTGCTAAACGTATTGCTCCTGCTTTAGCGGTTAGTGGTACAGTTGGATGGGACAGTGGTGCTGGCGATGTAACAACGTCATTAGGCCCTATCGATGGTTACTACAGTGTAGGTCTTGGTGCTAAATATAACGTGACTCCTGAATGGGCGGTATCAGCTGGTGGTAAATATTTATGGTTCGGTGATGCCAAAGGTCAATTACCGACAGGTAAAATCGTTGGTGACTTCCAAGATAACGATGGTTATATCCTTGGTGTGAAGTTGTCTTATCAAGGTAAATAATCTTACTTTCTATCTTTAATTAATAAGATAAATGTTCGTAAAAGCAAAGTAGTCTAAAGGCTGCTTTGCTTTTTTTATGCTTAAATATTGCATATGACAGTATTATAGCTCTCTACAATATTACTATTTAATAAGGATTGTCTAATAAAAATCTATAACTATCATAGACATAAGCAATATTCTGAATTGAAATTTTCTAGCACACATTAATTAATACGTATCACATTCAACTAAAGTTTAAAAAGGTAGTTGCTATAAGACTCAACTTTAATTATGATACTTAAGTCGATTACGTTATCTTACATAGCTGTAATGTCAGATATGAAGGAGAAGTAATAACGAGTAATCGTTTGTTATTTCCAGAAAGTTGGTTCAAAGTCGTTTGGCAAAGGATTGCATCGCATCAGCTGAAATTATTGATATAAGACATGTCATGATTAAGCTATTTGCCAGTTATTGTATTCATGGAGGATATATCAAGTGTCTCAAAAATTCCCTATCTCTAAACTCACTCTCGCTCTTATCACTCTGTCGGCTGCGTCGTTGACACAGGCTGCTGGTCTTGATCGTTCTGGTCAAGAAATCAAAGGCTTCTTTAATCCTGGTACTTATGCCGAAGTTGATTACGCTTATATCAATACTGATGTGTCAGTGCACGATAATGCTGGAAACGCATTTGGTATCACACAGACTGAAGCCGAATATGTAAAAGGCAATGACACTGGCAATGCTACTGATAAAGCTTACACTTTTGCACGTTATGGTGTAAAAACTGATATTAACGAAAATTTTAGTATTGGTGTATTTTACGATGAGCCGTTCGGTGCAGAAGTAGAATATAAAGGTGATAATAATTTTGTATCAAAAGTAGGTGAGCCAACGCTCATAACACCTAAATTTAATGGAATCGGTGATAAAAATGAAGTTATAAATCCTGCAATCCTAGATCCCGACTATAACAAAAATACCAATGTCAGTGTCCATACTGAATCATGGACAGGTTTAATAGGTTATAAGTCTAATGGCTTCCAAGTATATGGTGGTCCAGTGATACAAAAAGCAAAAGCAGACGTGCATTTGCGCGGTAAAGCCTATGGTCCATTGACAGGATATGATGCCAATGTGAATACTGATACTGATTATGGTTGGGTCGCAGGTCTTGCCTATAGTAAACCTGAAATCGCGCTAAATGCTGCGCTAACCTATCGTTCTGAAATTGAACATAAAACAGATATCGCTGAGCGTGTCCCACTTTTAGACAGTAAGTATAAGGATCTGGTTCTTTCTCAAATCCCAGGTAGTTCTGAATACGATGTTCAAGCTAATGCGACAACTCAGGCAACAGTAAAAACACCTGAATCAGTTAACCTCAACATTCAAACTGGTTTAAGTGAAAAGTATCAATTGCTAGGTACGTTAGATGTACGCTGGGTGCCATGGAGCGATTTTACGATCGTACCACCACTTTATAATGCTTTTTCTAAAGCAGCTGATCCTGAAGGTTTGCCACTCTTATCCTATGAAAAAGACCAATGGAAAGTAGATGTTGGATTAGCCAAGCGCTTCAATGAAAAGCTGGCTGGTTCAGTCGTAGTTGGTTATGATTCAGGCGCAGGTGATCCTGTTAGCTCATTAGGTACTATTGATGGCTATTATAGTATCGGTGGCGGTGTTAAATACAATGTAACGCCTGAGTGGGCGGTGTCAGTTGGCGGTAAATATCTAAAATTTGGCGATGCCACAGGAGAGCTACCTAACGGTAGTATTGTGAGTAAAGCTGAAGATAATGATGGTTACATCGCTGGTGTAAAGCTTTCTTATCAAAGCCAATAATTTTTCGGTTAAAGGCTACATTTTAAAATAAATACTATTAAAGCTTACTTAACCAATGGGTTAGGTAAGCCTTGTAAAAGGCAATTATTTTGTACACTAAGTTTGGTTATCTATACACGTTACCTAAAAGCTAATGTGGCAATATGTAGATCAAGGAATATCTATCAATCATCCATGGAGGAAGAAGAATGTCATCTAATAGTCATTCAATCTCAGCTGTATCGACAGCTAAAAAATTCAAAACCCCGCTAAAAGCCAGTGTGGTTCTTTTAACATCGCTCATCTTGGCAGCATGTAATACGACTGACGACCCATCTTATAACTTTAACGACGTATTTGCTCCAGTAAATCCTGAAGGCGGTGAAACTGGTGGCGGTGAAACTGGTGGCGGTGAAACTGGCGGTGGTGAAACTGGCGGTGGTGAAACTGGTGGTGGCGAAACTGGCGGTGGCGAAACTGGTGGTGGCGAAACTGGTGGTGGCGAAGTACCTGCCCCTGAATCTAAAAAGACAGGTGTGCAGTCAATCAACATAGATCCTAGCGCTGCAGGTATTGAAGTAGTCTTTAATACTACCACTCGTGAGTTTGACATCAATGAAGATGGTTCTGTTGTTGGGGCCCGCGCTGATCTCGCCTCAAAACTAGATCCAGAAGAAGATGCTTTATTACCTATAGTTGCGGTCAATATATCTGGTGACAACGATACAAGTTTGGAAAACGGCTTCAAATCCCATAAAGATAGTACCAATATTGAGACTAGCCTAGGTGAGCTACCCCTCACTTATACCTCAGTGTATAAAGACTATAGTGATGACATGCGCATTGCTCATATTGATGGTGATGCTGAAGTAGCTTTACTAGAGGGGGCTAAGCTTCCTGTAAATGGTGTAGCTGTGATAGGCAATGCGACCAAAGCTGATAACATGCCAACAGAGGGAAAAGTTGGCTACACGGGTGACGCCACCTATCGCGAACTAGGGCTAGACAAAACCATCGAATATGGTAGCTCAGTATTCACAGCAGACTTCGTCGCTAAGAACGTCAAAGGCGATCTTACGTTTGATAAAGCTGGTAAAATTGGTTTGACTGCTGGCATCAATGGCAACCAAATCTCAGGTGCTGCAGTTGATAATGGAGGCTACACAACTGAAGGTGGATTCTTTGGTGACGATGCTAAATACCTAGGTGGTATCTATGAAGGTAATGGTGCTCAAGGTACTTATGGAGCAAATAAAGATAAAGTATCCGTTGATCCCGTAGATCCAACTCCTGAAGCACCGAAAAACCCAGATGTGAAACCAGATAGTGAAATGACTGGCTTCCAATCAACCTCTTTAAGTAGTGTCAAGCAAAATGTTGCTGGTACTCAATTGGATGACGCTATTGGCTATGTGGCTATCCGTGATGACAAGTCTGACTTTACAGCAACAGAAGATAAAGATGGTAGTAATGTACCTGTAGATAACCGAAAGGGCGACAACTTTACGAGCTTTGATAAAGGTGTTGTTCGTGCTGATATGGTTAAGCCAGATAACGTACTTGGCTCTTTAGCAGTAGATTTAACCAAAAACGGCTCAGTTATGGTTGATGCAGGCAAAGGACCTATAATTAATCCTAAGTTTAATTATACCGCTGTCTACAAAAACTTTGAGTCGCAGATGCAAGTAGGTCATATTTATGGAGATTTTAAATCTCTTTTAGGTCCAGTATCACGTGCAGCTAATGTCTATGTACAAGGTCATCTAACAAATCAGCAAGATATTGATTATCTAAAACAAGTCAATGATGGTAAAGCTCAATACCAAGGTGTTGCTACTTATATCGAAAATATTCACTTAGGTGATGAAGGAGAGTTTAAACCAGTTGATGGTACTTCTGCTTTCAATGTTGACTTCGTAGGTGGTAAGGTTGATGGTACATTATCATTTACCGGTACTGACTATAAGTATATGCCTGATGGTAATCAGATCAAAATCAATGCAGATATCACAGGAAATACTTTTGCTGGTAATGTAGACGGTATTGATACAGCAGGTGGATTCTATGGAGAAGACGCTAAGTTCTTAGGTGGTATCTATCAAGATGCATCAGTACAAGGTGGTAAAGGTACTGTGCCAGGTACAGGCACCACTTTCCAAGGAACCTTTGGCGCTGAGAAAGTGGTAAAATAGTAACAACTTTATATTTTAGTAAAAAAGCATCCTAATAGGGTGCTTTTTTGTTTTATATACTTTCTTATTTATACAATTTCCATAAGACATAATAAAAAAACTAATCAAGAAAAAAAGAAGAAGTAATTAATTAAACAAAAATCTGTATAAAGATAAATATATAACTTGAATCCATTAAGAGGTATGAAAAGACATTAAACTTAATTCTATTAATGTAAATAATGTTTAGAAATAAATTTAGGAGAATTCTATGTATCTACTTTAAAAAATATATAAATATCAAATATAAAAATTTCCATAACGAAAAATACTTATATTCTTAAAAACTTCTCATCATTCTTGATTTCTCTAAAATAATCTAAATTTCAATATAAGAGTCCAGAAAGTACTTATTTTACTTCATATAAACGATATTTGTCGTAATTTTCCTAAAAAATACAACGAATGAAAAGAGATATCAACGAGGACTATAGTTATTTTTATTCTGATGACCACGTATAGATAGAAGTGCTCTATATTCCTTCATGCATATATTGATACAGTTCCTCTCTATATAAATGTATATATTCTCCAATTAGAATTAATTAGTAACCAAATATTTCAATGAACAATATTTCATTAATATTGTTTGACTTTGTTTATTAGATTTGTTTATGTATGCATGCAACCAGATTAAAGTTGCGTCTTGTTAACAATGTAACGGAATATCATAAACTCTTCATGGAGGAAGACGAATGTCGCCTAACTGTCATTCAATATCAGCTGTAAAAACAGCAAAAAAACTAAATACACCACTCAAAGCCAGTGTAGTTCTCTTAAGTGCTATTATTCTAGCGTCATGTGCGACTAGTGAAGGAGATGGTAATATCACACCGAAACCAACACCTGTGTTGCCGGGTACTAATACAGGAGGTGAAGCCGGTAATATAACTGAGGCTGAAAAAGCTATTAAAGCGGCTGAAGCTAAAACCAAAGCCGCAGAAGAAGCCCTTAAAGTAGCAGAAGCAAAAACTAAGGCAGCAGAAGATGCACTTAAAGCGGCAGAATTAAAATTTGGACAGGAATCAGAAAAGGCAGCAGCGGCATCAAAGACAGCAATTGATGCAGCAAAAGCAGAGGCGTTACAGGCAAAAGCTGCTGCAGAAGCTGCAAGAGTGGAAGCGGTAGCAAAAATTGAAGCTGCAGCAAAAGCGTCTAAGGAAGAAGTGGACAGTGCGAAACAGATAGCTAGTGAAGCAGTAGCAAAAGTTAAGGACGCTGAAGAAAAAGCAAAAGCTGCAAACACTCGTGCAACGGTCGCCGAAGCTAAAGCTAAGGAAATTGAAGAATCGCTTAAAGCAGAAAGTGCGGCTAAAAAAGCAGCAGAAGAAGCTAAAGAACAAGCGCAAGCAGCAGAAAATGCTGCTAAAGATGCTAAGGTAAAAGCAGAACAAGCTGCCACAGCCGCCAAAGCCCAAGCCGAGCTTGAGAAACAAAAAGCGGCGACTGCCCAAGCAGAAGCAGACAAAGCCAAAGATGAATTACTCACCGCACAAGACAAGTTAGCTGCCGCCGAAAAAGCATTGGCAGACGCTCTAGCGTCAGGCAATGGCAACACCGCCGCCTTACAAGCCGAAGTAGATCGTCGCAAAGCGGCCCTTGAAGCAGCTAACGCCCAAATTAGCGCCGCCGAGCAAGCACAAGCTGCCGCGACAGCTGCCGCAGAAGCTCAAATAGCAGCCGCCAACCAAGCCGCGCAAGCCGCCAAAGACGCCTTAGCAGCCTCGCAGATTAAGAACGCCCCTGAAGCGAAGAAATCGGGAGTTCAATCCTTAAACATTAACGCCGGCTCACTTGGATTGTTTAACACCACCACCCGCGACTTTACCGTCAATGAAGACGGCTCTGCCGTGGACGCTCGTGCTGATATTGCCTCACAGAACCCAGATGGTACAGCAGGCTTACTACCACTGGTCCCAATCACCCTCTCAGGCGAAGGCGACACTGAAGTGGCTAATGGCTTTAAAGCCCATGAAGATAACACCAACATCGTGGTTGCCGCCATTGGTCAAACACTGCCTTTAACCTACACCTCAACCTATAAAGACTTTGGCGATGACATGCGCATCGGCCACATTGACGGCTCTGCTGAAGTCACCTTGTTAAACAAAACCCTACCTGTCAATGGTGTCGCCGTCATCGGTAATGCCACCCAAGCGGCTAACATGCCAACAGAAGGCAAAGTTGGCTACACAGGGGATGCCACTTACCGCAAGCTTGGCATTGGTAATGACATCGAGTTTGGCAAATCCGTCTTTACGGCTGACTTCGTGGCTAAAAACGTAAAAGGCGACTTAAGCTTTGCCAACGCCGGTAAGATTGGTTTAACCGCCGGTATTAATGGCAACCAATTCTCAGGATCGGCCGCTGACAATGCCGGTTACAGCACCGAAGGTGGCTTCTTCGGTGGCGACGCTCAATACCTAGGCGGGGTTTACGCTGGTAACGATGCCCAAGGTACCTATGGCGCGAAGAGCGACAAACAAACCGCCGCAGAGCAGGCCGCTGCCAAAGCCCAAGCGGATGCCGCCAAAGCCAATGCTGACAAAGACAGCGCCAACGCTCAAGCCGCTGCTGCCAAAGCGGCTGCTGACAAAGCCCAAGCGGATGCCGTTAAAGCCCAAGAAGCCTTAGCAAAAGCAGAAGAAGCCTTGGCCAATGCTGGTACAGGAGACGGTGGTCTTGCTGCCGCCTTAGCAAGAGCAGAAGCGGCAGAAGCCGCCGAAGCGGCTGCTCTAGCAGCGGCTGCCACCGCAGAGACTGCACGCCTTGCTGCTGAACAAGCCCAAGCTGCTGCAGAAGACGCTGCCCTAAAAGCCAAAGCGGCGGCCGACAAAGCCGTTGGTGACGCTAAAGCGGAAGCCGACAAGAGAGTCACAGAAGCCAATCAACAAGCGGCTGATGCTAAAGCGCAGGCGGCTAAAGCAGAAGCCGACGCGGCCACCGCTAAAGCGGCAGAAGATAAAGCCAAAGCGGAAGCCCTAAAAGCCAAAGCAGATGCTGAAACCGCCATTGAAGCTGCCAATGCTAAAGCTGACACTGCCAATCAACAGGCAATAGATGCCAAAGCCCAAGCCGAGCTTGAGAAACAAAAAGCGGCGACTGCCCAAGCAGAAGCAGACAAAGCCAAAGATGAATTACTCACCGCACAAGACAAGTTAGCTGCCGCCGAAAAAGCATTGGCAGACGCTCTAGCGTCAGGCAATGGCAACACCGCCGCCTTACAAGCCGAAGTAGATCGTCGCAAAGCGGCCCTTGAAGCAGCTAACGCCCAAATTAGCGCCGCCGAGCAAGCACAAGCTGCCGCGACAGCTGCCGCAGAAGCTCAAATAGCAGCCGCCAACCAAGCCGCGCAAGCCGCCAAAGACGCCTTAGCAGCCTCGCAGATTAAGAACGCCCCTGAAGCGAAGAAATCGGGAGTTCAATCCTTAAACATTAACGCCGGCTCACTTGGATTGTTTAACACCACCACCCGCGACTTTACCGTCAATGAAGACGGCTCTGCCGTGGACGCTCGTGCTGATATTGCCTCACAGAACCCAGATGGTACAGCAGGCTTACTACCACTGGTCCCAATCACCCTCTCAGGCGAAGGCGACACTGAAGTGGCTAATGGCTTTAAAGCCCATGAAGATAACACCAACATCGTGGTTGCCGCCATTGGTCAAACACTGCCTTTAACCTACACCTCAACCTATAAAGACTTTGGCGATGACATGCGCATCGGCCACATTGACGGCTCTGCTGAAGTCACCTTGTTAAACAAAACCCTACCTGTCAATGGTGTCGCCGTCATCGGTAATGCCACCCAAGCGGCTAACATGCCAACAGAAGGCAAAGTTGGCTACACAGGGGATGCCACTTACCGCAAGCTTGGCATTGGTAATGACATCGAGTTTGGCAAATCCGTCTTTACGGCTGACTTCGTGGCTAAAAACGTAAAAGGCGACTTAAGCTTTGCCAACGCCGGTAAGATTGGTTTAACCGCCGGTATTAATGGCAACCAATTCTCAGGATCGGCCGCTGACAATGCCGGTTACAGCACCGAAGGTGGCTTCTTCGGTGGCGACGCTCAATACCTAGGCGGGGTTTACGCTGGTAACGATGCCCAAGGTACCTATGGCGCGAAGAGCGACAAACAAACCGCCGCAGAGCAGGCCGCTGCCAAAGCCCAAGCGGATGCCGCCAAAGCCAATGCTGACAAAGACAGCGCCAACGCTCAAGCCGCTGCTGCCAAAGCGGCTGCTGACAAAGCCCAAGCGGATGCCGTTAAAGCCCAAGAAGCCTTAGCAAAAGCAGAAGAAGCCTTGGCCAATGCTGGTACAGGAGACGGTGGTCTTGCTGCCGCCTTAGCAAGAGCAGAAGCGGCAGAAGCCGCCGAAGCGGCTGCTCTAGCAGCGGCTGCCACCGCAGAGACTGCACGCCTTGCTGCTGAACAAGCCCAAGCTGCTGCAGAAGACGCTGCCCTAAAAGCCAAAGCGGCGGCCGACAAAGCCGTTGGTGACGCTAAAGCGGAAGCCGACAAGAAAGTAACAGAAGCCAATCAACAAGTGGCTGATGCTAAAGCGCAGGCGGCAGAGGCTAAAAAACGCGCTGATGAGGCTGAAACGGCGAAATTAGATGCTGAGGCTAGAGCAAAAGCCGCAGAAGATGCTCTTGAAGCCGCGCAGCAGCTACCACCAGCGCCTACTAATCCAAAGGCTCCCGTCAATGCAACAATAACTGGTTTCCAAAACAGTATTGCAGATCATGATAATAGTGGTATAAGTGCAAATACTTCTGCTAGCTATGATACGTATACTGCGCTTTTGAATGAGACAGGTTCAAGAGATTTTAAAAACTCTATAAATGTAGAATTGAGAAACGCATCTGACGAAGATTATGAAGGTAGTTTCAAAAAGAGCGAACTTAAGCAGATTGGCGGTATATTTAATAATAAATTAAATTATACGTCAACTTATAAGAACTTTGATGAGCAGATGCAGATTGGTCATGTATATGGAGACCTTAAAGGCCCAGCCAATGTAATCCAACTATCTAAGTTATCGAACGTATATGTACAGGGTAACAGTACAAATATCGACGATATGCAGTACATGAAAACTCTCTCACAGTACAACATTGATAACAAAATCAATGATGGTAAAGTGAACTATAAAGGTGTAGCTAGCTACATCGGTAATAGTAAAGAGGAAATCATTGGTCATGACCCAATCATAGGGACTTCGGAGTTTAAAGTTGACTTCGTTGATAGCCAATTAGATGGCACGTTATCATTTGATGGTTCTAATGTTAGTCAGAAAAAGATTAAAGCTGAAATCAGTGGCAATACCTTTGCAGGCAGTTGGAATGGTGTTGATACTAAAGGAGGTTTCTATGGTGAAGATGCCAAGCTATTAGGCGGTGTATATCAAGTTGCTGATGGTAAAGGTACTTATGGTGCCACTAAGGTGGACCCAAACGCAGAGCCAGTACCAGAACCTAAAGCTATAACAGGTGTTATGAGCAATACTATTAGTAGCGTATCAGGCTTAGGTACCGATGACGCAATTGGTTATCGTCAGTTTGTTACGGACAATCAAACCTTTACTACTACAACGGGTGAAGGTGAAGGCACGACACCGACCATAGTTGAAGATAGTACTGTAGATAATTTACCAAGCTATGATAAGTTTGCAGCCCGTCTTGATATTGTTAAACCTAACAAATTCAAGCAACCTGCTATGATTACAACGGTTAGAAATAGTGATGTCGCCTTTGACGCTGATAGTGGCTTCATGAAGTCTAAGGATAAGAATGTTGCTACTTTTAAAAACGTAGGATCTATCATTGGTGACATTGATTTAAAATATAATTACGACTCTGTGTATAAAAACTTTGATGCACAGATGCAGATAGGTCATGTTTACGGCGATCTTGTTAAAGAAAGTGGTATCGGTAGTGGGGTTAAATCACGCTATACCAACGTCTATGTCATGGGTGAAGCAACTGAGAATATGCCAACAGAAGGCAAGGTTCAGTATGCGGGCGTTGCGACCTATATGGATAATCTACATTTAGGCTCAGGCGCGCTTAAAACTCCAGTCGTCAACGGTACTTCTGATTTTAATGTTGATTTTGTTAATGACTCATTAACAGGAACATTGAAGTTTGCTGATATTAATAAAAATATCGGTATTAGTGCTGATATCAGTGGAAATACTTTTGCTGGTAGTAAAGATAATATCGCAACCTCAGGCGGTTTCTACGGTGAAGATGCCAAATTCTTAGGCGGTATTTACCAAGAAGCTCAACCTGGTAATGTACCAGGAACTGGAACTACGCCAGGCACCGGCACTACTTTCCAAGGTACCTTTGGTGCCGAAAAGCAATAAAGCAATATGACTGTATAAAACAAACAAAAAAGCGTCCTAGGGCGCTTTTTTTCTCGCTTAAACGTTTAAAATCCCTTAGGATAATCAAAGTTGGAAAAATGTTTAGAAAAATAGTGATCGTACTGAGGTAAGGATACCCATGAATAATCAATATATGCGCAACCCTCTCGCTGCTTCTGTTTTGCTATCGATGATGGCATTTTCTCTACCATCAATGGCTGCGCCAGAGGATTTACCAGAGATAGAGCCTGAGCTTAACCAAGCTGATGAACTTTTAAGGCGCGAGAGTCAAACTTCCGTGGCAGACCCTACGGCTCCTTCAACCACTGTCACTGACACAGAAGCACAACGCGCTATTAGAAGTCGTCAGCAACTCGCTACCGCTACTGCTTATAATTTAGAAGCTTTAAAAGCCAATCCAGCCGCGTTTAGCAAGTTCTTAAATGATGCTTTAGCTGCGCAAGATATGGTGACAGTTAAACAGATATTGCCGCACTATAAAGCGTTGGAAACCAATGATCCTATGCTCATTAAGTTTGCTGACGCCTTGATATATCGCAGTGAAGCTAAAAACAAACAAGCCATTGAAATCTATCGTGAGATGTTAGCAGCAGATCCAGATTTCCATCCCGTACGTTTAAATATGGCAATCGCCATGCAAGCAGATAAGCAGTATGCCGCTGCAAAAGAGCAATTTCTAAAACTTCAGTCGGTTGATTTACCAGCCCCTGTCATGGCGAGAGTTCAAAACTCGTTAGCTCAAATTAATAATTCAGAGAAATGGCAGTTTAATGCCTCTGCCAGCTATGTGAGAGATAGTAATATTAATGATGCACCCTCTAAATCTATCCAATCTAACTTAGGACGCTCGATAGAGCAAAAGTCAGCCAACGGTATTCAAGTATCTGGTAGCGCAAATAAGCGCTTTAATTTACCAGAAAACTTTTATGCAACTGTGGGCGGCAATGCCTCCTTAAAAGGGTATTGGGATGAGACTGATTATAACGATTATCTATTTACCGCTTCCGCTGGCGTCGGTTATGATGACGCCAAAAATGATATCTCACTGACACCATTTGTGACCAAACGTTATTATGATGAAGAAGCCTACAGCTTACGTAAAGGCGTGACCGTTAGTGGCTCGCGCTGGGTAAAACCTAAGCTCAAGCTATCTGCAACAGGTATCTTATCTAATGAAACCTTTGAAGACGATGATAATAAAAATCGTGAAACAGATGGTCGATTTCTTGGCCTAAATGCGTTTTATATTAAAGATGCAAAGGAATACTTTTATGGCGGTTTAGGTAATTATCAAAATGATGTGCCCAAATCGAGTATTATCAGTTACGACCGTAACTCAATTAATGGTGGCTGGGGGCGTGAGTGGAAACGCGGTATTTCAACACTCGCGTCAGTAGGCTACGGTATTAAAAAGTACGGGGATCCTGCTGATGCCTATCCAGCAGGTAGTGGTGCTTGGAAAGGCTATTATAATGCGGTAGGCGGAGAGCCTGGCTCACGAAGAAAAGACAAAAGCACTTCGTTAGGTCTGCAAGTATGGAAGCGCGATTTTACTGTACTTGGCTTAACACCAAGACTGGTATTTGATTATGAGACCACCTCTAGTAACTTTGCTTATTATGATGATCGTGATGAAAAATCAGCGACAGTATTACTAACCAAAACTTTCTAATAAGATATAAAACGTTGATACTAAAAGACCTCGCTACGATTAGCGAGGTCTTTTTACTAACAGAACCGTAAATGATAATTACTTATTTATCTAAGTTCATTTCCATCTCTTTATACTTCGCAGATACTGACGGTCTTGGACCACCAGTCATGATACTGACAGCAAAGATAGCGATGGTACTTAAGATAAAGCCTGGAACGATAGCGTATAACCAACTGTTTAGTGCCACACCATTCATCTCGAACGGGCCATAGACCCACAGGATAACGGTCAATGCACCAAC
>NZ_DAINDI010000007.1:45442-58415 GCF_036731945.1 Psychrobacter sp.
ACCAACCACCATACCGGCGACAGCGCCATTGCGGTTCATGCCGCGCCATGTCAGACTGAAAATAACCAAAGGTCCAAATGCCGCACCAAACCCTGCCCAAGCGTTAGAAACTAAGTTCAATACAGAGCTTTCTGGATTAGACGCCAGCAAAATAGCGACAACGGCCACCACAATAACTGAGATACGGCCGACCAATACTTGACGCGCTTCTGGAGCGTCTCTATCAAAGAAAAGCTTATAGACGTCTTTGGTCAATGAGCTTGATACCACGAGTAGTTGTGATGATATGGTACTCATAATTGCGGCTAAAATGGCCGCTAATAAAAAACCTGAAACAAGTGGGTGGAACAAAAATTGCGTGAATACCAAAAAGATGGTTTCAGGGTCATCTAGCGTCATTGCCGTTTTTTGCACATAGGCGCGGCCCGCGATACCCGTAACACAAGCACCGATCAGGCTGATAATCATCCAGCTCATACCGATATTACGTGCTGTTGGCACATCTTTCACTGAACGAATCGCCATAAAACGTACGATAATATGCGGCTGACCAAAATAACCAAGGCCCCAAGCGAGTAAGGAGATAATACCTAAAGCTGTCATGCCACTCGTAATATCGAGCATGCTTGGATCGATGGCTCTGATAGCATTGGTCGTTGCGCTTACACCACCAAGGTCAGTCAAAGCAACGATAGGGACAATCACCATGGCAAAGAGCATGATAATACCTTGCACAAAGTCGGTCATTGATACCGCTAGGAAACCTCCAAATAGCGTATAAGCGACGACGACGCCAGCGGTTAACCTGTACTGTAAGAGAGGTTGAGCGAGCTTTCAAAGAGCTTACCGCCACCGACCAAGCTTGCGGCGGTATAGACAGTAAAGAATAAGATAATTACCACGGCTGAGATAACCCGCAGTAAATGCGATTTGTCTTCAAAGCGGTTAGCAAAATAATCGGGTAAAGTGATGGCGTTGTCAGCGACTTCGGTATAAACGCGAAGACGCGGTGCCACGATAATGTAGTTTAAAAAAGCACCCAAGGTCAAACCGATGGCGATCCAAGCACTGACCACACCGTCAGCATACATGGCGCCTGGCAGGCCAAGGAGCAACCAACCTGACATGTCCGATGCGCCTGCTGATAAAGCCGTTACGGCAGGGCCTAGACTACGACCACCGAGCATATAGCCTTCAGTATCATTGGCTTGCTTAAAATAAGCATATACGCCAATCCCAATCATGACTAAGAAATAGGCGCCAAGTGATATCAGCACGCCACTAGAAACTCCGTTCATATAAACTGTCCTTAACCAACATAGTTGGCTGTCATTATTTTTAACGAGAAAAATTGAGTCTTATAAGACGCTGCTTAAAAACCATATCTCAATGTATCTCAAGATAAAAAATCTAAAGACGAAAAAAGCCATTAAGTAGGACATAATGGCTTTTATTCAAAATCTGCTGTTAGTTTTATATGATTGGTGTGGTTGTGGGCTGATACCTACAAAGTTATGATGAAATGCAAACGGCAAACTTGTAGCGCAATCTTATTTTCTCACTTGCTCGCATCAAATCATCATTTATAAATATCAGCCGCTTATATAACCAATCATTTAAAACCATCAAACCTACTGCTTACTATCATATATTACTAGAAGTCTTCAATATATGATTATCAGTGAGTTTCAGGTAAAATTATGTTATCTAAACAACGTCAGACGTATTATAACGTATGAGTCACACAAATGCGAACGCGCCCATTTGTCGAATAAATATCTTGCTTAGCGAATAATTTAAAATCGCTTGCCAATGATTGAGTCGATGGTTTAGTCAATCGGCGCAAGCAAATCTAGTAAAGCTGTTACGCTACTAGATTGGGTAAGTTTTGGATTAATGACCACGCCCAAATAACGCTGTAATTCGATATTATCGGCCATATCGATACGTTCCAAATCTTGGCTGACCATGGTTTGAGGCAATACTGACCAGCCAAGTCCCACAGAAACCAGCATGCGGATAGATTCTAATGGGTTGGTACTCATAGTGGCATAAGGTTTTAAATTATGCTTGGCAAATTCCGCTAAGGTAATCTGGCTGGTAAAGGTATTGGCAGACGGTAAGATAGCAGGGTAGCGCGCCAATTGCTCGAGCGTTACATTAGACTTAGTCGCTAAAGGCGATAACGTACCAGTCATAAAGTAAAGCGGATCTGACCACAAGGTATGATAGGTTAAGCGCTTATCGTAAACGGGTGGCAAGGTTAAAAATGCGAGTGACAAATCGCCATCGAGCACGGCTTTATGAGCCGTTTCTGAATCGACAAAATGCACTTCTAGCTGCACGGCAGGATAGGCTTGAATAAAATGCTTGAGTACTGGGGCTAAGTGGTGCAAGCCAATATGGTGGCTGGTGCCAATAACGAGTTTGCCCGAGACAATATGCTGCGAATGCTGGAGATTGATTTTGAAGTTTTCATAATCTTCAAGCCAGCGTTTGGCATGAGGCAACATCTCACTGGCCGCTTGCGTTGGAACAATACCGCGCCCGACTGTATCAAATAGGGTGATGTTAAATTCGTCTTCTAAGTTTTTAATACGTTTACTGACCGCAGGCTGAGTGATAAACAGCTTTTCTGCGGCACCTGAAATGCTGCCTGTTTGCATAACCGTGACGAATGTCGTCAAATTTGTGGTATTCACACCGATGTCCTTAGCTAGTAGCGAGCTATAATTAAAAGTTGGCTGACCTAATCAAAACGAATTAGAAATAAAAGTTTGTGACTATGTAAAAATCATCAATTATTATTATAGGATTAGCCTGCTATAATCACAAGACATCAAGACGTATTGTGACATATTTATTCTGTTAAGCGCATTTTTGACAGCGTATTGCTTGTTTTACTAAGCTTGTAGCACTATAAATAGTCATTATTATAAAATATTTGCTTTTATAAAATCTCTGGTTAATTAAATATTAGATGTAAATAGCAACTTAAAGTGCGCCAGCAAATAGATTAAGTCATACTTTCATTAGTAAAGTAATAAGCCATTTAGTCATTAGTAAATAAAAGGATAGCAACATGGCCGGTCAAACGTTATATGACAAACTTTGGAATGCTCACGAAGTCACCAAGCGTGATGATGGTTCGAGCCTGATTTATATCGACCGCCATTTGCTGCACGAAGTGACAAGTCCGCAAGCCTTTGAAGGTTTAGAGCTTGCCAACCGAGAGCCATGGCGTCTGTCGGCTAATATCGCAAGCCCCGACCACAACGTGCCAACAGTGACCAAAGAGCGCGCAGAAGGGGTGTCTGGTATTAAAGACAAAGTATCGCGTCTGCAAGTGCTGACCTTGGACGAAAACTGTAGCAAGTTTGATATTGCTGAATTTACCATTAATGATGCGCGTCAAGGTATCTTGCACGTAGTCGGTCCTGAGCAAGGTTTGGTGTTACCTGGTATGACGGTAGTTTGTGGTGATTCGCATACCGCTACCCATGGCGCCCTTGGCTGCTTAGCGCATGGTATCGGCACCTCAGAAGTTGAGCATGTACTAGCCACCCAGTGTTTGATTCAAAAGAAATCAAAAAATATGCAAATCCGAGTCACCGGTAAGCTTGGCGCTGGCGTGACCTCAAAAGACGTGGTGCTTGCCATTATTGCAAAGATTGGCACCGCAGGCGGGACAGGATATGCTATTGAGTTTGCAGGGCAAGTATTTGAAGACATGAGCATGGAAGGTCGTATGACCGTCTGTAACATGGCGATTGAAGCGGGCGCACGCGTCGGCATGGTGGCGGTCGATGATACGACGATTGAGTATGTCAAAGGTCGTCCTTATGCGCCAACCGAGGAGCAGTGGGAGCAAGCCGAAGCTTATTGGCGCACCTTGTATTCAGATGATGACGCGGTATTCGATAGCGTGATTGAGTTGGATGGTAGCGAGATTGCGCCGCAGGTTTCTTGGGGAACTTCACCTGAGATGGTCGTAGATATTACCCAGTCAGTACCAACCCCTGACCAAGCAGTTGATGAAGCACAAGAAGAAGGTTGGTTACGCGCTTATACTTATATGGGTTTAGACGCTGGGCAAAAAATTACTGATATTCAGCTTGATCGTATTTTTATTGGCTCATGCACTAACTCACGTATCGAGGATTTACGTGATGCCGCAGCGGTGATTAAAGGCCGGAAAGTTGCTGATAATATTAAAGAAGCGATCGTCTTAGCGGGTTCTGAGCAGGCTTTGAATGGCGTGAGCCGGGTTGTTCTATGTGTCTTGCCATGAATGCCGATAAGCTAGAGCCAGGGGAACATTGTGCCTCAACGTCTAACCGTAACTTTGAAGGTCGTCAGGGCAATGGCGGTCGTACGCACTTGGTCAGCCCAGCGATGGCAACAGCAGCAGCGTTGGCGGGTCATTTCGTCGATGTGCGCACGTTTTAACTTTGCATTTCTATAGCGCATAAAAATGAAAATGCTGTTTGTTTTATTTTGCTTATTGGGTAGCTCTCAGCTAGCGATGGCTCGTGATTACTGTAACGGAAGATTTGCCTATTGTGTCAATGTGCCAAATCAATTGACATGGTTGCCTGAGGCAGATAATGGTGATGGTCGTCATTTTAAGTTACCCAATTCTAATGCTACTATTTTGGTCTTTGAGAGTAATACACCAATTGTCTTCTTTTATACAGATAGTGATTATCTAAAAGAGAAGCAGCATAGATATAAAACAGGCACGACAGTTACTTACGAGCTGTTAAAAGATAAAACCTATACAGTAAGCGGCTATAGAAAAGACGGTCAAGTTTTTTATCATGTTACTAAAGTTAAGGATGGTCAGGAAGCAGTATTACATCTGAACTATCCTGAAAGCGAAAAAACTAAAATGACAAGTATTGTTAAACAAATGGCACGCTCTTTTAAGATTCATTAGACCGTCAAAAAAATTTACGTTAGTAATCGATATCTTAAGGAAATCTTATGCAAGCTTATAACACTCAAACGGGTATCGTTTGCCCATTAGATCGCGCAAACGTCGATACCGACCAAATTATCGCCAAACAATTTTTAAAATCCATTAAACGTACCGGTTTTGGCGTCAATCTATTTGATGACTGGCGTTATCTTGACGAAGGCTATCCGGGTCAAGACAGTAGCACTCGCGTGATTAATCCAGATTTTGTCCTGAACAAGCCGCGTTATCAAGGTGCAACCATTTTGCTGGCACGCAGAAACTTTGGCTGTGGCTCAAGCCGTGAGCATGCGCCTTGGGCACTTTCAGAATATGGCTTTCGCACGATTATTGCACCGAGCTTTGCAGATATTTTTTACAATAATTGCTTTAAAAACGGCATGTTGCCCATCGTGCTAGATGAAGCCATCGTCGATACTTTGATGAAAGCGACGCTCGCCAATGAAGGCTATGAATTAACTGCCGATCTTGAGCGCCAAGTGGTCATCACTCCAAGCGGTGAAGAGTACGCTTTTGAGGTCGATGAGTTTCGTAAGCATTGTTTGCTCAATGGTCTTGACGATATCGGGCTGACTTTGCAGCAAAGCGATGCCATCAAGGAATATGAGCATAAGATGATGCAAAAAACACCTTGGATATTCAATGAGGTTAGAGCTTAGTCTTTGATAAAAACGCTTCATTCAAACATTTTAATCAACATAAAAAAGAGCTCAGCGCTAATACAGCGTTGAGTTATGGGCATTAAGTGGCTAAAATGAATGGCAATCTATTTTTTACCTTATTGTATTTTCTTCCTTATAAATAGTAGACGCCATTATGAATAAAACACGTTTTGCTGTATGGACAGGCACGGCTCTTGCCGCAAGCTTATTATTATCTGGCTGTCAATTGTTGACGGGCTATCAGCAGATAGACTCGGCAGAGAATGCCAAAGCGTGGACAGGCAAAATAAAACCCATCGCTGGCGAAGTAAATATCGCTTGCGTGGGAACGTATCATTGTGAAATAGCGCGCATTGATCAGACACGCATTATAAGCAGTGAGACTCATGAGCCGATCAATCCCACTATGCTAGTCAAGACACAAGAGGCAAATGGCAAAAGTCGGGCGGGCAATAAGCAGGTCTCCGCGCCCATTGCGATGGATATGACGCCGCTGAGCCATAAAAACGCCATTAAAATTGTCCCCTTATCAGCGTCTGCTATGCCTGGGCTTACCAATTATTATGCGCGAGTCACACCTGCGAAGCGCGAAGTGCAGATTAATTTTTATCCAGAAAATAATTTGGGCTATGTTGAGCGTTTTGCGATGATTCACGACTTTATGGAAGAAGGTACGTATCAGCTGCGTGCTTACCAAAAAAAATCTGGCGCAAATTCAGGTAGCTTGTTAGAAACGGCTTCTCCAGAGCCATTATGTGTCGATCTTTATCAAGGCAATAGCGTAAAGCGCCGTTTTTGTAAAGAGATGGGGGCTGAGCACCAAGGAGAGTTTGTAGAAACTCGTGTGGTTAAGGCTGCGCCTGCTCAAACGCCATCAGCAGCGAAAAATAAAGTGAAAACCAAAGCGGGCTAGATAAAATTGAATAGAAAACGGTACTAACTATCGACGATAGACCATGACTTCTTGCGCAGCTCATTGCCCAAGAAGTCGTTTTTTAACAGGCTATATAAGCATAAGCCTGCTAGCAATACGATAAGTGGTAATACCATAAACAACAACTTATTTCCCCATTTACCCACAAGGATTAGTATGGCAACGATTTTAACATTAGCAGGCGATGGCATCGGCCCTGAAATCATGACTCAAGCCATTGATGTGCTAAATGCTGTCAATGATAAGTTCGCTTTAGGTTTGACCCTAGAATCTGGATTAATTGGCGGTGTGGCGGTTGATGCAACGGGTGAACCGTTACCAGAAGAAACTCTCCAACGGGCGCGCGTAGCGGATGCCGTGTTATTGGGTGCGGTTGGTGGTCCTAAGTGGGATGGTATCGAACGTAGCAAACGCCCTGAACGTGGTCTGCTTAAAATTCGTAGCGAGCTTGGTTTGTTTGCCAATCTGCGTGTGGCTAAACTCTATCCGCAGCTTGCTAATGCTTCAAGCATCAAGCCTGAAATTATCTCAGGTTTGGACTTGTTAATCGTTCGTGAATTGACTGGCGGAATTTATTTTGGTGAGCCGCGCGGTATTCGTACCCTAGAAAATGGCGAGCAGCAAGGCTATAACACCATGGTTTATAGTACCAGTGAAATTCAGCGTATCGGTAAAGTTGCTTTTGAGTTGGCAAAAACCCGCGCACAAGCAGCCGGTACACCCGCCAAGGTTTGCTCAATCGATAAAGCCAATGTCTTAGAAGTCACCGAGCTGTGGAAGCAGACGATGATTGAGATGCAGCAAGCGGATTATAGCGATGTGGCGTTATCGCATATGTATGCGGACAATGCTTGTATGCAGCTGATCAAAGACCCTAAGCAGTTTGATGTGATGGTCACGGGCAACATGTTTGGTGATATCTTATCTGATGAAGCGGCGATGCTGACCGGCTCTATCGGCATGCTACCATCGGCGAGTCTAGACGCAGCGGGTAAAGGGATGTATGAGCCTTGCCACGGTTCAGCGCCTGATATCGCCGGTCAAGATAAAGCCAATCCATTGGCGACTATTTTATCTGTGGCGATGATGCTGCGGTATACCTTTAAACAAGAAATCGCCGCGCAAGCGATCGAGCAAGCGGTCAGTGAGGTACTTGATGATGGCTTACGTACCATTGATATCCTCGATAGAAGCGAAGCAGGCCTTAAGCAAGTAGGCTGTCAAGAGATGGGGCAGGCGGTATTGGCCAAGTTGAGCTAGTAAATACAGCTTTAAATAGAAGCTGATATTTCTATATCCTACTCGTTTTAAAGCTTAAGAATGATATTCCCATAATTTGCCAAGCAAGTTATGGGTTTTTTTATGCCCATATGGCTCATTTATGCACCGTAACAGACTTACCCAGATAGTCGCAAAAAAAGCCTTTTTTTAACACAGCTACCGCAGGATATAGGTTTAATTAACACAAAGCTGTTATATCCTCACACGCCGATCTGTCACTATAAATGGCTCATTAGCCCATTAAAGTAGAGATTGTTTATCTGCACTATTTTTGTCTGACATCATAATAATTTAAAAACCATTAAGCTCTAAATAAAATATTTATAAACAAAGAGTCTTGATAATCAATTTTTCATTAAATTCTAATAAGAACAATACCAATAATAATTCTAGGAGTTTTACATGTATCAATTAACGAAAATTACTAGCGCATTAGCAGCACCAGGTTTATCGGCGGCTTTAGTGATGAATCCAAGCTTTGCTGCCACTGACCATACTAGAACTGACAATAATAAAGATGTTAGCCCAGTAACCAACGGCGTCAGTCAAAAAGTTGCCGGTAATAGTAAAGCAGCCGCGTCGTTAAATAAGTATTTACCAACCATCAAATATACGACAGAAAATCTACCAGTGGTGGCGCAAAAGATAAACACAGCTACGTGGGAAGAAGGCGCTAAGATTGATCGTAATCTTGGTACTAAGCTGCAGGGTTTACTAAGTTGGAATCAACATGGCGTAGGCCCTGTCGATGGCTATTGGGGTAAAAATACACTTAAAGCCATGCAAGCGTTTCAAAAAGCCAATGGCTTGACGGTAACTGATAATTTAAATAACGAGACTTGGCAAGCATTAACTAAAGATGACAAGCTAACGACGCAGCCAGTATTGGTTGGTTATCAGCTTAGCGAAGCAGACGTTAATATCAAAACCACCACCATTCCTGCTGGCGCAGAAGCCAAAGCCAAGCTCGATGGCATGTATTATGAAAGCGTAACGGAAGGCTTAGCAGAAAAGTTCCATATGAGCGAAAAATATCTTAAAGCGCTCAATCCTAATGCTAAATTCAGCGCCGGCGAAACCATTACTGTTTATAACCCGGGCAATCCACATACCAAATCTGTGAGCCGTGTCGTTGCTGATAAAGCAACCGAAACGTTATATGCTTATGACGATAAAAATAACTTAATTGCCAGTTATCCGACCACGGTAGGTAGTACTGCAACGCCATCACCAACCGGTACGCATACGGTAGAAGTAAAAGTACATGAGCCTAATTACACCTATACGGGTGACGATGGCAGTAAGTCTATCATTCCGCCAGGCCCAAATAATCCGGTCGGTCTGGTATGGATAGGGCTGAGTAAGCCTTCTTACGGTATTCATGGCTCGCCTGATCCTGCGCGTATTAGCCGTCAAGCATCTGCTGGCTGTATCCGCCTGACCAACTGGGATGCTTTAGCGCTGTTAGGTGTGATTCAAGATGGTGCTACGGTCGAGTTTAAATAAGAAGTTGTTATGTATAGAGTAATAGGGCTTTAAATCTCAAAGCTTGAAATGAAGACAAAAAAATACCGCTACAATAGCGGTATTTTTTTATGGTAAAAGCAAAAAACTGATATTAGAACACTAAAATTCGCTAGGTAATAATGAGTAGGTTAGCAATGTCATTATTATTATCAGTTAAACCACTCAAGCATTGATATCAATGCTGTTATAACCACTTTAGATAATAAAAATTTAGTTTTTACCACGGTAAGTAATGCGACCTTTTGATAGGTCGTAAGGCGTCATCTCAACCTTAACTTTATCGCCGGTTAAAATACGAATATAATGTTTACGCATCTTACCTGAAATGTGCGCAATGATCTCATGTCCGTTTTCTAAGCGAACTTTAAATAACGTATTTGGAAGGGTGTCGATGACTTCACCTTCAAATTCAATAATATCGTCTTTTGCCATAATTTTTTATCTATCAATCAATTAAAAATAAGACCATATTATACGCAAGTTAGCGGATTAAAGCAATACAGTACCTGATTTTTACTTGACAGCTTGTAAGTGATATGTATGTCTATTTATATTAATGATGCCCGCTTAATATTTAATCAGGCAGGTTAAGCCAAACAGGCGTTACAGGCGCCTTTGGTAATAACTGTTGAAAGCGTTCAGGATAGTAGGCATTGATAAAATACAGGCCGTCACCAGAAGCGGTCGGCGGAGCAATGGTACGGTCTTTTTTAGCTAAAATATCTAAAAAGGCGGCTGGCGGCAACTCATGTCGGCCGATAGCATAGAGTGTGCCCATCAGATTGCGCACCATATGATGTAAAAACCCATCCGCTTGAATATCAAAAACGATAAACTGCCCATGCGCAAATAGTCTGGCGTGACTGACATGGCGAATAGGCTGATTAGATTGACAAGCGGCAGCGCGGTAGCTACTAAAATCATGAGTACCGGCAATATCAGCCGCCGCTAATTGCATCGCCGCTAAATCTAGCGGCTCATAAATATGAGTCACTTGATGGTTTAAAATAGCAGGGCGCTGGGCTTGATTAAGAGTGATATAGCGATAACGGCGGGCAATCGCGCCAAAGCGCGCATGAAAGTCAGCGGGCATCGGTTGAATCCAGCGCAGAGCAATATCATCGGGTAATAAGCTATTGATGCCGCGTAGCCAGTTATGGGTAGGACGATAAGCATGAGTGACAAAATGCGCAATCATATTGCTGGCATGGACGCTTGAATCCGTACGCCCCGCTGCCACTACTTCTACTGGCTCATTGGCGACCTTGCTGATTGCCGTCTCTAACGCTTCTTGGACGCCAAGCACTTCTCGTTGTCGTTGCCAACCATGGTAATTTGTACCTAAAAACTCGATGGCAATGGCTAAGGTGTAAGTTGCTCGGTTTTCA
Organism: Psychrobacter sp.; assembly: GCF_036731945.1. Lineage (GTDB taxonomy): Bacteria > Pseudomonadota > Gammaproteobacteria > Pseudomonadales > Moraxellaceae > Psychrobacter. Next base: position 56,213 of record NZ_DAINDI010000007.1, read on the forward strand.
GTTGTTGTATTAGCGTGCTCATTTTTAGTATTTTCGATCTCAGGTATTGTCATGTTAAAGCTTATAGAGTGATAAACAGTGAATAGTTATTTAGCGTTTTTTGATAGTAGTACCGGCCTGATTGACATTATTTAACCAACGCTGACGCCTTCTTGCTGGGGTATCATAACGCAGCAATAGCCATAGCAAGCGCGCATAAATTGCGGGAATGGTTAAGCGGCCGCCGGCAATTACGTGATAATCGTATTGCCAACTGCCCGCCGCATAAGTGTCACTAACGCCGCCAAACGGGCATTGACTGGCACATATCACCATGTGACCTTTTTCATAAGCCAGTTGCAATGTTTCTGCTAAAGCTGACGAATAAGGTACATTACCAGAGCCAAAACCTAATAAAATAATGCCACAAGGCGGCTGTGATAATAAGGCGCGCAGCTGATTGTTTAAAACGTCTATATCATTTGGCAAACAATATAAAGCGTGAACGCGTGCTTGCTCTGCCTGCTCTTTGATAGTGCTGAGCAGTGCTTGCTGATCATCTAGCCAATGCTGGCGGCGAGTATCTGGTAAGTTTTTGATATAACTATTGGCCGGATATGCCGCTCGTGAATGTCCGGTAAACGCCATAAAGTCATGACTATGAATTTTCTGCACGGTTTGTGCAGGCCATGATTCGCCGCCAAAGCTAATTTTCACGCCTGACTCACCAGCTGCCGCCAGTTTTAATGCGTCAGTGAGGTTGTCCCAAGCGTCGCTATGAGCGTCAATAGTATAAGCATCCAGCACCTCACTATCGAGTAAGGGGCGCATGCTACCCGTAACGACAACGCAAATATCGCTGCCAGCAAAAGCCTCAGCCAAAAAAGCCCCTAAGTAACTCAAGGTGTCTGTACCGGTAATTAAAACAAAGCGTTTATGGCTTTGTGCATAAGCCGATAACAACAGCTGATAAAAATGAATAAAATCGTTAGGAGTAAGTTGGCTACTGTCTTTAATCAGACCGTTTTCCAGCCAAGATACGGGCGGTAGGTGCGTAGATGCATTGTGTTCAGCCAATAGTTGTTGCAACGTCGGCAAAAAAACGTCTGCTGATAATGGCGCTAATGGACGTCCATAACTGCCAAAAGTGCCGCCAGCGTAAATGAGTTGAGTAGGTGTGGAGAGTGTTCTTTTCATAGCGGAAGAGGGCATAGTAGGGGCACAATCAAGGAGTAGTGGAGAAAGTAATGATACGAGTAATTTAGCACGTTAAATAGTAGAAAAGCTAACTGCAAAAAAAATCAGCAAGTATTCTTATGCTAATAGAATACTTGCTGATGGAAGAAAATGCTACTTTTTATGCAGTGCGATCTAGGAGTGCTTGCGCTTGACTCTGCTGCTCGCTATTACCTTGTTTAATGACCTCAGTAAGTAAACGTTTGGCACTATCATATTCACCCAATTGTACGTATTGACTGGCTAAGTCTAAGGTGACTTGATTGCTGTCTAAGGTTTTAACAAAATCAAAGTCCGCCGCAAAACGTGATGAAAAGTCCTCTGTGGCTTCAACATCAGTATCAGCAGTAAATTCACTTTGAACATTGCTCTCAACTTCGCTTACAACGTCAACAGGCGTCGTCGCTGTTGGAGCGCTTGCTAAAGAGTCAAAGTCTAAACTATCATCGATCAAAGTATTGTCATCGAATCTGCCAGTAGTTGGCGCGGCACTAGACGCTACTGTTTCGTTGGTTTGATCATCTGCTGCATCCACATCTTCGAAACTAAGCTCGTCGATGCCATTGCTTTCCAAAGCACTGTTATTCTCTGATGGATGGTCTTCAAAAACAAAGTTGTCGAATTCAAAATCATTTAAGCTATCATCAATAACAGCAGAAGTTTCATCTGATAATGATTGTACTTCAACTGGTGTGTCGTTATTATCATCTATACTAACGAGAGATAAAGCAAGATCGTCTTCTAATGAGCTGACGTCGGTAATAGACTCATCATTAAGACTCACATTAGTTTCGCTCGTATCTAGCTCTAAGTCTGCTAAATCTAAGACAAAATCTTCATCATCTAATGTTATTTCATCATCAGCGTTGTTTAAATTATCTTTAGACAAAGACGCATTGGTTTCTGACGCAGTATTATCCTGTTCTGCTAAGTCGAAGTCAAAATCCATCTCACTATCGCTATTGTTGTCATTTGCGCCGCTGACCGT
>NZ_DAINDI010000007.1:58425-60846 GCF_036731945.1 Psychrobacter sp.
CCGTCGACGTTGATAAGCTTTCCTCATCGGCAATATCCAGCTCAATGAAAGGTGTGGCACTAGTAGCAGCCGGCTCATCAATATCTTGTTCTAAGTCATCTAAACTTAGGTCAAAATCTTGCGCGCTATTATCGATATCATCAGAATTTGCTAATGCGCTGTCTGAGCCAGCGGTTAAATCGTTTTCATATGCTTGACGATTAGATGCTTGTTCATTAAGACTAGGATCAATGGTTGGCTCGTTATTCTCGATTTTGTTCGCCGGCAAATCAAAATCGATACTTTCAAAGCCAGAATCTTGAACTTCATCAGCTGGCAAGATATGTTTAGCTGCCTGACTTTGCTCTTCAGTCAGCAATGCCTTTAGATCATCAGCCTGAGCGATACTTTTGGCATCACCATACATTTTAATAGAATCATAGACTCTGCTAAAGTTATCAGACTCATCTATCGTTGCATATACGGCTAGAAGCTTTAAAGTTAACTGGCTATCATGTGGCTTTTCAGCGAGACCACGTTTTAAGGTATCAATAGCTTTATCATAGCGCTGTTGTTCCATAAAGCGCTGTGCTATCTCAATATGGTTGAATTTTTCGTTGTTGTCAGTATTGACTTGAGTAGTTGCACCTTTAACTACATCAGTGGTTGATAATGAGGTAGCTTTTTCTGCTTTGAGGCTTGGCTGTTCAGTTGGTTTTTGCGCTTTATTTTTGCGTATAACTAATACCGCTATTAGTACGATAAATACCAATCCGGCGATAATATATAGTATGTATTCCATAGTTACTCCTGCGCTCATGATCATTATTTCAGTATAGTATATTGATCAGTTAAACGACTATTGATTGCGTAATTTTTCAAGACGAGCTTGTAGCTCCGCCAGTTTTTGGTTTTGTAATTGCAGTTTTTTAGTATAACTTCCAAGTCTAGCGTTGGTCTTTGATAAACGCTGTGCTTGGTCTGCGGTACTTTGTCTTGATGACTTAAGAATATCCAACACATCTGTACTAAGGCCATTGCCCGTTGCAACGCCTGCTTTATTTTTAGTACCGTCAGCGCTACCACTATGGCCAGGAGCAAGTACAGAAAACTGGGCGGTTGGTAGTTTCTGCGTTTTCTTTATGGCAGGCGTCTCATTGCGTTTTGCCGCTTGAGCTTTCTCAGTTTGTATTTTGGATGCAGCTTCCGAAACAGTATTCTTTTTGACGACAGGCGTATTTGCTTTTCTACTATGCTTTCTTTGTTCGCTGATGGCTGTCTGTAGCTTTTTTTGCGACGGCACGATATCGTATTTAGGTAAGCTTAGCTGCGCATCGGCTTTAAGCTGATTTGCATTTTTATTAATAAAGGCGTTGGGATTTTGTGTTTGAATTTCGTTCATAACGATCTGCACGTCAAGATTGTTTTTCTCAGCGATTTGCTGGGCAATAACCCATAAATTATCGTTGCGTTGTACTGTGTAATTGAAATCTGAATCATTGTTATTGCTATCAGATATGATGCTTTTTCCTTTAACGTTGGAGTCTACAGTAGATAAACTGGTGCTAGAATTATTGTCATATGGAACTGTTACATCAGATTTGGATGTGGCAGATGTAATTGCATTATTTGGCATTGCTGACATAGTTGAGGAAGCTATAGTTCCAGATTTATTTATAGCGCTAGGTTCTATCTGACGAGTAACTTGAATATTTAATATGTCGAGCTTATTCTCATTCAAACCGATAGTAGAGTGGTTACCATTTAAATAGCTGCTTGAAGTATTGTCACTATTACTACCTCTCAAGGCTCTATTTTCATTCTTATTGGCATCGTCATTCAAATGAGCACTATTTCGCTCATTAGGGGAATATATCGTAGCATTACTCTGTGTTGTGGGCGTAATCATTACTGTAGGCGCCAGTAATAATGGAGGAGGCGTACCTTTTTTAACTATCAAAGGTTTAGCATCTGTTGTAGAGACCTTAGGTAGATTAGGTTTTTTTGCTCCTATGGCAATATTTTCGGTGGGCGCAGTCGGTAGGCCGTCATTCATAGGCATTAGTAATGTTTGAGGAATGACATTACGCTGATTACCATCATTAATCGCTAAAACCACATCAGCAAAAGGTTGAGAGACAGGTTTTGTAGTCGTGATAAGAACGCGCCCACTGGTGGCTGAAGTAGGCTGAAAACGAACTGTCATTGAATCTGTTGGAGTCAAACCCATTTGCTGATAAAGGGTAGGGTCAGCTAAACTTGCAGAAAAATCAGGGGTTTGAATGTCAGTAACAACAATACTGGCTGATAAAGGTTCATGCTGAGCTGAGGTAATGACAGTCTTACCCATGGTAGCCGCTTGGGCATTAGACATAAGTGCGGCATAACTGACTGAATAAAGCAGCGCCATTGATACTGAGCGATGTATCGTAGTCAGGCGAT
>NZ_DAINDI010000007.1:60856-66586 GCF_036731945.1 Psychrobacter sp.
GAGGTAAATGACAAGACATGTGCAGCCCTTTAAAAATAAGTATTAACTATGTTGTTATAACAAAATAGCGTTTAGTTTACCAGTTTATTTCGCCAACGTTATAAGCAATATATTTATTGTTTGCTTAATGTTCATGCTTGCACATTTACTTTTTTATCAAGGAGCATGGCGTCACCGTAGCTAAAAAAACGATATTGGTTATCAATAGCATGTTGGTAAGCTTGTTCAATCGGGGCTTTACCTGCAAATGCAGACACTAACATGAGTAACGTAGATTTTGGCAAATGAAAATTCGTAAGCAGTTTATCTATCACACCAAATCTAAACCCAGGATAAATAAAGATATCAGTATCACCCGCCCAGCTAGAAAGCGCTTGTCCATTAACCGCTGTTTTTTGATAAGCGGTCTCAAGGACGCGCGTCACTGTCGTGCCTATTGCAATCACCTGTTTGCCATTAGCATGGGTTTGGTTGATGAGGTCGGCGGTAACTTGAGGCAGATGAGCGTATTCGCTATGCATGGTGTGATTGAGTAAGTTGTCGGTTTTGACTGGCGCAAACGTACCAGCCCCTACATGCAAGGTAACAAAAGCAGTATTAATGCCTTTAGCAGCCAGCTTATCTAGGACGAGTTTATCAAAATGCAAGCTGGCCGTCGGTGCAGCAACGCTGGCAAGTTTGGCTGGATCATGAAAAACCGTCTGATAACGGGTATTGTCAGTCGCATCGGCGTGGCGCTCAAAGTAGGGCGGAATAGGCAGCTCACCATAACGCTCTAAATCTGGCAAAATCGGCGCTTCAAAAGCTAAGATAAATAAGTTTTCTTGACGACCTATGACCACAGCCTGCATATGACCATCAGCAATCTCTAGTCGTTGCCCAATCTTAGGTGCTTTACTGGCTTTAACATGACAAAGGGCGATATGCTCTTGGTTAATGCTCTTGCCATCTGTCGTTTCTAGCTGTAAGACTGTGCTATCTAAATCTGAAATGTTAACCAAACGCTCAATCAGCACTTCGATCTTACCGCCCGTATCTTTTTGCCCAAACAAGCGCGCTTTCATGACTTTGGTGTCGTTAAAGACAATTAGGTCGCCCGCATTGAGCAGATCGGCTAGCTCAGAGAATTGTTTGTCTATAATCTGGCTGTCGCTATCTTTTTGCTGATTGGTGGCTAAATAAAGTAACTTTGACGCCGAACGCTGCGCTAGAGGATAACGAGCAATTAAGCTGTCCGGCAGTTCATAATCATAATCATCAACACTCAGATATTCTAAAGTTTCAGCATTTTTATCTAGCATCTTATTAGTGATTTTAACGCTGCTCTTGTCAAGATTTTTGTCAGCAGTATCGGTGCAAGTCGTATCTAAGTTTACAGGTTGAGAATCAGTCATAGTCAGTCTTTCAGTAGATGGAGATTTTGACGTAATTGTAGCAGAAATGCAGATATGAAAGAACGTTTTCCTAAGCTGCTACCGTTCATATTAAAGCTGAAAATAAATTAAATAGCCTAAGCAATAGTTATTGAGTACTTAAAATTTATCTTTATCTTTGCAAGTAAAGTGCCATTATTCAAACAAATCTAACTGTGGCAAGATTTGAGTAGCAGGCATCAATGAAGAAAACGTCACCCCGACAAGCCTGATAGGCAGTAAGCGCGGAATATCTAAAAATAGCTTATCAAGCCAGTAATGGGCAGATTCGGCACTATCAAAAGCGGTAGATAAAGTATGTGAGCGCGTAACTTGGGTAAAGTCAGCGTATTTTATTTTAAGGGTAATGGTATAGGCGATGAGCTGTTTTTTGCGTAACTGATTAAAGGCATCGGTATTTTGCTCATAGATTTGTCTGCGTAGCTCGTCATCTTGATTCAAATTATCCCTAAAAGTCGTCTCAGAGCCTACCGACTTGTGTGTACGCTGCGATTTAACGGGGCGTTCGTCACGGCCATGAGCGATGTCGTGATAAAACTGACCGCGCTTGCCAAACTCATTGACCAATAGCGCAGCGGGCGTGCGTCGCAGGTCAGCGCCATTACTGATACCCATCGCATGCAAGCGCCGAGCAGTCGCTTTACCAATACCGTGAAAACGCTCAATGGGCAACGCGCTAATAAAGGCGTCGGCCTCCGCTGGCGTGATAACTGCCGTACCATTAGGTTTGTTAATATCAGAGGCAATCTTGGCGAGCATTTTATTAAACGACACGCCTGCAGACGCATTAAGCCCCGTCTGCACTAAAATCTGTGCTCGTAGCCAATTTGCCATTAGCGTGGCTGAGCCGTGATGTACGCTCAATCCTGTCACATCAAGATAGGCTTCATCTAACGATAATGGTTCAACTTGCGGCGTTAAACGGTGCATAATACGGCGAATATCTTGACTGACCGCGCGGTAGACATCAAAACGCGGCTGCACAAATATGACATCTGGGCAACGTTTACGCGCCTCATAACACGACATGGCGGAGCGTACACCAAACTGACGCACCTCATAGCTTGCCGCCGCAACCACGCCGCGACCATTTGGATCCCCACCAACGACTAGGGGCTTGCCGCGCAGTTCAGGAAAGTCGCGTTGTTCCACACTGGCATAAAAAGCATCCATATCGATATGAATAATTTTACGAGGAGTAGGTTGAATAAGAGCGGTCATAACCACTATTTTACCTGATTTTATTATGAGTTTTAGCCTATATTGCTAATAGAAATTATAAAAGACTGAGCTTAATTTTGGGCTCATTATTTTATCTATCCTTAAATAAGGCGCACCTTGTAAAAAAGTATAAATTTATACCGCTTGTCCTTAAATACCTACCGTCTGTCGGGAATATTACTATCATATGTTACAGTTTTGCTGCTAACGTTTTACACTAGAGTTACTAGTAGAATAATGAGTTGTTAATCAATTTAACGACCTATGGAGTATTATTTTTAATAAAATAGGAAGTTGTTAGAGCTCGCGTCATTCTTATGGATTGAGTAATGCTAAAGCAGGATAGCTAAGGAGCTTGGTATGAATAATGAGCTAAAAGGGAGCGATTTAACCCGCGCGCTACTTAAACGAGGTTATAAGCGCGTATGGTGTGCGGTCGATGATGAAAGTGATGAGCAGGCGATAAAGGATCAATGTGGTAATGATTTTACCGCTTATATCGTGTCATTTAAAAATGGCTGCTTTTATTGTAGTGGGGGCATGTCATGGCTATGTGCGGTACCTATTAAGATAGTGGCGGTCACGCAAAAAGAGATGAAAATTTGAGCAGCGATATAAATAGAAAGTTATCCCTATTTAATAACCTCTAAATTAAGGGCAGTTCTTTTTTAGAGGTTATTTCTTTGAGGTTAAGCGTTTGGTGCATCAGGTTGCCGCATAGGGTCGGCGTCAGCAAAGGCTTTTAGCGTGCGGCAATGGGCGTCAATTTGGACAATATTTGGGTAAGGATTTAAGTCCACTTCAAAACGCCGCGCCGAAGAAACTTGCGGGATCAAATAACAATCTGCAAAGGTCGGGCTGTCACCGTAGCAAAATTTCCCGCGAGTTTTGTCAGCGACCAGACGTTTTTCTAACGCAGCAAAACCTTCACTTATCCAGCGATTACACCATTTTATGACCTCAGCTTCATCTACCGACAGCTCATTGCGTAGATATTGTAAAACACGGCGGTTATTAAGCGGATGGATATCACAGCCAATCATTGCGCTTAACGCCCGTACTTGCATACGCCCCGCAGCGTCTTTAGGCAATAATGGATTTTTAGGATAAACCTCTTCTAACCATTCTAAGATAGCGGGACTTTGAAATAACAGCAAGTCATCGGCTTGTAAAACAGGTACCAATCCTTGTGGATTAAGCGATAAAAATTCGTTTTTTAATTGTTCATCTTGCGCCAAATTAATCGCAATATAATCATAATCTAAGCCTTTTAGGTTCATCGCGATACGCGTACGGTAAGACGTGCTACTGCGAAAATAGCCATAAAATGTCATCATTATTTATTCCTTTTATTATGTTGTCTTGTTGGGTATATAAATGGGTATAATTATTGATAAAGTAAATAATTAATTGAGCAAAACATGCCCGTATCTGAAAACCTGCCAGACAATCCTACTACCAATAAAAACCAAGGTGGCGTGCAGTCACTTGAGGTTGGATTGTCGGTGTTAGATGTTCTTATCGATCAAAATAAGCCTATGATGTTAAAGGACGTCGCTCAAGCTGTACAAATGCATCCAGCAAAGTGTCATCGCTACTTGGTCAGCCTTATTCGTAAAAATTATGCACGTAAGCTAAGTGATGGGCGTTATGGGCTTGGCGCTCGAGGAAATTCGCTTGGGCATGCGGACTTCAATCAACACAATCTATTAGAGCGCCTGACGCATGTGGCAACAGAGATTAAAGACACGATAAACTGTGCGGTTCAAATTGCCAAATGGTTTAGCGAAGGTCCGATTATCATTCAATCGGTTGAGCCAGACAGCCCGATTAGTATCATCACTCGTATCGGTTCGCGTATGCCATTGACGACATCAGCGACAGGGCAGCTGTTTGCCAGTTATCAGCCAGAAACGATTATTAAGCCATTGGTTATCTCTGAATGGCAGACAAATGATAATGACATTATCGCAGAGCGATGGCAGAATTTTAACCAGTTGCGCGCCAAAATTCTTACCCAAGGCTATGCCACGGTTACCGGTGATATGCTGATGGGGATTAATGCCATTACCATTCCAGTGCTTGTGCCGCCACTAGAAAGCAATACTACTAATCAGCCGCTTAGTAACAATCAACTAACGGCTAATGACAAACCATCTGCTGAAAGCTTGCCATTAGAATATGCCATTACCATCATTGGTACCACCGAGCAGTTACCAATGAGTGAGCAACATAACGGGGTTGAGCAAATACTAGCCATTGCGCGACGCTATCAAATAGCCTAGTCAAAACTTGCTATCTAACTTAATTAGTGAATAAAGTAAGTTTTAACTATTGCATAAATTGACGCTATTACTCACCAACGGGCGCCACGTCTCTTGCTTCAGCGAGTTCTTCTGCGTGTAAAAACTGCGTATGAGCGGGTGCACGTTTGGTACGTGACCATTCATATAGCATCTCGTGCTTCATCTCTTCCGTAATCATCGAGACTTTTTCTTCTGAGGTAACATCATCGTAGGTGAGTTCCATACGATGGCCATTAGGATCAAAGAAATAGATAGAATGAAAAATACCGTGATTGGTCACGCCAACCACGTCAATACCATTTGCTTCTAAATGCTTTTTTGCCGCTATTAAGGCATCGCGGTCTTTTACCTTCATGGCTAGGTGTTGTACCCAGCTTGGTGTATTGGGGTCAAAGCCCATTTCAGGTTGATTGGGTACTTCAAAAAACGCCAAGACATTGCCATTACCGGCATCTAAAAACACATGCATATAAGGGTCAAAGGCTTTGGTCGAGGGGACATGGTCCTCAGCGAATGCTAAGATAAAATCCATATTGAGATATTTTTTATACCATCCAACGGTTTCTTTATCATCCTTACAGCGATAGGCCACGTGATGGATTTTTTCAATTTTAAAACTCATATCAAACTCCTTTTGATAAAGCGTCCAACTTAATTGGCTGTCAGCATTTCGCTAAACTAAGTAGTGATAATTGTCTAACAGCCTAAGTAATTTTTTTACGCTTGTCTGATTTGTAATTACTTTATGAAATAGACTTATTTGTCAAAAT
>NZ_DAINDI010000008.1:0-23294 GCF_036731945.1 Psychrobacter sp.
AACTTACCAATCTCAGCATCGGCACCAATCATACCGGCGCGCGCATCAACGACAAAAACGATAATATCGGCTTCATGAATGGCGGTATGCGACTGCTCAGACATATAGTCATCAATGTTGCCGCTGCCATCGTCAGCTTCGCCAATACCGCCGGTGTCGACTACGATAAAGGATTTGTCTTCGTAAGTCGCATCACCGTATTGACGGTCACGAGTCAGCCCTGATAAATCAGCAACCAATGCCTGCCGACTTTTAGTGAACTGGTTAAATAAGGTAGATTTACCGACGTTTGGACGGCCAATTAAGGCGACCACAGGCTTGATACTCATGGGTTACTCTCAGTGAAAGACACAGTGATGTGTACAATGGCGGGGGCTGCGTTTACGCTTATATTAAGAATAATAAAGCTACTCGACCGCGAATTTAAATAAATGATAAAGATAAAACGATGGCAAATAACAGTGGGCTTTTTGCGTTAAGCAGTTGCTATAAATAATGGTTAATAGGTCGCTTAAAGTATAGATAATCCAGACATATAAGCATCATGACCAATCAACCGTCATGACTTATACAATTAGCGCCTAACACGTATCGGTCGCATAGAGTACGCGAAAGCCACTACTTAAACAAGCAATTTACACAAGGCACGAAACGCTGACAAAGCAGCGTTTTTTAACTCTCATATCAGTCTGCTTATTTAACGTCTTATTTTGCGCCTAGTTTTAACCAATCGCTTTAAAACATGGCTTTAAAACATAGACGTTTAAATAAGCCTTCTCTTATAACAAACCTAGCGTGCTAATTGCCAAATCGCTACTTGTCCTGAAGTACTTTGGGTCATTAATAGACTACCTTGTACTTGCAAATTGGTCAAAGCACCTTTGGTTTGCACGCGGCTAACGATTTTGCCGCTTGCAGGGTCAAATAAATGTACCACCCCATCAAAGTCGCCGACCGCAATATAATTGCCAATCATGACAGGATTGGTGAGGTGACGATAAGCCAACTCTTCACTTTCCCACAACACTTCGCCATTATTGCGGTTATAAGCGACCACTTTACCGTCTAAACTGGTCGCAATAACTTGCTGATTATTGACCGCAAGTGACTTTAAGCTGGCAAGCTCATTGACGAACATGACTTGACGCGAGGCTAAGTCAATACCGAGCAGCTGACCGCTATAACTGATGGCAAATAACTGATTGCTATCAACAATCGGCATGCCGTCGACATCGCTCATGCGCTCAACTTCGCTACTGCCCGCCCCGACGCCAACACGGCGTGACCACTGCGGTAGACCATTATCAATAGTAATAGCATGCAAGCGACCGTCAGCCGTTGCTAATAATGCGGTTTTATCATCTAATAGTGTCGGCGCTGCTGTACCGCGTACGCTGATAGGAGGTACTTGGGTGGCAAACTGCCAAACAGATTGACCGTTTTGTAGCGACAGACCATGCAAGAAACCATCATTGGCTGATAAAATTACTCGGTTATTGCTGATTAACGCTGGGGTCAAAACCGTACCGGTTAATTGCTGCTGCCAGCGCTTGGCGCCAGTGGTACTATCAAATGCCATCACCAAACCGCTGCGTGTACTAACAATAGCCGTCTGACTAAGGGCGTCTAATGCCACGCCGCCGGTAATTTGATCGCCCACATTGACCGACCATAGGCGCTGACCCTTACTATCAAAGCCAGTCAAATCACCACCGCGTGAGGCCGTCACAATTTGCGAGTTGGCATAGCCGACTTGCAAACTAAGAGGATCTTTACTACTGGCTTTTTTGCTACCGACATCGGTACTAAAAACCGGCTGCAGCACGCTAATTGGCTGCGCAATTTGTACCAACTTTACAGGCTCATTGACGACTGGTTTGATACCTCGATTACACCCAACGACTGCCGTTGCCATCACTGCGATGACGGCGACATGCATGGCCGTCGTTTTGATTGTCTTAACATTTATCGTTTTGTTTGAGCGAATAGCTTGAGTCATTATAGGTTCTCACTACCAATAAAGTAATAATGAATAAATTAGTTAGCAGTAAGTAAACGGGACACAATAATAAGTATAATAAATAAGCACTTATGATTGATACTACCTTTTTAACTCACTGCGCTACTTAGTTTTAAAAGGGTTTGTACAACGTTTTATCGTGTTGCAATTTTTCTTTATTATCACATTAGCGCTTTTGCTATTTTTTTAATATTTGGTTTTGGTATCTTTTTAACAACTGGATTATGCGCCAGCTCCTATTTTATTATTGTCTGCCGCATTTTCACCTTCGGCTACGACTGGCTGGGCAGGCATAGCAGGTTCTTGGATAAGCCCTGCTTGCGGTGCAATAGGTTCAGGCACGATACCGAGACTTTCCATTTTTAATGCCAATACTGCACGTGTTTCTTGACGGCTACGTAACAACTCCCAAGCATTATTGTAAGATTTAATCGCCGCGTCTTTATTATTTTGCACCAAATAAATATCACCCAATAGCTCTTGCTGGCTTGCCTCAAACGAGCTTGGCATATCGTTATTAGCTTCAGCTAAAGCAGCATCGGCATCGCCCGCTGCCAATAGTGTTTTGGCATAGCGCAGACGGGTAATCGCTTGTAGACCTGCATCTCCTAAATCGATTGCCAGTGCCTTTTTAAAGGTCTCACCCGCACCTTTAAAATCATCGCTATCCACTTGTTGACGTGCCTTAATCATTAGCGCTTGCCACGCATAGACTGAATTGCCATGGGTGCTTACTAGAGCATCAATATCTTTATCTAGCTTTTTACGACTTTCAGTCAGTGACGCTTGCGCTTCTGCTTCTAAGTCTGGATTTTGTGACGCCAGGCTAACTTCTTCATTTAAACGTTGAATATCGGCGTAATGGTCGGCGGCGACCGTATCGACGCGCGCATGGTTGTTTTGCCAATACGTCCAGCCAAAATAGGCTGCTAACGCCAATAAAATCGCAGTGACAATATAGCTGCCATATTGCTTTAACGCTTGCATTGAATTGTCTGCATTTGGCGAATTGGGTGTCAGAGCCATATATTTTTACCTGATAAAATTGATATGAAATTTTTAATGCTAAAACCACAATCGCTTATTAACGAACGAAGTTGTCTTTAGTTGACAACCAATCTTGCGCGACTGTTTTTTGCTCACCCGTCTGCATGTCTTTGATACTAATGGTATTATCATCGAGCTCCTGCTGGGCGATAATTACTGTCAACGCCGCGCCCGATTTATCCGCCTTTTTCATTTGCGCTTTTAAGCTGGTTGCGCTCGCCATTTTTACGCGTAGGTCAGGACGGCTATAACGCAGCGCTTGCGCATAATTGATACCCGCACTATAAACTTCTGGATGGGCAACCACAAAAATATCACAAGCTGGCAGCTCTGCAATCGGTGCCACAGCGTCGATAAGCAGTAATAAGCGCTCAAGTCCCATGGCAAAACCAACGGCTGGCTCAGATTTCACTGCTTTATCATCAGAGGTGCCGATAGATTTTAACTGGCCAACCAAACCATCGTAACGGCCACCCGCACAAACGGTCGCTTGGCTACCAAGCTTATCAGTGACCCACTCAAATACGGTTTTATTATAATAATCAAGACCACGTACTAAATGCGGATTAATCTCAAACTCAATCCCAAGTGCGGTCAGATACGCTTGCACTTGTTCAAAATGCGCTTTACTTTCGGCACCCAAAAACTCAGAAAGCTTTGGCGCTTCTGCCAATAGCGCTTGGGTACTCGCCTCTTTACTGTCTAAAATACGTAATGGATTGGTCGTCAGGCGGCGTTTACTGTCTTCATCTAACTGCTCTTGTTTGTCAGTTAGATATGCAACCAATGCTTCACGGTAAGCATGACGCTCATCAAGCTCGCCCAAGCTATTGAGCTCTAAGCGCATCTCGTCTTTTAGACCCAATTCCTGCCACATCAAATGCGTCATAGCGATCAGCTCGGCATCAGCATCCGGTAACGCACTACCAAAACTTTCGACACCCAATTGATGGAACTGACGGTAGCGACCTTTTTGCGGACGCTCATAGCGAAACATCGGGCCGATATACCAAAGCTTTGGCGTATCACCGCGCAGCAAATTGTGCTCAATCACCGCGCGTACTGCCCCTGCCGTGCCTTCTGGACGCAATGCCAATGGCGTTGGTGGCTCAGACTTATCGGTAAAGCTATACATCTCTTTTTCGACGATATCAGTGGCACCGCCGATAGCCCGCGCAAACAAGTCGGTTTGCTCAACGATAGGCAGGCGAATATGCTCATAACCGTATCTGCCCAATACATCTGCCAATATCGACTCTAAATGCAGCCATTTTGCAGACTGGTCAGGCAAAATATCATTAAACCCTTTGATTGCTTTAATCATAATACGGTCGCATCCTTAAATTTTTAACAAGCTATCTCTAATACTTTTTATTGGTAATGACGGTTTTTATTGCTAATCGCGCTTTATTTTAATCAGAAAATACATCAGGGTGACGACTTATTTTACGCGAATAATTTCATTCTCACGTTTTTTTGCCAAATCTTCGGCATGCGCACGCACCATGCCTTCGATTTCATCGACCAGATTATTGGTGTCGATCAAATGGCTTTTTTCGCCCATACGGTAGACCAGTGATTTTGGTGCCGCGCCGACAATACCAATGTCTGCTTCTTTTGCTTCGCCCGGACCATTTACCTTACAGCCAATCACCGACAAATTCATCGGCTCACGGATATCTTCTAAACGCGACTCTAATGCTGTCATTACTTTAATCACATCAAACTCTTGGCGCGAGCAGCTTGGACAAGCGATAAAATTAACACCATTTGAGCGGATATTGAGCGATTTTAAAATATCAAAGCCGATTTTAATTTCTTCTTCTGGCTCAGCCGCTAAAGAGATACGAATGGTATCGCCGATACCATCTAATAACAGCCCGCCTAAGGCAATGGCAGATTTCACCGCGCCAGTACGATACACGCCCGCTTCAGTGACGCCTAAATGCAGCGGATTGTCAATCTGCGCAGAAATCAGACGATAGGCATCTAAAGTTAAAAATACATTACTGGCTTTTACAGAGACTTTGTATTGATCAAAGTTTAAACGCTCTAATATATCGATATGGCGCATCGCTGATTCAAGCATCGCCTCGCCCGTTGGCTCGGTATATTTACGCTGAATGTCTTTTTCTAATGAGCCTGCATTAACACCAATACGAATCGGAATATTATAATCTTTGGCGCAAGCAACCACTTCGCGGACTTTGGCGTCGCTACCGATATTACCAGGGTTGATACGCAGACAATCGGCGCCCGCTGCCGCAACCGCTAGGGCGATTTTATGATCAAAATGTACGTCTGCAATGAGTGGTACGCTGACGCGCTTACGAATCTCGGCAAAGGCTTTGACGGTGTCCATCGTTGGGGTCGACACGCGCATTAAATCCGCACCCGCTTCGACGCAGCGCTCGATTTGGGCAACGGTCGCTTCTACATCACAAGTATCGGTATTGGTCATGCTTTGCACACTAATCGGTGCATCGCCGCCGATTGCGACATCACCAACATGTATTTTTTTGGTAAGACGACGATTAATAGGCGCTGACTTTGACATAGACAAACCCTTTCATTGGAACAAATTGGAACGAATTAAAACTAAAATATGGAAACCAACATTACTTTTAACGCTAACAGCTTGTTAAGAACAATCATTGTCTTAAGTTTAATAGATATTAAATATTAAGGCGCCAGCTCAAAACTGGCCTGCGTACCTGTGGTATAACTGTCTAACGCCACCGCTTCTTCATTAAGCAGTAAGCTGACATTTTTGACATTATCAATTTGTACATTAAAAGGCGGTGTACCTGATAACTTATAATCGCCAGCAGTTTGCGAGCCATTCATTAAATTGCTACCCGAGGCATCGGTAATTACCACAACAGCAGCATCAGTCAGCTTCACGTCGAGCGTAGCAGCTGCCGTACTTTCACCGCCCAAATTCAGCGCCGAGCCAGACGCACCAACGCCATTGCTATCGGTATCAATCGCCGCGCCTTGCGCTTGTTCTAGCGCTGAGATGTCTTCGCTGGTCGTTACTGGCTGCTCATTATTGTCTTTACTGGCGTTAGACACCATGCGAAATAAGAAAATTGCTAAAATAATAACGCCAATCACCGCAATTATTAACAAGGGATTAAAACGAATACGGTTGTGAGTATCACGCTGCAAGGTACCCATCGGGCGTAGTGGCGACTCAATATTTTGAGGGGCGCGCGCTTTTAGCTCATTAGGGTAAGCAGCATCAAAGCTGCTCGCTACTTTTATGGGGTCTAAACCCAAAAACTTAGCATAATTAATCGCAAAACCGCGTGCAAACGCCGCTTGTGGTAAATCCGCAAAATTCTCATTTTCGAGCGCTTGTAAATGACGTTTTAAAATAAATAATTCGGCAGCGGCCTCTTCTAAACTGACTTGTTTGGTTTTACGGGCTTGCTGCAACATGGCACCAAATGATCCCTGAGCGTTAGATTGAGTGTTTGATGATGGGGTGGTCATTTCCATGGTGCCTCTGGATTATTAAGCCAAATCTTAAGTTGTTTTGCTTCATCGCTTAGCGGATAAGCGGATAAAAGCTGCTGAGCCAATTGCTGGCGCGTTGCGATGTTATTTTGTGCCGCTGCAAGTTTGATACCCTGTAATAGCAAACGCGGGCTAATACCCTGCCCTTGTACCAGTAGCAAGGTTTCATCATAAAGCCTTTGAGCCTGCTGTACACGTTGCTGCTCAAGTAGCAAATCAACCAGTTCAATATGCGCAATCACACTGTTGCGGTTGCCATCTAATGCGCGCAAAAATGCTTTAGCAGCGGCTGGATGATCGTTGAGCTGAAGATAGGTGCGCCCTAAATTCTCTAACGCCCCAATCCGGCCTTCGTAGCCAAGCGCCGCCCCTGCAATCTCAAACTGCTCCGCCGCCTCTTTATAGCGCTTCATTTGCGACAGATAAACGCCGTAATTATTGTGCGCTTGATCAAAATCTTTATCTAGCATAATGGCTTTTTTAAAGTACTGATCGGCTTTTACAAGATTTAGGCGACTGCCCTCTTGCTGCAACAAAATGCCCATCATATCATAGGCGGGCGCATAACGGCTATCAGCAGCAAAGGCTTTTTCAAGTTGGCGCTGGGCGGTATCGAGCTCATTTTTGCGGATATATTGTGCAGCAAGTGACGTGCGAACGCGAGCAATTTCTTGCTGATCTAAATTGCGATTGTCGCTCGGGCGCGTCGACGTTTGATAAGGAGCATTACCAATCAAGTCTGTGGTCGTCGTACTTTGACAACCACTTAATAATAAAGCACTTAGCGCACTGGCTAACAAAATAACTTTTGCGCCACGCATGTGGGCAATACTGGCAGCTGATTGCTGCGCCGATTGAAAAAGTAAGGTCTGATATTTGAACTGACAAAGATTTTTAAAAGTCATCATAGCCGCCATCATAAAACTGTGGGTCAATGCGTTCGATCATCGAGGCATCAGTTTAATAGATTTAGCACCTATAAGTACAATTTAGTTGATATTAATTGTGCTGCTCTTTGTTATTGATGCCCGTAACTACATTTTATTACCGTTGTGAGAGAAAAAAGACAGTTAAGCAATTCAATTCATTCTCTTACCTGTCTAATTGTCAATCAGCACATATTCAATCCTAACTTCCTAACTTTGGACAATAAAAACGGCGTTAAACAGTTTCTCGATCTTTAATACTTTGCTGCCACGCTGCGGAGCGCCGCGTTCTATCCGCCACTTGTCCAACCAATTGACCACAAGCGGCATCAATATCGTCACCGCGCGTTTGGCGAATGGTACACACAAAAC
Organism: Psychrobacter sp.; assembly: GCF_036731945.1. Classification (GTDB taxonomy): domain Bacteria; phylum Pseudomonadota; class Gammaproteobacteria; order Pseudomonadales; family Moraxellaceae; genus Psychrobacter. The sequence continues at coordinate 7,888 of NZ_DAINDI010000008.1, forward strand.
CCGCTTGGCTTAAAATATCGCTAAAGGCATGAATGCGGTTATTGCTCGATTTATCATACGGCGCATGCGGGAACGGGTTAAACGGAATTAGGTTAATCTTACTTGGCAAATCTTTTAATAATGCCACCAGCTGATGGGCGTGCTCGTTGCTATCATTGACGCCATCAAGCATGACATATTCAATAGTGACATGCTTCTTATGACGCGGATTGACATCATAAACATAGTTTTTTGCCGCAGCAATCAGTTCATCTAATGGATATTTTTTATTAATCGGCACCAGCTCATTACGCAGTTCATCGTTTGGCGCATGCAAGGATATCGCCAATGCCACATCAATATCTTGCGCCAATTGGTACATTTTTGGCACCACACCTGAAGTCGATAGCGTCACACGGCGTTTTGATAAACCGTAAGCATGATCGCTTAGCATCAGCTCCATTGAGCCAACCACGGGTTTATAGTTTAATAAAGGTTCACCCATGCCCATCATCACGACGTTGGTGACGTTGTTTTCCCATAAGCTATGGTCAACGTTGTCTAAACTGTCATTATCATCGCTCATATAAGAAGCATTCGCTACCCATAACTGCCCAATAATTTCAGCAGGCGTTAAATCACGCTCGAAACCTTGCTTACCAGTACTGCAAAAACTACAGTCTAGCGCGCAGCCGACTTGCGAGGAGATACAAAGAGTCTTACGGCCGTTTAGTTTGCTATCATCGGCCGGAATCAATACCGTCTCAACCAATGAGCCGCCCGTGACTTCAAACACCCATTTACGCGTGCCATCATCGCTATACTGACGATGAATCACTTTTGGCGGCGTGACACAAGCATGGGCGGATAATTTATCACGCAAGGATTTGCTCAAATTGGTCATTTGCTCAAAATCGGTCACCCCATGCTGATAAATCCATTTAATCACTTGCGTCGCACGAAACGGCTTTTCGCCAATACTTTTGAAATAATCCGCCAGTTGTGCTTGCGTCATGCCCAATAAGTTGGTTTTCGCTTGTGCTTCATCGACAAGCTTGATGCTATTGGCAGGCTTTTTAGCAGTCTGTGCTGGGATATGTTGGATAGGAGTTTCGAGAGTGGACATAATAGGTAACCTTTTTGCAGCCACTAAAATAAGCGCTGCAATTATTGAGATGGGCGTTGCCAGTTAATCATACATCTGATGTATGAGGGCATAAGCAATCCGTTATGAGCGCATTTTTATCCGCTTCTTTTATCAAAATATCTATAAACACTTAAAGTTTATAAAAACATCATGACAATATGCTGATAAGGGATTGATTATGCTTGTAAAACTAATAATGAGGCAGATGTTTAAGGATTTCAATGTAGAATCAAACTATTATAGCTAAAACGGCTTATACCAAAAGATATAAGCCGTCTTGCTACACTAATTATCAATAACCAGCATCAAAGCGATTATCAATAACTGCTGCTATTAACGCGTACGTGCACAAACTTCATCTTCATTGAAGAAGTAGCTGATTTCACGGGCTGCTGATTCAGCGGAATCTGAACCATGAACGGCGTTTTCATCGATGCTGCTAGCGAAGTCAGCACGGATAGTGCCTTCAGCGGCGTCTTTTGGGTTAGTAGCGCCCATGATTTCACGGTGCTTAGCGATTGCGTTTTCGCCTTCTAGCACTGATACCAATACTGGACCTGACATCATAAAAGATTTTAGGTCATTGTAAAATGGACGCTCAGCGTGCTCAGCGTAAAAACCGCCTGCTTTTTCATCATCAAGTTGTAGCATTTTAGCGGCAACAATTTTTAGACCCGCTTTTTCAAAACGGTCGTAGATAGCGCCGATGTGGTTGCCAGCTACTGCGTCAGGTTTGATGATAGATAAAGTACGTTCGTTAGCCATGAAAAGCTCCTAATATAATAAGTAAAAAAATTTATGTTGTCTGTGACCACTACACTAAGCGCACTTGATTATGCCTTTCCAATGCGGATAAGCGGTGCAAAGATACCGTGCTCAGCGAATGATTGTTGCCTATTATAATGATTAAGCGTATAAATGATAGGATTAATTTATGGCGATAACTTACACAAAGATAAATTGAGCAAGGTTTTACCGCTCATCAATCTTCTTATTTACCAAAAATAAAACCCCAATGTTTGGCATCAGGGTTTTGTAAATAAAACAGACAATATCTTTATAACCAATTAAGCATCATACGGATCGCGTAATACAATCGTTTCTTCACGGTCAGGACCGGTTGAGATGATATCAACTGGGCAACCAATCAATTCTTCGATACGTTTGATGTAAATCTTGGCGTTTTCTGGTAGGTCGTCATAGCTTGTGATACCAACCGTTGACTCGCTCCAGCCTTGTAGGGTTTCGTACTTAGGCGTGACTGACTCATAGAATTCAGCATCATGCGCGCCAGCACACTCCGTCTCAGGTAAGTTATAACCAACACCGATTAATAGCTCTTCTAGTCCATCTAACACGTCAAGCTTGGTTAGACAGATACCTGACATAGAGTTCAGTACCACGGCACGGCGTAATGATTCGGCATCAAACCAACCACAGCGACGCGCGCGGCCGGTGGTTGCACCAAACTCATGACCGACTTTGGCTAAATGGGCACCAACATCATCAAACAATTCAGTTGGGAACGGGCCACTACCAACGCGCGTGGTGTACGCTTTAGTGATACCCAATACATAGTCTAAATATAATGGACCAATACCGGTACCAGTCGATACGCCGCCCGCGGTGACGCTAGAGCTGGTGACAAACGGGTAAGTACCGTGGTCGATATCAAGCAAGGTACCTTGCGCACCTTCAAACATTAAGTTTTTGCCAGCAAGACGTAATTGGTTTAGGTCTTCTGTTACATCAGTAACCATGCCTTTGATTTCTTCGCGCCACTCTTGGCAAAGCTTAAAGGTTTCATCAAAATCAATGGCGTCCACTTTATAGTACTGCGTCAACTGGAAGTTATGATATTCGATTAGATTGCGTAGTTTTTCTTCTAAGTCATCACGGAACAAGTCAGCAAGTTTAATTGCACGGCGCGCAACTTTATCCTCATAAGCGGGTCCGATACCGCGACCTGTGGTACCGATTTTACCCGTGCCGCGCTTAGCTTCGCGTGCTTGGTCAAGCGCGACATGGTAAGGCATAATCAATGGACAGTTTGGTGAAATACGTAGGCGCTCACGGACTGGCACGTTCTTGTCTTCTAGGGCTTTCATCTCTTTTAATAGAGCGTCAGGTGCAAGCACCACGCCGTTACCGATAAAGCAGGTTACGCCTTCACGCAAGATACCTGAAGGAATCAGATGTAGGATGGTGGTTTTGCCATCGACAACTAAGGTGTGACCGGCATTATGGCCACCTTGGAAACGTGCAACGGCTGAGGCTTTTTCGGTCAGTAAATCAACGATTTTACCTTTACCTTCATCGCCCCATTGGCTACCTAAAACTACGACATTCTTACCCATGATTAATCCTTACCTTTATGTATTGAGGTGTGTGCAGCAATAATTTTAAAACAACCTAGCAAAACTTAATTAGCACTAAGAAATGATATGTTATTCACTGTCTGTTTTTCAAAATTTAATAAATAAGCTTCAATAAATGAGCCTTATGCAAACTGGTTGTGAGCGTAACGGTTTTTTTAAATTTAAACCGCTTCTAGCCGCCACTCATTATCTACAAAGTTTAAACGGTGCGTCAGCGCTGCTGGACGGTCATCAGCCGTTAATGGCATAGTGACTCGGTAACTTTGCTGACGTAAGCTTGTGACTTGTTGTAATAGATTCTGCATTTGCGTTTTATCAGTATCAGCCTGCTGTAATGCCTCGTAATCAACCAATACAATAATCGGTGATTCAAGCTGAGTATGCGCCAGCAAACGGCTGACATCCATACTAAAGCCTGTCGCTTGACGGGGCTGCTTTGCGCTTAATTGACCAACACTTTGCATACCATCAAAGCGCCCACCACGCACCAGCGGCTGGGTTTCACTATTGATATAGCCGTTAAAAATAATACCTGTATGATAATGATAGCCCGACAGTTCGGTCACATCGATACTGACTGGCGTCTGCCACTGCGTTTCTAAATGGGCTTTTAGACGTTGCAACTCATCGACAGCCGTCACGATATGCGTATCTTGCTTGGCATTATCTGACAGCGTGTCTAACAGTTTTGCCATATCATGACCAAAGCGCGCCAATGCGTAAAAATCATTACCCATTGTCAGTAGCTGGCAGACACGTTTTAGCTCTGGCAAATTTTTATTGGCATAAAGATGCATCAACTGCTCGGTGTCATTATCCGACAACTCAGCCAATGCTGCCAAACGCTTAAATATCGCCACATGACCCAAGTCAATATGTAGCGCTGCGCTCATATCCAAGCTGTTTACCATACTAAACAGCACATCTATCAGCTCAATATCAGCTGCAAGCTCGCCGCAACCAAATATCTCCGCACCGAGTTGTAGCGGTGTACGTGAGCCAAACAATCCTGAAGGCAAGGTATGAATGACGTCGCCTGCATAGCAATAACGCGCAATACCATGACCGCCATGATGCGCATCAATACGCAAAATCTGCGGCGTAATATCGGCGCGCACGCCCATCAAGCGACCAGTCAGCTGATCAATAATCTTAAAAGTTTGGCGCTTTAAATCTTCTGAAGCTTCACTCAATAACGACTCGGTAAACTCAATCATCGGCGGATTGACCAACTCATAGCCGTGGCTAATAAGCTGCTGGATCAATTGATGTCTCAGTACTTCTTGCTTATGCGCATCTTCAAACAGCACATCGACGACCCCATCAGGCAGCAGCCAGCTGTTATTGGCAACGTCACTGGCAAAGTTGTTAAGATATGGCAGACCATTAGCGGCAGCACGGTTATCAGCAGGCTGAGTCGCCGCTGGTTTTGTCGTATTTGACTGGGCAGGTTTTGCAGAATCAGAACTGACAGACACGATGAATCCTTGTTTGGCGTAGCGCTTACCAAAAACGCGGTACTGATGCGGTACTAAAAGGTCGTATTTATAATGGCAGCGATATAAGGCGTTTTGTATTTTTGACGCGCAACATCACTGACCCAATTATCTATAAGCAAACTAGGTGACCGCAAAAGGGTGAGTAATAAGTATAAGTTAGGATGATAAGACGAGTATCTTTATGCGCTAAAATTTATGCGATAGAAAACTATGATAAATAATCAAGGCACTTTATGCTTTAGTTTAGCATAGCCGCCAAGCTTCGCCTAGTGACAATTGCCACCAATTGCCATCTAATTATCTTGCGAACGCATGATGTATTAAACTCATTATCTCCTAAGCTTATTCTTTAACAAAGAAGCGGCCTGACTCATAAACCGTACTTAAACCTTGTAAAGCGTTTACCATCTGTTGCTTGATAAGGCCTTATCGCTAGACTCATGTTACACTAAAGCATATTTTTATCTCGGAAAGCCTTATGTCATCTGATTACCACCCAAACCCTGCCATCAACCAAAGCAACGTTCTTGGCACTGCCCTCGCCAGCTGTTGTTTTGACCCTATTACTGGCTATTATCGCAATGGCTTTTGTCATACCGGTAACCATGACGTTGGTCAGCATACTGTCTGCGCAAAGATGACCAGTGAATTTTTAAACTTTTCTGCCAGTCGTGGTAATGATTTAATCACGCCGTTACCTGAATATGGTTTTGCTGGCCTGCAACCTGGTGATTACTGGTGTATCTGCGCGCTACGCTGGGTTGAAGCATTAGACTTCGATATTGCCCCGCAGATAAAGCTCGAAGCCTGTCACGAAAGCTTATTAAGCTTGGTGGATATCGACACGCTAAAACGCTATGCATTGTAGTTTGCAGAGAAGCAATATAAAAAAGGTGAGGGACATAAATTAATAGGCTAAAGATGTTTTAGCCCATGTCATAACTTCTTTTATTTCACGTTTATTTAACATTTATTTAATATTAGCCACCGACTAAAGGAGAAGGTATGAACCAAGATGATGACCTGATTGTCAAACCGACAACGCGTATCACACCTGACTCTAATGTCAGCCTTATCGACACCAGTATGGGCGAAGAGCGCTCTTATTTGGACAATTACGCCAGCTATGACAGCTATATTTATGGCGACGCCGATGCGACGGTCGAAGATACGATCGAGACTATGACCGTCTACGACCCCGACTCTGAGCGCTATGAAGATATCGACTTATCGAGCGATGATGAAGTGGTCAATTGCTACGCCTACTCGCGTAAAACCGGTGAAAAAGTCAATAAAATTGGCCTAAATGATGTCAGTCGCGCTTTAAGTAATAGCGGGCAGTTTATTTGGCTCGGGCTTTATGACCCAAGTTTAGAAACCATGGTAAAAGTTAGAGATGCCTTTGAGCTGCACGAGCTGGCGATTGAAGATGCCTTTGCCGATCATCAGCGCGCTAAGGTTGAAAACTACGACAATGACATGATATTTGTGGTGCTGCGTACCGCCAAGCTTGAAGACAATGTCATTCGCTATGGCACCACGGCGATATTTATGGGCAAAAACTATCTCATTACCATTCGTAATGGGCCATCGAACTCTTATGCGCCGGTGCGCGAACACTGCCATCGCCGCCCAGAAAAACTGCGCATGGGGCCTATTTTTGTTCTACATGCCATTCTCGATTTTATCGTCGATAACTATATGCCGATTACCGATCGCTTAGGCAGTTATCTACGCGAGCAAGAACGTAACATTTTCACCTATGAGTTTAATAAAGAAACGCTTAGAAATCTTTATGAATTAAAATCGCAGCTAGTGCATATGCGGGCGGTGATTTTACCAGTGCAAGATATCTGTAGTTTCTTTATTAATCACGATAAAAGCGATTTGATATCGCCGTTTTCCCATGCTGCGAAACCCTATTTCCGAGATGTGAATGACCATTTACTACATTCTTTAGATGCGATTAATGGCTTAAATGAAATGCTTAGCGTGGTCATGAATACTTACCTCGCCATGGTAAATATGGGACAGAATGAGGTGGTCCGTAAACTTGCGGCTTGGGCCGGTATTTTAGCGGTGCCAACAGCGATTGCCGGCATCTATGGCATGAACTTTGATTTTATGCCTGAGCTGCATTGGGAGTATTCTTATCTGGTTATCATGGCCGTTATCTTCTCGCTCTGTAGCTTTTTATACCTTAACTTTAAACGCTTGGGTTGGCTATAATTTAAGAGCATTTCAAAAAAAAGGGCTGCCATTTAATTGGCAAACCTTTTTTATTAAAAACCATTTATTCGCAGCATTTATTGAAAGCCATTCAATAATGATGTTTTTTGAAAAAACCTTATTTACGATAAAGCTTACTATCAACGCTTGGTAGATGATGCTCGGTACTACTTATTTGATGATCATCCAAATAATCTTCTGGTCGCCCAAACATCTTCGCCGTCCACGTTAATATTACAATCGACGCACTCAGTACCATAATGGCAAAGGAAATCGTTGCCAAGAGCCACAGATGAAAGTTATCGGATACCGCTTGCACGTCAACCACCAAATGGCGTGACAAAGCGGTAATGGCAATAAATATCAAAAACTGCACTGGCAAACGATGCGTTTTAAAATAAATCCCAATCATGGCGAGCAGTTCAAGATAAATAAATAGCAGTAAAATATCTTTTAAATCTGCTGAGCCTTTTTGCACAATAGACAGGAACTCTTTGCCAGCCGTCCAAACCACCACTACACTGATTAAAAATAAAATAATATAGTGGCAGATATCGACAAACTCACGACCGATATGCTGCATGCGCTCATGGATACCCATATTGGACTTTGCTACATCGATATCATTGCTTTGATAGGCGTTATTATTTTTCTCTGTCGATAGCTGTTCTGGTTTTTGCTCGGACAGCATCTTCATTAGCTGACTGCACTGTTGTCTAGACCAGCAGACTTTTCAGATGCATCAACGGTTTGGCGAATAAGGGTATTAATGGTCATCGGTCCAACACCGCCGGGAACTGGTGTATAAGCACTAGCGATATTTTCTACGCCTTGCAACTCGATATCACCGACGCCGCCATTATCCGTTGGATGGAAACCTGCATCGATCACCACTGCGCCTTCTTTAATCCAATCCGCTTTAATCAGCTCAGGCACACCCACTGCGCCAACAACGATATCAGCACGCTTGATATGTGATTCTAAATCTTGCGTTCTTGAATGGCAAATCGTTACCGTGCAGTTGGCATTTAATAGCATCATCGCCATTGGTTTACCTAAGATGGCACTGCGCCCTACAACCACCGCTTCTTTGCCTGCAAGCTCAATGTTATGATGCTCTAATAAATGCATGATACCTTGCGGCGTACATGAGCCGTAAGCGGACTGCTGCATCGCCATACGACCAAAGCCCAAACAAGTCACACCATCGACGTCCTTTGCCAAGTCAATCTGCTCAAAGCAAGCACGCTCATCGATATGCGCCGGTACTGGGTGCTGCAGCAAAATACCATGCACGTCTGGATTGCTATTAAGCTCGTCTATTTTTGCCATCAGCTCTGCAGTCGTTGTCGCACTTGGCATCTCAACACGAATAGAATCCATACCGACACGCTTACAAGCATTACCCTTCATACGTACATAAGTTGCAGAAGCAGGATCGTCACCGACCAATATCGTCGCTAAACTTGGAGTACGGCCTGTTTTCGCTTTAATAGCGTCTACACGCGCACTCAGTTGCTGTTCTATTTGTTTAGCAAGTGCTTTACCGTCCAAAACGGTAGCAGATCCTTGGGCAGTTGACGTAATAGACGCAATTGACATAGTAACTCCAATAGAGGGTGCAATGAAAAAAATTAAAGACAGCGCCTGCAAGTTTTTGCATGCCTGTCTTATGCTCGGTCAATTCTTTTTGACCGTTAATTGAGACTGATATTGTACCTGTCTGGGCTAAAAAATCCTAGCGCACTTTAAAGTGCCAATGATAAAGAGGTAATGATAGAAGCATTTCTATAAGTGGGAAATAATTTATATAAGCGAATACTGTTTTGATAAAACATGAGAATTATCCCTCTTATTTTTCATATTGAACTAAACACTGTTTTGATAAAACATGAGAATTATCCCTCTTATTTTTCATATTGAACTAAACATGGGTATTACGCTTTGAAAAATGCCTATTGAGATATCGGCGGCTTAACAAGCTTCTCCTAACACTGGCGTTGATGACTTTATAACTTCGGCGCTTATTACCCGTAAAGCGGCTCATTGTCGCTTCTCCCTCGGCACAAATACCATGCTTTGTAATAACAATCCTCGCTGTTTTAAATAATATTTGAATATCTAACCACATTGATCGATTATAAACATACCAAATATCCAGCTCAAAGCGTTTTTCCCAACTGATGTTATTACGACCATTGACTTGCGCGTGACCAGTGACACCTGGGTGAACTAAGTGTCTCTTAAACTGCTCTTCACTATATAGTGGCAAATACTCCATAAGCTGAGGGCGCGGCCCTACTATACTCATTTCACCTTTGAGCACATTCCATAGTTGGGGTAACTCATCAAGACTACTTGCTCGAAGTTGCTTACCAAACTCTGTCAGACGATATTCATCAGGCAAGAGATTACCTTCAGAATCTTTCTCATCACTCATTGTCCGAAATTTAATAATCTCAAATGTTTTACCATTGAGGCCGGACCGAGCTTGACGAAATAACACAGGTGCACCAAAATTTTTCCTAACTTTGTATGCCACCAAGATAAAAATAGGCAGCAATAAAATCAAGGCCATTATAGCAATGCTCACGTCGAATATCCTTTTACGCATTTTAAACCTCCTATGTAGAGCAGTTCACGATATGCACAGACCCATAATGCTTTTTATATATTTAAATTTAAATATATAAATTCTTACAAACGAATATATTGAATAAATTTATTTTTAAAAAACAATTAACCTTTGCGTGTTTAAAACCATACCTCTTAAACTTGTTTAAATATAAAAACTTACGCTAAGCCCATCTCAGCTATCATATGAGCGTTTACCTTTCTAACGTCATACCTATCTACCGCAATATCTCTAGAAGCCGATCCCATTTGTTCATAAAGATTTGGATACTCTATGAACTGACGCATGGCCTCTATTAACTCAGTAACAGCTTGGACGGGAACTAAATAACCATTTATACCAGTGGTTACCGTCTCCCTACACCCAGGCGCATCCGTCGTAATAATAGCCCGTCCCATTGACATGGCCTCTAACACAGAGCGTGATGTGCCCTCGCGATAAGACGGCAATACATAGACTGAACTGGCCGCTATAGCAGGACGGACATCTTTAAGCTGACCCCAATAGATAATGTCACCATCTGCTATCCATTGATCCAACTGTGCTTGCTCAATGGCTGCTGGGTTTTCATCTATTGAGCCTACTAGATGAAATTCGGCATCAGAATACTCTCTCTTTATCTGTTTGGATGCTTCGACATATTCCACTATTCCTTTATCTTTGAGCAGTCTAGCGATCAACAAAAAAGACGGCTTGACGGCACCTGACTCATTTCTAGGTAATGGAAATACATTGAAGTCATTTAAATCTACCCCTGAGCCATTCACCACTACTGTTGGAAGGCTTAACTGAACAATATTTAGTTTTTTTAATAAATTTAAGTCATCATTGTTTTGAAAAAATACCTTAGAAGACTTTGCTAATGCTTGTTGGTAAAGCGCATGTACAAATTTTTGTAAAATGCTACGCTTGTTGGTTTCTTCTACATGCTGAAAGGTATAACCCAATCCTGATATCAACACAAAGCGATAGGGTACTCTGGCCAGCCATGCCGCTAATGTCCCGTACACCACAGGCTTTATAGTATAAGAGAGTATATATTCTGGTTTAACGCTATTTAATAGCTGATAACTATGAATAAAGGTCTTTATATCTTTAACCGGATTAGTTCCGGTTCTTTGCATAGCAATCTGATGAATATGATATCCACGACCTATAAGCTCATTATAGTCTGCAGTATATTTATCTAAAGCAGGAGAAACGACATGTATCTCATAGCCTAATTTAGCAATGGATTCCAAAAGCTTGCCTCTAAAATTCAATACATGAGGCAAATAGTTAGAAAATATTAGGAACCTCTTTCTCTTAGGCATAATTTTTCAACTTAGTTATGTAAATCGTATAAAGATAATAGCTATAAATATCACTATTAATATTGCAAACTAAAATTCGACTCAATTTATATTCGTATATTCAAATATATAAATATATAAATATATAAATATAATATAGACAATATTTCTGAGCATTACAATAGAAAGACATAAATAATTTATATTTATACCTTTAAGAGAGGTTGTTAAGAATTTTTACTGATTGATTTTAGGAAATAAAGAGTTGATTGGAAGTTCTTTATTAGGACGCTCTTTATTAGAAAATAAGGTGCGAATGTCGCAGTCAGCACATACGAACAGGACATATATCATAACGAATGGATATCTATAACGAACCGCTGTTCCATAATTAAATACTACTAAGCCATATACAGACATTGATAAAGCCATAAATAACAACCAAAAAGCAAGATTATCAGGGCTTTTCATCCACGCTTTACGAGTTATCAGAAACAAAATGGCAAGTACAAATAAATTTTCAAAAGACTGAATCAAAGGTAGAAAGCCGCTTGCTTCCCACAAAAACGGTTTAGACAAGAAGTAAACACCCGACGTCAAACCTTCAACGACAAACTCTCCTGCTCCAGAAATAAGCATGACCTCTTCCGCTTTGCCGCCATCTTCTACAAACATAGCGGCCCTAAAATGATTAATTTGAGGGATAGCTATCGGAGCAGCAAGCAGCAATCCAGCCAGACTAATTAGGCTTATAGTTACTGCTTTTGCTAACCCCATGCCCTTTTTGGCCACATTGAAAATAAAATACATTAAAACAATAGGACCTAAAATAAAAAAGTTCTGAAACTTAATTAAGTACAAAGGAGTAATAAATAAAATACTTTTAAGGATCTTAGACTCACGCGCATAGACAACCGTTAGCACCATAAAAAATAAAATCAGAGTTTCTCGTAAGCTTAGTGCTGTGTATAGAGCCATGCTTGGAAACAAGAGGTAAAACCATATGGATACTTTTGTAAAAATATTTTTGACATACAAAACGAAGAACAAAATGATATAGAGAAAAGTATTATAGAATCCTAAACTAATAGGAGAAACTGGCGCTGGAAATGGCAACAATGCGAGCATAGCACTGGCTTGAAAGACATTGTCACCCCCTGTTAATGCCTCAACCCATCCCAGTTCTCCATATCTTATCGCATTCACGCCTTCCCAGTATCTAAACTGATCGCCCATATATGAGGTACTGAACATTACATCATTTAGAACAAAAGGCAGCAAGCAGTGTAAAGCAAGGACTATCTGATAATTGGAGGGAACCTTAAACTTGTATCCAACAATAACAATTAGCAACAAGCAGATTAGCAGACTAGGTAATTCAAAAAGTCTGGTCCCTAAAAATCCATACGTATAAATCCAACTTAGGTCTGACATTAGTTTGTCTCTATATTTTTAATAAAAAATTCAAATGACATGTCTGTTTTGGCTATTATCAAAGATAATATTGTGATGAGCCTATTGGAGCATTCTAATTTAACTTACTGGCTTTATACGGCTATGTTTTAAAAGGTATCCTGCTGATTGTAGTCTAATAACTATTTATATTCAAAATAATAAATATATTTATCATTTTGGTCTCTATATGAATCATTCCATATCAATTACTGTGTCTCAAGCCAAGCTTGAAACATTAATATATTCCAGAGTTGATCTTGATGATTATATTTACCGCTTAGATGCTCTGTCCACATCCTACGTATGGGTGCGGGATAAAAATATCCTTGCTGTAGTAAAAGCTTTTCATGTAATAACGCTTCAGCCCAATCCCGTAACGAACCACGCAACCAATCATGTAAAGGTAGTCTAAATCCCATTTTGGGCCGCTCAATCAATTGGCGAGGAACATGACGAAATAGTACTTGCTTGAGCAACCACTTACCTTCACCATAACGTATTTTGTAATCCAACGGCATTTTCCATGCTAATTCAACAATACGATGATCTAGCATCGGCACTCGCGTCTCTAAGCTATTAGCCATAGCAGCGCGATCAACTTTTACCAAAATATCGTCAGCCATATAAGTCTGTGCGTCCATAGCCATCATCGCATGTTGAAAACTATCTGTCTGCGGCCAACAACTTATGTCACTTATCAAAGTACTAGGTTCTTTTGCCCCTATGACTAATTGATCAGGCTGCTGCCACTGGCTGGTCAATGACTGGTAAAAATCCTGTTCACTATCAATATTTAGCACGCCTGCTAGTTTGTGAGCCTTATCACCCGGAGCATTTAGCTTTAATCGCTTAGGTATAATGGGATTGAATGTTTTAAAAATAGCATCCCAACTATTTGGCGCTAAAGCCGTCAGTGTCGACGATGCGAAGCGTCGCATTGGTCTAGGCAGTTTACGATTTTTATTCCAAACTTGCTGAGCCATCAGGTAGCGATTGTAACCTCCAAATAGCTCATCACCCCCGTCACCACTTAAGGCGACCTTTACATGCTGACTGGCTAACTGACTGACTAAAAAAGTTGGGATCTGTGAGCTATCTGAAAATGGCTCACAGTATATAGACGATAATTTCGGTATCACTGCTAGAGCATCTTTAGAGGTTATATAAAGCTCAGTATGTTCAGTACCAATGTGCTTGGCCACAGCTTTTGCATGCGTTGCTTCGTTATATCCTTCATCCTCAAAACCAATCGTAAAAGTCTTAATTGGTCGCTCGCTTTGCGCTTGCATGAGTGCAACGACTGTACTGCTATCTATACCACCGCTTAAAAAAGCACCAAGTGGCACATCTGATTGCATTTGACTGCCAACACTCTCCACAAGTGCTGATTCTAAAGTACCTATCGCTTGCTCTGGACTGCCAGTAAAAGGAGTTTTTAGTCCTGATTCAACGACAGTATTAAGGCTCCAATAAGCCTTAGGTATTGTTTTCTTAGCGGTTTCCAATTCTGCTAAAGGAATCTGCAACCAATGACCAGATCGCAACTTGTTAATGCCTTGATAAATACCATAAGGAGCCGGAATGCAGTTGTGACGCAACAGTAACGTGATTGAATCACGATCGATGTCTGCTTTAAATGTCGGGTGCGCTTGCAAAGCTTTTAGCTCAGAACTAAAGAACAAGCTATCATCTTGCCAACCCCAATATAAAGGTTTTTCACCCATCCTATCCTTTGCTAAAGTCAGTAGTTTTGTTTGCTTATCCCATAGAGCAAAGGCAAACATACCTATCATCGCTTGTAGCGTTTTTTCTATACCCCAAGCTACGAAACAAGCGAGCATGGTTTCGGTATCCGAATGACCCCTCCATTCGAGTAAGAAGCCCTCTTGATTAAGCTGTTGCCGTAGTTGCAGATGGTTATATATCTCACCATTGAACACAACTACATATCGTCCACACACAGAATGCATCGGCTGTGCGCCTGCTTCTGACAGCTCTAGAATGGCCAAACGCCGATGGCCAAGCGCTAAGCCAATTGCTTCATCCAGCCAACTATCGCCAGCATCCGGACCTCTATGATAAAGGGTATCATTCATCTGCGTGATACAAGCACGCATTTCTATATTACTTGATGGGTCTTGGCGAAAACCAACAATACCACACATAAAACACTCCTTAGTCTAGACGACCATGACGTAACCAACTGCTACTGGCAGCTGCTAACGCGATAAAAGAATAAACCGCACAAAGCAGAACAAAACCACGAGCTTCATCGTAAGGAGCTAATGCTAAGACCCCTGTTAAAGGCATCAGGAAAAAGACCAGTCTAAAGCGAATTCTTTGTCGACCCGGCATCTTTAGCAACCCTTTACTATCAAGATAACCAAAAAGACGAAAAGCAGCATAGATGATACCTGCTGCTAGGGCGATACCCATCCTATAACGATCTTCTACCACAAATATGACGGGTGCCATAAATCGAAACCAAGCCAACCAAAGAAAGGTTGCCGCCTTGAACTCACTATCAACAAAAATATTATGAAGAGCGAAGACGATGGACAAGGCTAAAAAGAAACTCCACCATGCCAATACCTCTTGCATATTTAATACAAAAGTTAAGGTCATAAAAACCATTATTCGAAAAGCAATCCACGTAAAAACCCACATACTGGGTGCGTTTTGAGGGCCGCGTCGACGACCATCTTTCTCTTTTCGTGCCGCGAATAAGTCATTTACAAGATAGCCGATCTCATACAAACTGATAAATGCAAAGTATACTAAGATAGCCTGTAT